>JAIESL010000022.1 GCA_019746095.1 Caulobacteraceae bacterium
CGGGCGAGGCCCGGCCGCCCCGCACCCTCCCCGCACCGCCGCGAAAGCAGGCGGCGAAGAGTCATGCGCCGACGCTTCTCCCTCCCCCGAAGTGGGGAGGGATGTCGGCGCGCAGCGCCGACAGGGTGGGGAATTGCGAAGCCGGGCGCCGCCGGTGCGGGACTGGCCTTCCCCACCCGGGCTTCGCTGCGCTTCGCCGTCCCTCCCCATGAAGGGGAGGGAGAACCGCACCGCCACCCATGACACCCCGGAACAAATGAGGCACAAGGCCGCGATGCTCGCCGACTCGACCCTGATCGCTCCGCCCGCGCTGACCCTGGCCGACGCCCGGGCGACGCTGGAGCGGGTCTGGGGCCATGCCGATTTTCGCGGGCGTCAGGCCGAGGTGGTGACCGAGATCCTCGCCGGGCGCGATGTGGTCGCCGTCCTGCCGACCGGCGGCGGCAAGTCGGTCTGTTACCAGATCCCCGCCATGCTGCGGCCCGGCCTCGGCCTGGTCGTCTCGCCCCTGATCGCCCTGATGACCGACCAGGTCGAGGCGCTGAAACAGCAGGGGGTGGCGGCGGCCCGGCTCGACTCCGGCGTCTCCATGGACGACCGCTCGGCCATCTGGCAGCAGGCGCGGGCGGGGGAGCTGGACCTGCTCTATGTCTCACCCGAGGGACTGGCGCAGCCGCATCTGATCGATCGCCTGCATGATCTGCCGCTTTCGCTGATCGCCATCGACGAGGCCCACTGTGTCTCACAGTGGGGACATGATTTCCGTCCGGATTACAGGTCGTTGGGGCGGCTGGCCGAACTGTTTCCCGGCGTGCCACGGATCGCGGTCACGGCCACGGCCGACGCCCGCACCCGCGACGACATCGTCCGCTCGCTGCGACTGGAAGACGCGAAGGTCGTGGTCGACAGCTTCGCCCGGCCCAATCTGCAGCTCTCGGCCATCCCCAAGGAGAGTGCCTCGCGGGCGAAGACCGATGCCGCCGTCATCGATCTGGTGCGCCAGAGGCGCGGCAAGTCCGGCGTGGTCTATTGCGGCAGCCGCGACGGCTGCGAACGGGTGGCCGAGGCGCTCCGCGCGGCAGGCACCAACGCCATCGCCTATCACGCCGGCATGGAGGCCCGCGACCGCGACCGCCGGCTGGAGCGGTTCCTCGCCGAGGACGGGGCGGTGATGGTGGCGACCATCGCCTTCGGCATGGGGGTCGACAAGGCCGATGTCCGCTTCGTCATCCACGCCGATCCGCCCGGCTCGCTGGAGGCCTATTGGCAGGAGATCGGCCGTGCCGGCCGTGACGGCGAACCCGCCGACGGCATCACCCTCTACGGCCCCTCCGACATCGCCTGGACCCTGAAACGGCTCGAGGGCCGTCCCATGGCCGAAGAGGTCAAGGCGGTTCAGGTCAAAAAGGCCCGCCAGCTGTTCGCCATGCTGGACGGGGCGACCTGCCGCGCGCAGACCGTGCGCCGCTATTTCGGGGAGGACGGGGCCGAACGCTGCGGCGTCTGCGACCTCTGCCTCGACCCGCCCGCCGTCTTCGACGCCACCGTCCCGGCCCAGAAGGCCCTGGCCGCAGTGCAGCGCCTCGGCGAGCGGTTCGGCAAGACCCGGGTCATCGACCACCTGCTCGGCAGGACAAAGGATGTCCAGCCCTGGGAGGCGGCCCTCTCGACCTGGGCCATCGGCGCCGACACCGGTCCGCACAGCTGGCGCGACATCATCGACCATCTGATGTTCGAGGGCCTGCTGGTCGAGGACCCCAATGAGGGCAAGCCGCTGGTCCGGCTCGGCGACCCCGAGGCCGTGCGCGCCGTCTATCGCGGCGAACGCACCATCGAGGTCCGCGCCCCGGTCGCCCGCGCCGCCTCCGCCCCGCGCGAACGCACCCGCACCGGCCGCAATGCCGCGCTGGAAACCCTGGACACCGACGTCCGCGCCCGGTTCGAGACCCTGCGCGCCTGGCGCCGCGACCGCGCCGCCGAACAACGCGTCCCGCCCTATGTCATCTTCCAGGACAAGACCCTGCTGGAGATTGCGATCAAACAACCGCGCGACATGACGACCCTCGCGGGCATCTCGGGCGTCGGGCAGTCGAAAATCGACCGCTACGGCGCAGCCGTGCTGGAGGCATTGCGGCTCGGTCCGAACCCCGAGGACGAAGGCAGGCCGGAAACCATCGTTGATCGCGCCCGCGACCTGCGACGCGGGATGAGCCTCCCCGAAGTCCAGTTGTGGCCGCGATTGAGCAGCCGCAAGCTAAGCGGTCTGAAATTCCGTCGGCAGCACCCGGTCGAGCCGTTCATCATTGATTTCTACTGCGCAGAGGCACGGCTGGCGGTCGAAATCGACGGCATCGGACATGAGCATCCCGACAGGATCGCGAAGGACCGGCAGCGAGATGCGATTCTTCTTGAGAAGGGCATACGGACGCTGCGTATCGCCGCCCGAGACGTCTTCGAGGACATGGACGCGGTACTCGACAGAATCGCCCGCGCCGCCGGTGCAGCAGACTGAGCCTTCTCCCGGTTACGGGAGAAGTGTCCCGGCCTCGGGCGCAGCCCGAGCAGGGACGATGAGGGAATTCTTCCTTTTTGATGGGACCAGCCCCCATCGTCGCTGGAGCGCTACGCGCTCGACGCGACACTTCCCCCGCAAGCGGGGGAAGGCATTCACAGCGAAGACCGCCGTTCGCCGGTTAAGCTCCACGCAAGGTCTTGGAAGGGGCGCCTTAAACTTTCGTCGTCACAGTCCGGGGGTGATCCCGAGCCGTTCTCCATCCCCGGTCGACAAACTGGCCCTGGCCGTCGTGCATCAGCCCGAGCGCGCCGTTCCTGCGCCGGCCGGCGCGCGCGAGGAATCGCTGCGCCTTCTGCTCCAGACCGCCGCCGATTCCGGCGTCACCCGGGTCGCCACCAGGCCCGACGGCGACGGCGAACGCTGGCTGGGCCAGGCCTGGCCCTTCCCCTCACCCTTCCAGGTCTCGGTCCGCACCGTCCCGGTCAGCGACGGCGTCGACCGGGTCGAGGCCCGCGCCCGTCGCTCGCTGGAACGGCTCGGCCTGCCGCGGGCCGATCTGCTGCTGGTCTCCAGCGCCGGCGACCTCGCCGGGGCCGAAGGCCGCGCCCTCTGGGACCGTCTGCTGGTGCTCAAGGATCGCGGCCTGTTCCGCCGGATCGGCTTCTGCGCCTCGATCGAGGACGGCCCGGCCCTGCTGGCCCGGCGCTTCCAGCCCGATGTCGTCCAGCTGCGCTGCAACCTGCTCGACCAGCGGGCCCAGCACACCGGCGTCCTCTCCGAGCTCGCCGCCCTCGACGTGGCCATCCACGCCGCCTCGGTCTTCGCCGACGGCCTGCTGTTCATGAGCGGCGAGGCCCTGCCGCTCGAAATGCACCGCCACGGCCCGACCCTGTCGCGCATCCGCCGCCGCCTGGCCGAAGCCCGTGTCGATCCGATGCAGGCGACCCTCGCCTATGCCATGGGCCTGCCCGAGGTCTCGGCCGTCGTCGCCAGCATCGCCTCGGCCGCCGAACTGCGCGCCGTGGTCGCCGCCGCCCACGCCCCGACCCCGGCCCTCGACTGGGCCTCCATGCAGCTGGAGCCGGCGACCATCGCCGCCGACTCCCGCCGCATCAGTAGCGCAGCCTGACCCCCACGAAGCCGGACCGGCCCGGCTCGCCATAGCCGAACACCTGCTGATACCGCTCGTCCGTCAAATTCCCGATCCGTGCCGTCAGGGTCACGCCGTCGGTCAGGACATACGATCCGTTCAGATCGGCCGTGACGAACCCCGCACGGACCCCGCCGGCATCGTCCTGATCGCCCTCGCCCCGCACCGTCAGCGCCCCTGACAGCCGCTCACCGGTCCAGCCCAGGGTCGCCGACCCCGCCCGCTCCGGCACCCGCAGCAGCCGTGCCCCCGTCGTCTCATCCCGCGCATCGGTCCAGGCCCAGGCCAGGCTGAGATCGACCCCCCCGCCCAGCCGCGCCCGCCCCTCCAGCTCGATCCCCTCGGTCGCGGTCCGGGCGACGTTGACATAGACGCTGTCAAAGGTCGCGGGATCGAAGACATAGGTGATCTGGTCCTCGACCTTCAGCCGGTACACCGTCGCCCGGCCCTCAAACCGGCCGTCCGCCGAGGTCCAGCCGATGGCGGCTTCACGGCCCTCCGCCGTCTCGGGCCGCAGCACCGGGAACGGCAGGGACGACACACAGAAGTCGCACACCGCCTGGCTGATCGAAGGGGCCTTGAACCCGGTCCCCCAGGCCGCCGACAGGATGACTCCCCCGCCGGCGTCCAGCGCCCCCGAGACCCGGCCGGTGACCCTGGTGCCGAAATCGTCCGTATCGTCGAACCGCAGGGCCCCGGTCAGGCTGAGCCCGTTCGCCGGCTTGATCCGCCCCGTGGCGAAGGCCGAGGTCGTGCCCAGCTGTTCGGTCATCCCTGTCGACAGACTGCCCCGGGTCGATTCCCGTTCCGCGCCGATGACGAAGTCCAGGCCCGCAACCGCGCCGTCCGCCTGCCACCGCACGGCCCGTCGATCCGCCTCAAAGGTCGAGGGGAAGGCCGAGACTGTCTCTCGCACCATGTCCGAGGCCGAAAGGCTGAACTGGTGCGCGAGGCCCGGCCCCGTCAGTCGCAGGCGGCCGAAGCCCGACCATTGCCGGCTGGAGTGGCTGTCCGGCGTATCGGCCAGGGCGTAGGCCGGGGCCGGAAAGCCGTCGATGTCGGCCTCGCTGTCGGTCCAGCGCAGGCCCCCGTCCACAGCCACCTGCGCGGTGAAGGCATAACGCCCCCGCGCCCCGGCCGTGGTCGAGGCGAAGCCGTCGGCCTCCGGATTGCCGTCGACCACGTCCGCCGCCGAAATGCCGTCGGTCCGGAACTGCGAGATCCAGGCCCCGAAGCCATGGCCTTCGGTCGAGACCCCCGCCGACAGCCGGCTCCGCACGGTGTCGAACGACCCCCCCTCCAGCTCGGCGGCCAGGCCGTCAGGATCGCGGGTGGTGAAGGCGATGACCCCGCCGATGGCGTCGGAACCCCACAGGGACGACTGCGGTCCCGACAGCACCTCGATCCGCTCGACGTCCGACAGCTCAAGGCCCGAGAAGTCGAAGGCCCCGTTGATCTCCGCCGGGTCATTGACCGGCACGCCGTCGACCAGGACCAGGGTCTTGCCCGGCGCGGCCCCGCGCATCCGCACCTGGGCGACACCGCCGAAGGCTCCGGAACGCACCACCGACAGGCCGGGCACGTCAGTCAGGATATCGGCGGCGAAGACCGCGCCGCGCTGGTCAAGGGCACGCCTGTCGATGACCCGCGCCCCCGGCGTATCGGTGATGATGGCCGGCAGGCGCGTGGCTGTGACCACCACCTCGGGCAGGGTCGCGGCCGGGTCGTCGGCCGTCCCCGCCCAGGCAGGCAGGGGCAGGAGCACGGCCGCAGCCGTGGCATGGAGGATGGATCGCGTCATGGCGCAGATCTCCGTCAGCCCCGCGCTGGCGCTGCGCGGCGGCATGTGAAAGCGACCGACCCGGCCCCCGGAAGGGGCGCGGCGCTGGGATCGGGTCGCTTCGACGGAACAGTCTTCCGCACAGGCGGAAGGGTTGACCCCACGCCTCTGTCTGGTCCCGGACAGCGGACGAGCGACATCGGCGGCCAGGTCTCCTGGCTTGCGGGTCAAAAATCGAAGTCCACGCCTTCCCGGTTTCCCAGTGGCGCCGGAAGCGGACTTCCGGATCGGACGACAATCTCGCCGCCTACAGTTGCGGGCACAGCCGCGGCATCACACCGCGTTCCCTTAACCGCCTGCCGGGTTTGTAGCAGGCCATCAGGGCCTGTGCAAGGACGCGCCATTCCGCTTGAGCGCATCCCCGCAATCCTTCACCCTGTCACCGTCCCATGAACGCCCCCCTCGTCCATCCCCCGACAGCCGACGCCGTCCCGTCCACCGAGGGGACGACGCCGGTCATGGCCCAGTTCCTGGCAGCCAAGGCCAGCCAGCCGGACGCCATCGTCTTCTTCCGCATGGGCGACTTCTACGAACTGTTCTTCAAGGACGCCGAGATCGCCTCGAAGGCCCTCGGCATCACCCTGACCAAACGCGGCAAGCACCAGGGCGAGGACATCCCCATGGCCGGGGTGCCGGTGCACGCCCTGGACGGCTATCTGGCGCGGCTGATCCGCCAGGGGTTCAAGGCCGCCATCTGCGAACAGCTGGAGGCCCCGTCGGAGGCCCGCAAGCGCGGCTCCAAGGCCGTGGTCCACCGCGACATCGTCCGGGTCGTCACCCCCGGCACCCTGACCGAGGACAGTCTGCTGGACGCCCGCGGGGCCAATCGTCTCGCTGCCGTCTCGGTGCGCAAGGGCCGCGCCGCCGTGGCCGTGGTCGAACTGTCCGCCGGTTCGGTCGACGCCGTGGCCTGTTCGCTGGAGGACCTCGGGGCCACCCTCGCCTCCTTCCGGGCGTCGGAAGTGCTGGTGCCCGACCGCCTGTTCTCGGACGAGGCGACGAAGGCCGCGCTCGACGGTTCGGGCGGGGTGGTCCAGGCCCTGCCCCAGGCGCTGGCCGAGCCGGTCGGGGCCCGGGCCCGCGTCGAGCGGCTGTACGGCGTCGCCTCCCTGGATGGTTTCGGGGCCTTCGAGGAGGCTGAGGTTTCGGCCCTCGGCTTGATCGCCGCCTATCTGGAGACCACCCAGGCCGGAAAGATTCCCGCCCTGTCTCCGCCGCGCCGCTCGGGCGATAGCGGCTTCCTCGCCATCGACCCGGCGACCCGGCTGAGCCTCGAAATCGACCGCACCCAGCGCGGCGAGCGCGAAGGATCGCTGCTGGCCTGTATCGACCGCACCGTCACCTCGGGCGGGGCGCGCGCACTGGCCGAACGGATCGCCCGGCCGCTCCGCGACCCGGCCGCAATCAATCATGGACTCGACGCGGTCGAATGGCTGCTGGAGCGCCGCGACCTGCGCCGGGATCTGCGCGACGGACTAAGGGCCTCCTCCGACGTGGCCCGCGCCGTCTCGCGACTGGTTCTGGGCCGCGGCGGACCGCGCGATCTGGCCGCCATCCGCACCGGCCTGTCGATCGCCGAGGGCATCGCCGGCCTGTTTCCGCCGGCGCGCGAGCCCCTGTCCGGTCCGCCGGCGCGGATCATCGCCTGCCTCGACCGACTGACCCTGTCGCCCGATCTGGGCCGGCTGCTGGTCGATCTGGCGCAAGGCCTGGTGGCCGAGCCGCCGCATCTGGCCCGCGACGGCGGCTTCGTCGCGGCCGGCTACCGCCCTGAACTGGAAGAGGCCCGCCGTCTGCGCGACGACAGTCGCCGCGTGGTCGCCGATCTCGAGGCCCGGGCCGTGGCCGAGGCGGGCGTGCCGTTCAAGGTCCGCCACAACGCCGTGCTCGGCTATTTCCTTGAGACCAGCGCCAAGGCCGCCGAACCCCTGCTCCGGCCGACCGGCGAAAGCCCCTTCATCCACCGCCAGACCCTGGCCAACCAGGTCCGGTTCACCACCGTCGAACTGTCCGAACTGGACGCGAAGATCAGCCAGGCGGGCTATCGCGCCCTGGCCATCGAGGGCGAAACCTTCGAGGTCTGGAGAACCACGGTCCAGTCCCTGGCCCGACCGCTTCAGGCCGTGGCCGAGGCCCTGGCCGAACTCGATGCCCATGCCGCCCTGGCGGAATGGGCCGAGGAGGTCGGCGGCGTCCGCCCGGCCATCGACGACACCACCTGTTTCGAGATCACCGCCGGCCGGCACCCGGTGGTCGAGGCGGCGGTGAAGACGCACGGGTCGCCCTATACGCCCAATGACTGCCGGCTGGACGGATCAGGCATGGCGGCCTCGCGCCTGTCGATCGTCACCGGGCCGAACATGGCCGGCAAGTCGACCTTCCTGCGCCAGAATGCCCTGCTGGTCGTGCTGGCCCAGGCCGGAGCCTTCGTGCCGGCCAGGGCCATGCGGCTGGGCGTGGTCGACCGGCTGTTCAGCCGCGTCGGCGCCGGCGACGATCTGGCCCGCGGACGCTCCACCTTCATGACCGAGATGGTCGAGACCGCCGCCATCCTGACCCAGGCCACCGATCGCAGCTTTGTGGTGCTGGACGAGATCGGCCGGGGCACGGCCACCTGGGACGGTCTCGCCATTGCCTGGGCGGTGGCCGAGGCCCTGCACGACCGCAACCGCACCCGGACCCTGTTCGCCACCCACTATCACGAGCTGGCAGGGCTGGAGACGCGGCTGGCCCATGTCTGCAACCTGTCGATGGCGGCGCGGGAATGGAACGGCGACCTGGTCTTCCTGCATGAGGCCCGACCCGGCGCGGCCGACCGCTCCTACGGTGTCCAGGTCGCGAAACTGGCCGGAGTGCCCGCCGCCGTCGTCAGCCGCGCCCGCGAAGTACTGGACCGGCTCGAGGGCGAGAAGGCCACCGTCGTCAGCCTCGACGACCTGCCCCTGTTCGCCGTGGCGGAGCCGCAGCCGCCGCGGTCGTCAGCCGTCGAGGACGCCCTGCAGGCCATCGAGCCCGATGAATTGTCGCCACGCGAGGCGCTGGAAGCCCTCTACCGGCTCAAGGGTCTGGGCCGCCGGTGACCGACGCCCTGGACGACCGGCTGGTCGAGGCCGCGTCTGCGCCCGATGTGCGCAAGGCGGTGGCGGTGATGCTGAAGGACTCCTGGGAGGCCGCCCGTGCACGGATCGCCCGCCGTCTGGACGCGGGTGGCGACGGCGTCGAGGTGGCCCGGCTCTATTCCGCCGCCGCCGACGACCTTCTGACCGCCCTGTGGCGGTTTACCACCGACATCCTCTATCCGGCCGCCAACCCCAGCGAGGCCGAGCGGCTGAGTCTGATCGCTGTCGGCGGCTATGGACGCGGCGTGCTGGCCCCCTTCTCCGACCTCGACCTGCTGTTCCTGCGGCCGTGGAAGCCGATCCCGCGCACCGAACAGGTGATCGAATTCATGCTCTACGTCCTTTGGGACCTGGGGCTGAAGGTCGGGCAGTCGGCGCGGTCGGTCGACGAATGCCTGGCCCTCGCGAGATCCGACATGACGGTGCGCACCGCCCTGCTGGAGGCCCGGCCCCTGGCCGGAGACGAACGGCTGGCCGGGGATTTCATCACCAAGTTCCGCGCCCAGGTGGTCAGGGCCGACCCCCGCGCCTTCATCGCCGCCAAGCTGGAGGAGCGGGACGTCCGCCACCAGAAGTCCGGCGCAGTTCGCTACCGGGTCGAGCCCAACGTCAAGGACGGCAAGGGCGGCCTGCGCGACCTCAACACCCTGTTCTGGATCGCCCGATGCCTGGCACCGGACAGCCCGCTGGGGGCCCGGGTCATGGATGGCCTGCTGACCGCGCGAGAACGGCGGACGTTCGAGGAAGCCTTCGACTTCCTGTGGCGGGTCCGCGCCCATCTGCATCTCACGGCCGGGCGGCCGGAAGAAAAACTGACCTTCGATCTCCAGCCCGAGGTGGCGCGGCGGATGGGCTGGCGCGGTCGCGGGGACGAGCCGGCGGTCGAACGGTTCATGCGACGGTATTTCCTCGTCGCCCGCGACGTCGGTGCCCTGACCCGCGCCCTGTCCGCCAAGCTGGAAGCACGCCAGCAGAAGCCGACATTGAGCCTGTCGCGACTGATCCCGGGGCGGAAACGCAAGCTGGGGGTCGAAGGCTTCACGGAGGAGGCCGGTCGCCTTTCGGTCACGGGCCCGGAGATCTTCAACGCAGCCCCCGAAAAGCTGCTGATGCTGTTCCGCACAGCTGACGAGCACGACCTCGACCTGCACCCGGACGCCTTTTCCGCGGTCAGCCGGTCGCTGTCGCTGGTCACCCCCTCGCTGCGCCGCGACCCCGAGGCGACACGCGCCTTCCTTGACATCCTCGCCCATGGCCAGCGCCCGTACCGGGTCCTGACCCTGATGAACGAGACAGGCCTGCTCGGCCGGTTCCTGCCCGAATGGGGGCGGATCGTCGGCCAGACCCAGTTCAACATGTACCATGCCTATACGGTCGACGAGCACACGCTGCAGGCCATCGGCATCATCAATGACATCTGGCGCGGCAAGCTGAAGGCCGACCACCCGTCCTCCAGTGAGATCGTCCACCGGATCGACGATTTCGAGGCCCTGATGCTGGCCATGCTGCTGCATGACGTGGGCAAGGGCGGCGACCGCGGCCAGCTTGAGGACGGGGCCATAGCCGCCAGACGGGCCTGCGACCGGCTGGGGCTCGACCCGCGACGGACCGAGTTTGTGGTCTGGCTGGTGCGCAACCACCTCGCCCTGTCGGACTATGCCCAGAAACGCGACGTGTCCGACCCGGCGACGGTCAAGGCCTTCACCCGTCTGGTCGGCGATCCGGAACGGCTGCGGACCCTGCTGATCCTGACGGTGGCCGATATCCGCGCGGTCGGACCGGGCGTCTGGAATGCCTGGAAGGGCGGGCTGATCCGGGACCTATACCAGCGCACCGAAGGCGTGTTCCGCGGTGAGGACGTCACCCATGCCGATCCGCTGGACGACTATCCCGAACTGGTGGCCCGCGCCCGGCTGACGGGGGCCGCGGCCGAGGCCCTGACGGCGCGTGATGACGAGGCGGACCATGCCGCGACCCGCGTCGCCGTGGCCGCCCGCGACCGGCCCGGCCTGTTCGTCGATCTCGCCGGTGCCCTCGCCGCAGCCGGAGCCGATGTGGTCGGGGCCCGGGTGGCGACCGCCGGGGACGGAACCGCGCTGGACGTGTTCGAGCTTCAGGATGGCGGCGGGGCCCCCTACGGCCAGGCGGAGCCGCGCCGCCTGACCCGGCTGATCACGGCGCTGGAGGCGGCCGCACGCGGCGGAGCCCGGATCGCGCCGGCACCGCCCTCAGCCCCCAGCCCGCGCCGCGCCGCCTTCGACGTCCGGCCCACAGCCATCGTCGATCTGGAAGAAAGCCCCGACGCCGCCGTCGTGGAGGTTTCGGGTGCCGACCGGCCGGGGCTTCTGGCCGACCTGGCCCGGGTCCTCGCCGACCACGGCCTCTCGATCCGTTCGGCCCATATCGCGGGCTTCGGCGAACGGGCGGTCGACAGCTTCTATGTCACCGATCCCAAGGGCCGGAAGCCGAGGCCGGGGCCGAAGCTGGAGCGGTTGCGGGTCGAACTCGAACGCGTGCTCGACCGCGCAGAGCGGGCCGGGGCGAGTCTGACGGCCCCGGTTCGCGCCAGCCTGCGCGACGTCTCCGAGGTCGGACGCCGACGTTCCGCCTCCGACCCGGTATCGCCCGTGCCGGAAGCAGGATAAGCGCTGATCACTACCTTCTCTCCGAGCCCCTGATGAGCCTCGCCCGCAATACTCTGGTGCAAGCCACCCTGACACTGGGCAGTCGTGTGCTCGGCTTCGGCCGTGACATGGCCCTGGCGGCCCGCTTCGGCCAAGGGCCGATGATGGACGCCTTCACCACCGCCCTGATGCTGCCGAACATGTTCCGCCGGCTGTTCGCCGAGGGTGCCTTCGCCCAGGCCTTTGTGCCGGTCTATGGCGGCGTCCGTGCCCGCGAGGGCGATGAGGCGGCGGCGGTCACGGCGTCCGAGGCCATGTCCTTCATGCTGGCGGTGGTGGCGGCCTTCTGCATCGTGCTGCAGGTGCTGATGCCCTGGATCATGCCTTGGCTGCTGTCGGCCTACCGGGGTCAGCCGCAGATCATGCAGGTGGCGGTGACGGCCACCCAGCTGGCCATGCCCTATCTGGCCTGTATGACCGTGGCTTCCCTTTTGTCCGGCGTACTGAACACCGGCGGGCGGTTCGCCCTCTCGGCGGGCGTACCGGTCTTCCTGAACCTGTGCACCCTCGCCCCGCTGCTGGCCTCCTGGGTCGTGCCCGCCAGCCAGCAAGACGTCCTTCTCTGGGTCACCGCCGCCGTGACCGCGTCCGGCATGATCCAGGCGGGGCTTCTGTGGTGGGGCGTGCAGCGGCTGGGCATCACCATTCGCCTGTCCTGGCCGCGTCTGACACCGAATGTGAAGCGGGCCCTGGCCCTGGCTGTGCCCGGGGCCCTGGCGGGCGGTGCCATGCAGGTCAATTCCGTGGTCAGCCAGATGCTGGCCGGATCGGACGAGGGGGCCCGGTCGGTGCTCTACAACGCTGACCGCCTGTACCAGCTGCCGCTCGGCCTGATCGGGGTCGCCATCGGCCTGGCCCTGGTGCCGCGCCTGACCCGGGCCTTTGTCACGAACGATCACGAAGGCGGGCGCAAGACCCTCGACGACGGCATCACCCTGGCCATGGCCTTCACCCTGCCGGCCGCCGTGGCCCTGTTCGTCATCCCCTTCTTCATCATCGATGCCACCGTGACCCGCGGGGCCTTCACCAGCGGCGATGCGGCCCGGACCGCCGACGTCTTGCGCCAATTCGCCTGGGGCGTGCCCGCCTTCGTCCTGGCCAAGGTCCTGACCCCGCCTTTCTTCGCCCGCGAGGACACCCGCCGGCCGATGATCTATGCCGTCGCGGCCGTCGTCTTCACCATCCTGGTCGGAGCCGGCCTGTTCTTCTGGCTGTCGCGGATCGGCGTCGACGGCGTGCTGGGGTTGGCCGTCGCCACCAGCCTGTCAGCCTGGATCAACGTCTCCCTGCTGGCCGGCACCCTGATGCGTGAGGACGCCTGGCGGCCGTCGCCGGCCTTCCTCTCGCGCCTGTCCCGCGTCCTGGCCGCCAGCGCCGTCATGGCGGCGCTGCTGGTGGTCGCCGGCATCGGCTATGAGACCCTCAGCCGTGTCCTGCTGGCCAAGGAGATCGCCGTCCTGGTCGTCTGCGGCGCCGGGGGCCTTGTCTATGCCGCCTGCATCGTGCTTTTCCGCGCCGTCAGCGTGTCCGAGCTCAAGGCGACGCTGAAACGTGAACCCGGCGCAGCAACGCCGACCGGACTCGATTGATGACTGACGCCGCTCCCAACCCCGCACCGGCCTATTCCGGCCCCCGCCGCATCCTGTCCGGCATCCAGGCCTCGGGCGCCCTGCACCTGGGCAACTACCTGGGGGCCCTGAAACGGTTCACCCAGCTGCAGGACACGGGCGCGCCCTGTTTCCTGTTCGTAGCCGACCTGCATGCCATCACCGTCTGGCAGGATCCGGCCCTGCTGACCGCCCAGACCCGTGAGATCGCCGCCGCCTATCTGGCGTCCGGCCTTGATCCGGCGCGCTCGGTGATCTTCCCCCAGTCCGCCGTCCGGGCCCATTCCGAACTGGCCTGGATCCTCAACTGCGTCGCCCGCCTCGGGTGGCTCGACCGGATGACCCAGTTCAAGGAGAAGTCGGGCAAGCACAAGGAGCGCTCGTCGGTCGGCCTCTACACCTATCCGGTGCTGCAGGCGGCGGACATCCTGCTCTACAAGGCCACCGAGGTGCCGACCGGCGAGGACCAGAAGCAGCATCTGGAACTGACCCGCGACATCGCCGCCAAGTTCAACAACGACTTCAGCGCACCCGGCTTCTTCCCCCTGCCCGAGCCCCTGACCCAGGGGCCGGCGCCGCGGGTCATGTCCCTGCGCGACGGCGCGGCCAAGATGAGCAAGTCCGATCCATCGGACCAGTCGCGCATCAACCTGACCGACGATGCCGACACCATCGTGGCCAAGATCCGCAAGGCCCGCACCGACCCCGATGCCCTGCCCGAGACGCTGGAAGGCCTCGAGGGCCGCGCCGAGGCGAAGAACCTGGTCACCATCTATGCCGCCCTGGCCGACATCAGCCGCGAGGCCGTGCTGGCCCAGTTCGCCGGTCAGGGCTTCGGTGCCTTCAAGCCCGCGCTGGCCGACCTCGCCGTCGCCGCCATGGCCCCGGTCAGCGCCGAGATGCGCCGGCTGATGGCAGATACGGCCGAGATCGACCGGGTGCTCAAGGACGGCGCGGAGCGCGCCGCCGCCATCGCCGATCCGGTGGTGGACGAGGTCAAAAAGATCGTCGGTTTCTGGAGGGGCTGATGCTGTCGTTCTTTCTGGTGCTGGCCCAGGCTCCGGTGACACAGGCAGCCCCCGTGGCCGCGCCTGCCGCCGAGGTATCGGCCCCCGCCTCCGTAACAGCTGGCAGTCTGACCGTGCTCCAGGGAAGCATGATGGCCTGGAACCGCGGCGGCCAACTGGAAGGCGAGGTCGCCTTCACCGTGCGCAACTCAGGCGCACCCGACCGCGTGATGTCGATTTCCACACCGGCGGGCCCTTCGGGAACGATCTCTCTTCAGGTCGCCCGCAGCGGCGCGGCGGTAAGCCTCGCGCCCGGCGATATGACCGTGGCCGGGGCCAATTCAGACGGGACGCCGGGTCTTTCACGTGTGACCCTGGGCCTGACGGATCTGGCGAACGGGATGCCGATGCCGGTGCCCACCACCATCACAGTCCGGTTCGAGACCGCCGGAGACGTTACCCTGCTCGCCCGACCGGTATCGCCGGCCCCGGCACCATAGGGTTCGCCGCCACGCCCCTCCGCCTTCAGGCGACGCGGTCCAGCCGGGCGATGAAGAAGCCGTCCAGCCCGCCCTTTTCCGCCCACATCGACGGCAGGATGCGCAGCCAGCCCTCCGGGGTCAGGGCCTCGTCGGGCGCACCGACCTCGGCAGGGACTGCCACAGCTGTCCGGAAGGCCGGGTTGCGGCGCAGGAAGGCGATGATCTGGGTCTCGCCCTCCTCGCGTTCCAGCGAACAGACGCAATAGACCAGTCGCCCGCCCGGCTTGACCCGTTCGGCGGCGGCGTCGAGCAGCCGGTGCTGGACGTCCGCCAGTTTGGCGACATCAGCAGGCTTGGTCGCGCGCAGGACTTCGGGATTGCGGCGGAAGGTACCGGTGGCGGTGCAGGGGGCGTCGAGCAGGACGGCGTCGAAGGCGCGCGGGTCGTCCCAGTCCTCGGCCGGCACGGCGAAGACCTCGCCGGAGAGGCCGGTACGGTCCAGATTGGCGCGCAGCCGGTCCAGCCGCTTGTCTGACCGGTCCAGCGCCACGACCGAGGCCCCCGAGGCCGCGATCTGCAGCGTCTTGCCGCCCGGAGCGGCACAGAAATCAATGATGGATTCTCCGGCCTTCGGAGCCAGCAGCCGGACCGGTACGGCCGCGGCGGCATCCTGCACCCACCAGATGCCGTCCTCGAATCCCGGCCAGGTCGAAAGGTCGCCGCGACGTCCGGTACGGACAGTGTTTCCCGCCATCACCTCGCCGTCCAGCGCCCCGGCCACGGCTCCGGCATCGACCTCGGGCTTCAGGCTCAGGTCCGTCGCCGGCTCTTCCCGGGCGGCCAGGGCCAGGCCGGTCAGAGTCGCCTCGCCATAGGTGGCGCGCCACCGGGCGGCGAGCCATTCGGGCAGGTTGGACTCGGCCGTCGTCAGGCCGGGGCCCTCGCGCTCGATGCCGCGCAGCACGGCATTGACCAGGTTCTTGTAGGGCCGCGTCTTGACCTCACGTTCGGCCAGCTTCACCGCCGTCGAGACTGCGGCAAAGGCCGGCGTTTCCAGCACCAGGGTCTGGGCCAGGGCCACGCGCAGGATGGTGCGCACCGCCAGCGGCGGGGCTTTCTGCAGCTTGCGGTCCAGAATCTGGTCGATCTCGCCGAGGCGGCGAAGGGCGGCCATGGCCACGGCCCGGGCGAAGGCGCGGTCCGGACCGGGCAGGTCAGCGACCTCGCGGAACGACAGGGCCGTATCCAGCCCACCCCGGCCTTCCAGCGCCGCATTCAGCAGCACGCCGGCGGCCAGTCGGGCCTCGACGCCGATGTCTGGGCCGTCGTCTCGGGGGTCGGCGACCCGGGGCTTCGGGGGACGGGTTCCGGCGCGGGCCTTGTCGGCCATGCGGCGACCGCGGGCAGCGGAGCTCCGCCCCTGGTCAGGTCCCCGGCTCAAACCACCACCTGCGTGCCCAGTTCGACCACCCGGCCCGGCGGGATGTGGAAGAAGTCCGTGGGGTTGGCGGCGTTGCGGGTGAGGAAGATGAACAGCCGGTCCTGCCACAGCGGCATGCCCTGCGAAGCTGCGGCGACGACGGAACGACGACCAAGGAAGAAGCTGGTGGACATGATGTCGAACTTCAGACCCAGCTTGCGGCACACACCCAGCGCCTTCGGGATATTGGGCTGTTCCATGAAGCCATAGGAGATGGTCAGCTTCTTGAAGTCGTCCGAGATCGGCTCGATCGCCACCCGCTCGCTGTCGGGCACGCGCGGGCGGTCGGTGGTCCGGACCGTCAGGATGATGTTCTTCTCGTGCAGCACCTTGTTGTGCTTGAGATTGTGCATCAGGGCCACCGGGGCGACGTCGGGGTCCGAGGTCAGGAAGATGGCCGTGCCCGGCGCGCGGTGGGGCGGGCGGGCGCGCAGCATCTCGATCAGGTCGGTCAGCGGCAGGCTGGACTTGCGGGTCTTGTCCGACAAGATCTGCGTGCCCCGCACCCAGGTCCACATCAGCAGCACCAGCGCCACGCCCAGCACCAGCGGCATCCAGGCACCGTCGGGAATCTTCAGCAGGTTCGAGGTCAGGAAGACCATATCGATGAAGCCGAACGGGATCAGGGCGGCCAGCGTCGCCCACACCGGCCAGTTCCACTTATGGCGGATGACCGAATAGGCCATCAGGGTGTTGATCAACATGACCCCGGTCACCGCGACACCATAGGCCGCGGTCAGATTGGATGAGCTCTGGAAGGCGAACAACAGGACCAGCACCCCGACCATCAGCAGGTTGTTGACCGCAGGCACATAGATCTGGCCGGCCTGGGTCTCGGAGGTGTTCCTGATCTCGATGCGCGGCAGCAGGCCCAGCTGCACCGCCTGCTGGGTCACCGAAAAGGCCCCGGTAATGACCGCCTGGCTCGCGATCACGGTCGCCGCCGTCGCCAGCGCCAGCATCGGCCAATAGACCGCTGTCGGCACCATGCTCCAGAACGGGTTCTCCGAAGCCCCCGGATTCGCCAGGATCAGGGCCCCCTGGCCCAGATAGTTCAGTGTCAGGCAGGGAAGAACAAAGGCGACCCAGCCGATCCGGATCGGTGACTTTCCGAAATGGCCCATGTCGGCATAGAGCGCCTCCGCGCCGGTCACCGCGAGGAAGACGCTGCCCAGGATGATGAAGCCGAGGAAGCCGTCATTGATCAGCAGCATCACCCCATAGTGCGGCGACAGGGCCCGCAGGATCGAGATGTCGTCGAAGATGTGAAACAGGCCCAGGACGCCCAGGCTCAGGAACCAGAGGGCCGTAATGGGGCCGAAGAACCGCGCCAGGCCTGCCGTCCCCCGTGCCTGGACCAGGAACAGGGCGATGAGGATGCCGGCCGACACCGGAACGATGAAGGGGTCCAGCCGCCCGGCCACCCCCGGCGCGTCCTTGACGCCCTCGATCGCCGAGAGCACCGAAATGGCCGGGGTGATGATGCCGTCGCCGTAGAACAGCGCCGCGCCGCAGACACCAAGGATGAAGACAAAGGCGGTGCGCCGGCCGATGGCGTGGGTCGCCAGGGCCATCAGGGCCAGGGTACCGCCCTCGCCCTTGTTGTCGGCCCGCATCAGGAACATGACGTATTTGAACGTCACAACGATCATCAGGGCCCAGAACGCCAGGGAGACCACGCCGATCACGGCCAGATCGCCGCCGACGCCCTCGCGCGCATGGCCGATGGCCTCACGCAGGGCGTAGAGCGGGCTGGTGCCGATGTCGCCGAACACGACGCCGATCGCGCCGATGATCAGGCCCCATTTGCCGGCCTTGACGTGGCCGCCTTCGCCGGCCGCCGCAGGGTGCGGATGGGCCGGTGCAACCGATTGGTCGGCGGGAGTCTGGGAGTTTGAGGCGGCGGTGCTGGCGCCGTCTTCACCTTGGGGAGAAGCCCCGGCCATGACGTTCCTCCGGGACGCCGCACCTGCGGTTCCCATCAAAAGAGCGGCGAGGCTTTAGGCCCTTTCAGCGGGCCGTTCAATCGTGCTGCAGGCGCGAAATCAGACCCCGTTTGTGAAAGCCGCTCCGGACGCCTATCTTGAGGCCAGCCCCATGTCCGATAGCCAACGTTTTCCCGTAGCCGCCCACGCCTTGGCCTATCTGGCTCACAAGGGCGCCAGCTCGCCTGCCCAGGCCGTGCCGAGTGCGATTCTGGCTGCCTCGATCCCGACCAATCCCGTTGTCGTGCGCCGGGTGACCGCCCTGCTGGCCAAGGCCGGTCTGATCGCCACCCGGCCCGGGGCCTCCGGCGGTGCCTGGCTGCTGCACGAACCGCAGGCCATTTCTCTGGAAACCGTACTGCGCGCCGTCAACGGCTGCGCCCACCTCGGCTCGCCCCCGGCCGGCGCCAAGGGCTGCCCGGTCAGCGAACACATCCCCCGCCAGGTCGCCCGGGCCCTGACCGCCGCCGACCAGGCCGCCGGTCACGCCCTGTCGAAAATCACCATCGCCGACCTTCTGGACCAGGC
This sequence comes from Caulobacteraceae bacterium, assembly GCA_019746095.1. Classification (GTDB taxonomy): domain Bacteria; phylum Pseudomonadota; class Alphaproteobacteria; order Caulobacterales; family Caulobacteraceae; genus Brevundimonas. Next base: position 18,398 of record JAIESL010000022.1, read on the forward strand.
ACCGGCTTCGCTGGCCGCCTTCGCGCCCCATGCGTCCTGCCCGGCGGCAGCCTGAGATGAGCCTGCCGTCACGGTCGCGCCCCCTGGTGCTGATCACCGGCGCCTCCGCCGGCATCGGCGCGGCCCTCGCAAGGCTCTATGCCGAAAAGGGCTGGGACCTGATCCTGACCGCGCGGCGTGAGGCCCCGCTGCAGGCGCTGGCCGACGAACTGGCCCTTTCGGGGGCCGCCTCGACCATCCTGACCGACGATCTCGCCGACCCGACCGCTCCCCGCCGGCTGTTCGACGCCATCCAGGCCCGGGGCCTGGCAGTCGACGGCCTGATCAACAACGCCGGCTTCAGCCGCACCGCCGGCTTCCTCAACACCGACCCGGCGGCCCACAGGGCGATGATCCAGGTCATGTTGGCCGCGCCGGTCGAGCTTGCCCGGCTGTTCGCCCCCGGTATGGTCGAGCGCGGCTTCGGCCGCATCCTCAATGTCGCCTCCCTCGCCGGTCAGATGCCTGCGACCGGCGGCGACACCCTGTATGGTCCGATCAAGTCCTTCCTTATCAAGGCGTCCCAGGGCCTGCACCTCGAGCTGCGCGGCACCGGCGTTCACGTCACCGCCCTTTGCCCCGGCTACACCCTGACCGAATTCCACGACGTGAACGGCACCCGCGAGCAGGTCTCATCGGCCTATCCCCCCTGGATGTGGCAGACCGCCGAACATGTCGCGCGCGTCGGTTACGAGGCCTGCGAGGCCAACCGGCCGAAGGTCACCCCGGGCCTCATCAACAATCTGCTGGCCGGCCTGGCCAAACACCTGCCCGACCGGGTGGCGCTGCGCATGGTCGGCGGCCATGCGAAACGGCTGAAGCGGATCTGATCCGCCTCAGTGCCCGCCGTCCGGATACGGCGTCGTAACCGCGCCCGAGATCATGCCCGGGATGGCCTCCGACAGGCCCAGCAGGATGAACTGGATGGCCAGGGCGCACAGGATCAGGCCCAGCACCCGGACGATGATCGACATGCCGACCTCGCCCAGAACCCGGCTGATCGGCCCCGTCAGGGCGAAACAGAGGAAGGTGGCGATACAGGCGGCGGCGATGGCCACCATGCCCGCAACCTGGCCCTGATAGCCGATCTTGGAGGCCTCACCCGCCTGGATGATGATGGTCGAGATCGCCCCCGGACCGATCATCAGGGGCATGGCGAAAGGCACGACCAGCCGCTGGAACCGCCGCCGCGCATAGCCGCGAACATCGGCGGGACTGCTGTCCGCATCGTTGTCAGCGAAGGACTTCAGGAAGTCATCGCGGGTCATGTCGAGACCCAGGAGCAGCAACAGAATGCCGCCGGCGATGCGGAAGGCCGCCAGGGAAATGCCGAAGAACTGCAGCAGGCCCAGGCCGGTGACGAAGAAGAAGGCCAGAAAGGCGGCGGCGAACAGGCAGATCAAGGCCGAGACCGAGAGCCGCTGGCGCATCGAGGCACCGGCCGTGGCGGCGGCGAAGATCGGAATATTGCCGATCGGATCCACCAGGGCGAACAGCGCCACGAACAGGTTGACGCCCAGATCGACCGCGTCCATTTGCTGACCTCGCCCTGCAATTCACCCAACCACGGTCCATCAAGGCTGACAGACGTGCGCGCGTCCAGCCCTAACGGTTCGACAGGAGTGACGCCATGACCCGCGTACTGACCGATCCGCGCCTGATCGTCGGCCTCGACCTGCCGTCGCTCGACGCCGCGCGGGCCATGGTGGACCGTCTGGGCGCGACGATCAGCGCCTACAAGATCGGTCTGACCCTTCTGGCCCGGCCCGGCGGCGTCGCCTTGGCCCACGACCTTCGGGCCGCCGGCAAGACAGTCTTCCAGGACTGGAAACTGCACGACATCGGGGCCCAGGTCGAAGGCGCGGCCCGCGCCGTGGCTGAAGGCGGCTGCGATCTGCTGACCGTCCATGCCGAGCCGCAGGTGATGCGCGGTGCGGTCAAGGGGCGCGACGCGGCAGGGACGGACACCAGACTGCTGGCCGTCACCGTCCTGACCAGCCTGTCCGACGCCGACCTGACCGACATCGGCTATGGATTTTCGGCCCGGGATCTCGTGGAGCGGCGGGTACGGCAGGCCCTGGACTGCGGCGTGGACGGTGTTGTCTCTAGCCCGCTCGAGGCGGCCCGTGTCCGCGAAATCGCCCTGGCGGCGGGACGGCCCGACTTTCTGATCGTCACACCCGGTGTCCGGCCCGAGGGGGCCGACAAGGGCGATCAGCAGCGTGTGGCCACGCCGCGCGCGGCGCTGGAGGCCGGGGCCACCCACCTGGTCGTGGCCCGACCTGTAGTCGGGGCCGACAATCCGCTGCTGGCGGCCTCGGCCATCGTCGAATCGATCGACGGAATCGCCCGCTAGAACCCTTAGCCGCGCTCGCCGGGCTCCTGGCTGTAGTGCTGGCGCGGCGGTTGCGACGGACGGGGCCGTTCCGGCCGATAGGGGCGCGCAGGCGGTGCCGGCGGCTCATAGCGGGGCGGTTCAGGGATATAGGCCGGTGGATAGGGCGCACCGTATCCGCCGTCAGGGTCGCAGTCGCAGTCACGCGACGGGCCGCCCTGGTAGCCGCCTCCCCGGGACGAGTCCTCGCGATACGATTCCCGGCGCTCGTAGGACCCGTAGCGCTCGTAAGACCGTGACTCCTCATGGGAGCCATGGTCCTCCTCCCGGCGGGCGCCGCCGCAGCTGTGGCGTTCGCTGTGGCCGTAGCGTCCGCCACGATCGACATCGACCGCACATCCGCCGCTGTTCGCTACACAGGCCGGGGCCCGGCGACCCGTGCGGCCGAACCCGGCAACGACATAGCCGAACGGCGCACTGGCGCAGGTCCGGCCCTCATAGACCTCTTCATTGTAGATCGGGCCGCCGCCGTAGTAGCCGCCGCCGTCCCCGCCATAGCCGCCGCCGACATAGACCGTGCCGCCGCCGTAGCCACCGCCTCCGAAACCGCCCCGGAAACCACCCATGTCATAGGTGCGGGCGTTGAAATAGCTCCCGGCAGAGGCTCCCGCATAGGCGTTCGCATTGGCGTTGGCGTTGACGTTCACATTGATGTTGCCGGTGTAGCCGCCGCCGTGATGGGGCGGGGGTGGCGCGGGTGGCGGATGACCCCCGCCACCGCCGCATCCACCGCCGCAGCCACCACCACCGCCCGGATGGCCGCCGCCGTGCGGTTCCCCGGCCAGGGCGGGGCTCGCCACAAGGATCAGAAGCGCGGCGCCGACCGCGGCGTTGAGTATGCGCATCACCCGAACTCCAGTTCGGAGTCGTTTTAAGCTTTCGGAAACCAACTGATCCGGGCTTGCACCGAGCGGGCGAAAGGTGGCGCGCCCTTTCCCCTCAAGGCAGCCAATTTAACCATGGTGCCCAACATTCCGGGGCACAGGCCGGGGACCGCATCAACGAGCCGGTCAGAAATCGATGGCCAGACCCTTCTTCTCCCAGTCGCCATAGCGGGTGGGTTCTGGTCCGCGCGGGCCGCCATGTTCGGGCGGCAAACCGGTCTCTCCACCTGTCGCACGGCGCTCGGCGGCCTCCAGCAGGGCCCGGCGCGCGGCCTCCGTCAGGGGTCGTTCGGGGGTGGCATGGGGCACGTCGGCGTTGAACGCCGGGGGGGGCGCGTCGTCGGGGGTGGGATGATCGGTCACAGCGGCCTCGCCTTGAGCCTGGGCGTTGAACCGGACACATGAGGTGTCTGCCTCTCCGGCGCCAGTTGCGATCACCTGTTTCGTGCGATGAACCACTTCAAGACCTTCACCCTGCTGGCGGCCCTGACCGCCCTGTTCGTCGGCCTGGGCTATCTGCTGGGCGGGCCGACAGGCATGCTGATCGCCCTCGTGTTGGCCGGCGGGATGAATCTGGTCAGCTACTGGAATGCCGACAAGATCGTGCTGAAGATGTACCGGGCCCAGCCGGTCGACGAGCAGCATTCCAATGCCGTGGTCCGAGCCTATGTGGCCGATGTGGTGCAGATGGCGCGCGATGCCGGCCTGCCGCGCCCCGTCATCGCGATCATCCCCAACGACCAGCCCAACGCCTTCGCCACCGGCCGGAATCCCGAGAACGCCGCCGTCTGCGCCACCACCGGCCTGCTGGACATGCTAACCCGTGCCGAGATCCGCGGGGTGATGGCCCACGAACTGGCGCATGTGAAGAACCGCGACACCCTGATCATGACCGTCACGGCCACGGTCGCCGGGGCCATTGCCGCCCTGGCCAATTTTGCGATGTTCTTCGGCGGCGGCGACCGCGAACGGCCCGGCGGGATCATCGGGACCCTGGCCCTGATGATACTGGCCCCCATGGCCGCCGGCCTGGTGCAGATGGCCATCAGCCGTGGCCGTGAGTATGAGGCTGACCGCGTCGGCGCCGAGATCGCCGGAGATCCCCAGGCGCTCGCCTCCGCCCTGCAGAAGATCGACGGCCACGCCCGCCGGATCGTCAATCTGACCGCCGAGCGCAATCCGGCCTCGGGCCAGCTGTTCATCATCAACCCGCTGGCCGGCCGCGGAGCCGACAACCTGTTCTCAACCCATCCCGCCACCGGCAACCGGGTCAAGGCTCTGATGGCCCTGGGCGTGACGATGGGGTCGACGCCCCGAACGGAGCCCCTCGCCGCGGTCTCGTTTGGAGCCGTCTCGACCAGCGTGCCGTCCACCCCGGCACCGGACGCGCCGCCCCCCCGGGGGCCTTGGGGCTGAACCTGCCCCATTCCCGCCCTTGCATCGCAGGGCGTCTGGTTCTTTAAGCGCGCGCACACGCCCCCAACGCCTCCCCGCGTTCGCCTAAGGACCCGCCATGACCCAGACCGCACCCAGGAAGGTCGTCCTCGCCTATTCCGGCGGTCTCGACACCTCGATCATCCTGAAATGGCTGCAGACCGAATACGGCGCGGAGGTCGTGACCTTCACCGCCGACCTCGGCCAGGGCGAGGAGCTGGCACCGGCGCGCGAGAAGGCGCTGAAGATGGGCATCAAGCCCGGGAACATCTTCATCGACGACCTGCGCGAGGAGTTCGTGCGCGACTACGTCTTCCCGATGTTCCGCGCCAACGCCCTGTATGAGGGCCAGTACCTGCTCGGCACCTCGATCGCCCGGCCCCTGATCGCCAAACGCCAGATCGAGATCGCCCGCATGGTCGGCGCTGACGCCGTCTGTCACGGCGCGACCGGCAAGGGCAACGACCAGGTCCGCTTCGAGCTCGGCTACTATGCCCTTGAGCCCGACATCCGCGTCATCGCCCCCTGGCGCGAATGGGACTTCAAGAGCCGTGAACACCTGCTGGACTTCGCGGAGAAGCACCAGATTCCGATCGCCAAGGACAAGCGCGGCGAGGCCCCGTTCAGCGTCGACGCCAATCTTCTGCACTCGTCCAGCGAGGGCAAGGTGCTTGAGGATCCATCGGTCGAGGCCCCGGAGTTCGTGCACCAGCGCACCCTCTCGCCGGAAGACGCGCCGGACGTCGCCACCGTCATCACCATCGGCTTTGAAAAGGGCGACGCCGTCTCGATCAACGGCGAGATCCTGTCGCCGGCCACCCTGCTGACCGCCCTCAACCAGTACGGCCACGACAACGGCATCGGCCGGCTCGACCTGGTCGAGAACCGCTTCGTCGGCATGAAGTCGCGCGGCGTCTATGAGACCCCGGGCGGCACCATCCTGCTGGCCGCCCACCGCGGCATCGAGTCCATCACCCTCGACGGCGGGGCCATGCATCTGAAGGACGAGCTGGCCGTCCGATACGCCCACCTAATCTACAACGGCTTCTGGTTCTCGCCGGAGCGCGAGATGCTCCAGGCCGCCATCGACCACTCGCAGGCGAAGGTTTCCGGCACGGTCCGGGTCAAGCTCTACAAGGGCAACTGCACCGTCATCGGCCGTGAGAGCGAAAACAGCCTCTACGACCAGGAACTGGTCACCTTCGAGGACGGGGCTGTTGCCTATGACCAGAAGGACGCCGCCGGCTTCATCAAGCTGAACGCCCTGCGCCTTCGCGTGCTGGGCAAGCGGGACGCGCGCGACCGGGGCTAGAATTCCATCGCCTGCTCGCGCTTTCGCGGGATCGGCACCACCCTGTCGTCGGGAGGAAAGGCTCCCGCGACGTTTTCAGGACCCTGTCATGTCTCTTCGTACCGTCCTCGCTGTCGCCGCCTTCCTGGCGCTCGCGACCCCCGTCCTGGCCCAGACCGCTCCGGCCGCGGATCCCGTCGCCGAAGCCGCCGGGGCTGAAGCCGCCTTCGAGGCCAGGGCCGAGGCCTTCCAGCAGGCCATGGGGACCATGGAAGGAGAGATGCGGACCGCCCTGACGGCGGCCGGCGCAGATCGGGTGAAGGCCAATGCCGACCTCGACGCCATCGCCGCCCGCTATCAGCCGCAGGCCGACGCCTTCGCCAATGACCTGGACGCCTTCATCACCTCCCAGCTGCCGGTGATGCCGCCGGAGGCCCAGGCGCAGATGGCCCAGATGGGTCCGGCCCTGCGCGCCCAGATCACCGGCGCCCCGGCGACGATCAAGGCTGGACTGATCCAGCAGGCCGCCGCCGCTGCGCCCGCAGCGCCGCAGTAACCCGTTGATCCGGCAAGGCGGCGGGCGCGATCCCGTCGCCTTACCGCGATTTCACTTGAGGCCGACCCGTGTTCGGCGGACCTTGGCGGCGACCTCTTACGGAGCGCCGTCATGATCAAGGCCCTGTCCCTCGCCGCCGCCCTCACCCTGCTGCCGATGTCGGCCGCTGTCGCCCAGGAGGCGCGCGGTCCGTCCGAAGACGCCATCGAAGCGGCCGCCCAGGCCTTCGAGGCCCGGATGGAGGCGTTCGGCACACGCGCCGAGGCCATTTCCGAAGACGCCGCCCTGACCGAGGCCCAGCGCGAATCCCGGATTGCCGCCCTCTGGTCCGAATACCAGCCTGATGTCACCGCCTTCACCGCCGTGGTGACCCAGCACGCCTCGACCATCGCGGCCCAGGCCCTGGCCGCTATCGATGTCGAGGCCGTCGTCGCCCAGGCCCTCTCGGCGGTCGAGACCTCAGGGGCCCTGGCCAGTGCGCAAGGCATGGCCGCCAACGGCGCCTGGGCCTCGAACGACCCCGAGCACATGGCCACCTACGGCCTGATGGCCGACTATGCGCTCGGCACCGTCCTGGACTCCCTGGATGAGGCCGAGGACTCGCGGGATGCGGCCGATACGGCCGATCAGGAGGCTGCCCCCGAGGCGACCCAACCCCGCGCCGACTGAGCGGCCCGTCCGGCGCAGCCGGGCAACACACCCCGCCGAACCGGTCGATGAGACCCCACCGGGCTTGACCCTGCCCTGCGTCGGTCCGACAGCACGGCCATGGCCAGCCTGCCCGTCGATCCGCACCTGTATCTGACCTTTCTGGGGGTCATGGCGGTGATGGCGGTCACCCCGGGGCCGGCCAATCTGTTCTCGGTCGCCAACGGCGTCCAGCGCGGCAAGGCCGCCGCCATGGCCGGCGTCCTCGGGATGAACGCCGCGACCCTCGTCTGGTTCGGCGCCGCAGCCCTGGGCCTCGGGACCCTGGTCGTCGCCCTGCCGGACGTCTTCCGCCTGATCTCGATCGGCGGTGCCCTCTATGTGGCCTGGCTCGGGATCAATGCCCTGCGGGGGGCCTTCCGGAACGCCGCTGATCCGGAGGCGCCGATGATACGCCTGGGCCGCAGCGCCCTCGTCGACGGCTTCATGGTCCAGATCGCCAATCCCAAGGCCGTGCTGTTCTTCACCGCCGTCCTGCCGCCCTTCATGGATGTGACCCGCCCGGCCGCCCCGCAGCTGGCCCTGTTTGCCCTCGCCACCATCGGCATGGACGTCCTGACCATGTCCGCCTACGGTCTGGGCGGCGCAGCCTTGGCGCGGCGGATGGGTGAACCCCGCTTCCGCAAGGGTTTCGCCCTGCTGACCGGCATCCTTCTGCTGGCCGCTGCCGTACTTATTGTTTCGCGCTTATAGTGACTTGCAGGTATCCGGAACCACGCCGCCCATTTCCCGTTCAGCCGACAGGGTCCGCCCCGTCGCCTCAAGGAGAACTCCCATGCGACTTCGTTTCCTCAAGCCCGCCCTGCTGGCGGTGACGGCGGCCCTGGCCCTGTCCGCCTGCGCCACGGCCACCCCCTACGGCCCGGCCGGGGTCGACAGCCGCTACGGCTATTCCGAGCAGCGGGTCGATGCCGACCGCTATCGCGTCAATTTCGCGGGCAATTCGGTCACCTCGCGCGAGCAGGTCGAGATGGCCCTGCTGCTCCGCGCCGCCGAGATCACGGCCGAGAACGGATTCGACTGGTTCTCGACCGTCAACCGCGCCACCGATCGCGACGTGCGCCTGCAGGGGATTCCTGATCCCTTCTTTCGTGACCGCTACAGCCCCTTCTGGGGTCCGTCCTGGCGCTTCTACAGCCGTGGGTCCTGGAGCCTGTGGGGTGACCCCTTCGGCCGCGACTTCGATGTGCGGGAGATCGACCGGTTCGAAGCCTCGGCCGAGATCGTCATGGGCCGCGGTGCCAAGCCCGCCGGCGACGCCAACGCCTTCGACGCCCGCGAAGTGATCCAGAACCTCGGGCCTCGGGTGACGCGGGCGATGTGAGAAGCGGTGATTGGTGATTGGTGGCTGGTGGCTGGCGAGTCATCGACGGCGGCTCAAACCCTGATCACCAATCACCAACCACCCGACACCCTACCCGATCCGCGGCGACTTGAGCCGCCGCTTGTTCACATGCGTCTCCGGCGCCGTGCCCAGGTCTTCCGGCACCTCGCCCTTGAAATAGTAGCGCTGCCAGGCCTCCTTGGCGGCGTCCGGGTCGCCCGAGGCCAGCCGTTTGTTGAAATCGGTGCGGGCGCGGTTCCAGGCCTCGAACTGGCCGTGCATGACAGGATTGGATTCCAGGGTCCGGATCACCGGCTGCATGGTCTCAACCTTGCGGTGCTCGATCGGGGTGATGAAGCAGAAGGGTTCACCTTTCTCGAACTTGACCCGGCCCGGGCGGGTGAAGAGCCAGTTCATGGTGAAGGGGAAGGGCAGCCAGTCGGTCTCGATCAAGCCGGTCAGCGGCTGGATGCCGTCCTTGTGGTGGTTGGGTGACCCCCCGGCGATCAGGCCCCAGCCCGGCGGGGTGCGGAACAGATACTGCGGATGCATGGTCAGGACCCCGCGCGAGAAATGCGAGGTCACCACATGGGTCAGATTGGCGTTCGGCCGCTCGGGCGTGATGATGATGTCCGCCTGGCTGGGCCCGCCGTTCCACTCGGCGGTAAAGGTGATCGGACACAGGATCTCCCAGCCCGTGGTGTTGGCCATGGTCAGCGGCAGGCAGCGATAGGGGTGGCGGCTGGCGAAGGCATCCATCCAGTTGCGCGACTGCCGCCCCGGCACGAGGTCGGGCGGGGTCGCCGTCATCGGATAGCATTCCAGTTCCAAGGCGGGCCTCCGGGCGGTATCGAGGGACGTCTCCATCCCTAGCGGCACCGCATGACCCAGGACAAGCCAACACCCGAGCCCGCGTTCGACCATGACCGCCTGCTGGACTGGATGGCGGCCAACGGCGTGGCACAGACCACGCACCACCACCCCGCCGTCTTCCGCGTCGAGGAGGGGCTGGAACTCAAGGCCGCCATGCCCGGCGCACACACCAAGAACCTGTTTCTCAAGGACAAGAAGGGCCGGCTGTGGCTGATCTCGGCGCGTCAGGACACGGTGGTCGACCTGAAGCGCGCGCCCAGGACCATCGGCTCGGACCGGCTGTCGTTCGGCAATGAGGCCCTGATGTACGAGACCCTCGGCCTGACGCCGGGCTCGGTGACAGCCCTGGGGCTGATCAACGACGCCAACCGGCGCGTGACCTTCGTCCTCGACAAGGCCCTGTGGGATGCCGACATCGTCAACTTCCACCCCCTGACCAATACGGCGACGACGGCGCTGACGCAGGCGGACTTCCGGCGGTTCCTGACGCTGATCGGGCGAGAGCCGATTGTCGTGGATTTTGACGCGCTGATCTGACCGCGACGGTTCTATCCCGGTCCATCCGGTGCTAGAGCCCCCGCGTCTCCCCCGACCCCACGCCAGCATACGGACGCCGCCATGCCCGCCGCTCCCGACTTTCCCCCCGCGCCGGACCGCGTGGCACCGAAGCGCGCCCTGATCTCGCTGAGCGACAAGACCGGGCTGGAGGACGCCGCCCGGACCCTGCACGGCCTGGGCGTCGAACTGGTCTCGACCGGCGGCACCCGCGCGGCCATCGCCGGCTTCGGCCTGCCGGTGAAGGACGTCGCGGACCTGACCGGCTTCCCCGAGATGATGGACGGCCGGGTCAAGACCCTGCATCCCGTGGTCCATGGCGGCCTGCTCGGCGTGCGCGACGCCGCTGACCATGCCGAGGCCATGGCGACCCACAGCATCGGGCCGATCGATATCGTCTGGGTCGACCTCTATCCTTTCGAATCAACCGTTGATTCAGGTGCGGGTTTCGACGCTGTGGTCGAGAACATCGACATCGGCGGCCCGGCCATGATCCGCTCGGGCTCGAAGAACCACGGCTATGTCGCCGTCTGCGTCGATCAGGCCTCGGTCGCCGACCTGCTGGAAGCCCTGAAGGCCGACGGCACCACCACCCTCGACCTTCGCAAACGCCTCGCTGCCCGCGCTTTCGCCCGCACCGCCGCCTATGACGCCGCCGTCTCTGGCTGGTTCGCGGGTCAGGTCGGCGATCCCGCCCCCGCCCGTAAATCCATCGCCGGCTCGCTGGCCCAGACCCTGCGCTATGGCGAGAACCCGCACCAGACGGGGGCCTTCTACCGCACCGGAGACACCCGCCCCGGCGTCGCCCACGCGCGCCAGCTGCAGGGCAAGGAGCTGGGCTACAACAACATCGCCGACGCCGACGCCGCCTATGAGCTGGTGGCCGAGTTCGAGGCCCCGGCCTGCGTCATCGTCAAACACGCCAACCCCTGTGGCGTGGCCGTCGGAACCGATCTGGCCACCGCCTATGCCCGGGCGCTGGAATGCGACGCCGTCTCGGCCTTCGGCGGCGTCATCGCCGTCAACCGGAGCCTGACCGGGGCCGACGCCCGGCTGATTACCGATATCTTCACCGAGGTCGTCATCGCCCCCGGTGCCGACGAGGAGGCCCGGGCCGTCTTCGCAGCGAAGAAGAACCTGCGCCTGCTGCTGACCGACGGCCTGCCCGATCCGCTGGCGGCCGGCGAGGTGTATCGCTCGGTGGCCGGCGGCTTCCTGGTCCAGTCGCGCGACCGCAGCCGCATCGCCCCCGCCGACCTCAAGATCGTCACCCGCCGTCAGCCGACGCCGCAGGAGATCGAGGACATGCTGTTCGCCTTCACGGTGGCCAAGCACGTCAAGTCCAACGCCATCGTCTATGCGAAGGACGGCCAGACCGCCGGCATCGGCGCCGCCCAGATGAATCGGCGCGACTCCGCCCGCATCGCCGCAATCCGGGCCCGGGAGGCGGGGGAGGCCAAGGGCCTGGCCCATTCGCTGGCCCAGGGGTCTGCATGCGCCTCCGAAGCCTTCTTCCCCTTCGCCGACGGCCTGCTTGAAGCGGTGGCGGCCGGAGCGACGGCGGTGATCCAGCCCGGCGGCTCGATCCGCGACGACGAGGTGATCGCCGCGGCCGACGAGGCGGGCGTGGCCATGGCCTTCACCGGCGTGCGCGTGTTCCGGCACTGATTGTCGTCGCTGTCCTCAATATCCCGGTTTTTTTTCGACCCAATGTCGCTGTTGTCTCCACCACTTCGACCAGAGTTGTCCTCTGTTTCTCACCGGATTGCAGGGGTTTTCCCTGGCCGAAATGGTCGCTGAACGGCGGCCCGGACTGGCGCAAATCGTCTTCCCCTGTCGCGACGTTTCACCCTGTCGCCTGAAACGCTAGGCTTGCCCGATGGACACCCTCTCCGCCCGCTGGGCCATGCTCGAGCCCCAGGTCACCGTGGTCGGCCCCGATGACGACCGGCCCCGCCCGGCGGTGATCCTGTTCCACGGCTGCGGCGGCCTGCGCGACCATCTGCCGAAATATGCGGCCGCGGCGAAGGCAGCCGGGTGGCGAGCCTTTATTGTCGATTCCTATGCGCCGCGCGGCTGGAGCCGCCAATTTGCCATGGCCATGGTCTGCACCGGCATCCTGCTGCACGGTTCGCAAAGGGCGGGTGATATCCTGGCCGCCCTGCTGGGCGTTTCGCAGCGGCCGGATGTGGATGGGTCGAAGATCGTTCTGGCCGGCTGGAGCCACGGCGGCTGGGGCATCATGGAGGCCATGAGCTCGGAGCGGGCCGACGGCATGCTCGGCGTCGCGGACCCCGGCGCGGTCTCGCTGGACGGGGTGATCGGGACCTGGCTGGTCTACCCCTACATCGGCATCGGGGCCTTCAACCGGATGCGGCCCTGGAAACACTGTCCGAAGACCGTCGCCGTGATCTCGCGCACCGATCACCTGACCACCGTTCGCAATGCCGAGCGGGTGTATGACATGGTCCGCAACTGCGGCACCGAGGTCGAGACCTGGATCGCGGAAGGCAGCCACGCCTTCGACGAGCCCATGGCCACTGCGCCGATGCGTTACCAACCCGAACTGGCCGCCGAGGCCGAGCGCCGGTTTGTGCGTCTCCTGGAAGACACGGTACCCCCGAAGCCGAAGCGGCGCGCACGAAAGGCGACTTGACCCCGCGACACGTCACCGGCCAAGTCCGTCGCACCAGAGCCCGGGGGGAGCGATGGACAGTCTGGCCTCACGTTGGCGGCGCCTGATGCCGCACATGGAACACCTGACACCAGAGGGCGAGGGTCCGTTTCCGACGGTCCTGATCTTTCACGGCTGCGGCGGCGTGCGCGATCATCTGCGCTGGTACGCCCGGGCGGCGGTCGAGGCGGGCTGGGGCGCGTTGATCGTGGATTCCTTCGCCGCGCGCGGCTGGAGCAAGTCTTTCGCCAAACACCTGGTCTGCACCGGCCTTTTGCTGCGGGGGCGGGCGCGGGCCGCCGATGTTCTGGCCGCGGTCCGGTTCGTCGGGGCCATGCCGGCGGTCGATCCCGACCGGCTGGTGCTGGCCGGCTGGAGCCACGGGGCCTGGTCAATCATGGACATGCTGGCCCAACCCCTGACCCGTCGCGGCGAACTGGGCCTGCGCGACGCCCCGGCCGCCTCCCTGGCGGGGATCCGGGCAGGGTTCTTCGCCTATCCCTATGTCGGCGTCGCCTCGGCCAGCCGCGGCGGCAAGCCCTGGCCGCGGGCGGTCAGGGTCTTTTCGGTGGTGCCGCGCCGCGACCACCTGGCCTCGGTGCGACGACACATGCGGGCCCTGGCCTCCGTGGTCTCGGGTGGCGGCGAGGTAGAGGTCTGGAGCGTCGATGCCACCCATGCCTTTGACGAACCGGGCCTGAAGGGCCGGGTCCTGACCTATGACGAGGATCTCGGCATGGAGGCCCTTGAGCGATTCCGGGGTTTTCTTCGCTCTGCCGCTCCGGTCTGAGAGTCGCTGCGGGGCCATCGGCCGCGTCGGCACCGCTTGCTCCCGCCCGCGACCCGCCTTATCCCCGGTCCATGGCCGCCCCCCTGATCTGTCCGTCCATCCTCGCCAGCGACTTCGCGAAGCTGGGCGAGGAAATTCGCGCGCTGGACGCCGCCGGCGCGGACTGGATCCACGTCGATGTCATGGACGGCCGTTTTGTGCCGAACATCACCATCGGCCCCGATGTGGTGAAGGCCCTGCGGCCGCACACCGCCCTGCCGTTCGACGTCCATCTGATGGTCGCCCCGGTCGACCCCTGGCTGGAGGCCTATCGTGAGGCTGGGGCCGACATCCTGACGGTACATCCCGAGAGCGGGCCGCATCTGCACCGCACCCTTGGCCGCATCCGCCAACTCGGGGCGAAAGCCGGTGTGGTCCTGAACCCCGGCACCCCCCTGGCGGTGCTCGAGGAGGTCGTCGAGCTTGTCGACCTGGTACTGCTGATGTCGGTCAATCCCGGATTCGGCGGCCAGTCCTTCATCGGGTCCACCCTGCGCAAGATCGAACGGACCCGCGCCCTGCTCGATGCCGCCGGATCGAAGGCCCATCTCCAGGTCGACGGCGGGGTCACGGCCGCCAATGCCGGTGCCTGCGTCGCCGCCGGGGCTGATGCCCTGGTGGCCGGCACAGCCGTGTTCCGGGGCGGGCCCGCCGCGTATGCCGCCAACATCCAGGCGCTGAAGTCCGCGTGAACCTGCTCGGTCGCCTTTCCCGCCCCGAGGCCGACGCGCCCATACCCGGCGAGATCCCCGGGCTGCGCGGTGCCCCGATGCGAACCCCGGTACGAACCACCGGGGCGGCATCCGATCCCGGCCTGTGGCCCACTCTCATCGGCCGGCTGCTGACCCGCCAGCTGTGGATCGAGCTCTACGGCCTGCCCGGCTACAGCCTGACGCTCAAGGGCCGCCCGGCCCAGGCCTTCGCCGCCACCCCGCGCGACTTCCGTCCCGTGGAGCCGGCCCCCGGCAAGGCCGCCGTCGATGGCCGCTTCATTCTCGCAGGTTCCAGTCTTGAGGCCCCCGCGCCCGAGGATCCCTGGAACCGTCCCAGCCCCAACCGGTCGTTCGCGACCGAGCTCCACGCCTTCGCCTGGCTGCCGTCCCTGATGCTTCAGGGCGAGCGCGGCGCGCGGGAGGCGGTGCGGCTGACCCTGGCCTGGGGCACGACCTTCGCCCGCTGGTCGCCGTTTGCCTGGGGGCCGGAGGTTCTGGCCCGACGTACCTTCAACCTCGCCTGTGCCGCCCGCCGGATGGGGCAGGTCGCCACCGACGCCGAGCGGCTTAGGCTGGCCGACATCCTCGGTCGCCAGGGACGTCAGCTGCTGCGTCCGCCCGGCGGACTGGCAGGCAGCGCCGAGCGACTGACCGCCGCCGCGATCGCCGGCTGTGTGCTGGCCGGGGCACCGGGCGTCTCCCTGCGCCGAACCGCCCTGCGTCGCCTGACGGGTGCCCTCAGTCGCACCGTCACCCCTGACGGAGGTCACGCCTCGCGCAGCCCGGAAGCAGGGCTGGAGCTTCTCCTCGATCTGCTGACGCTCGACGATGTCCTGTCCCAGCTGTCGGAAGCCAGCCCCGACGGGGTTCGGAGTGCCATCCAGCGGCTGACCGTCGCCCTGCGCCTGCTGACCCTGCCCGATGGACGACTGGTTACCCTGCAGGGCGGGGGGCCATCGACACCTGCGCGGATCGCCGCCGCCCGCGCCCATGACGAGACCCCTGCCGCCGACCAGCCCACGCGGATCGTCAGCGGCATCGCCCGCATCCGCAGTCCGCTGCTGACCATCGTGGCCGATGTTGCCGGACCGGCGCGCGGGGTCTGGTCCGGTGCAGCCTGCGCCCAGCCGATGGCACTGGAAATCGTCTGCGGCAAGGACCGTCTGGTTACCGGCTGCGGCTGGACACCCCGGGCCGGTGACCGTCAGGGCCTGCGTCTGCCGCCGGGCCACTCGACCCTGACCCTGGGCGAAGGCTCGACCGGCGAGCCCCTGGGCGGCTGGAAGGCCGGGTTGATGGGCCACCGGCTGATGGGACGGCCGTTGCATGTCGATGTGCAGCAGCGTGACGGCGAGGGTGCCGTCTGGCTGGAGGTCGAACACGACGGCTGGGTTCACGACTATGGCCTGCTGCATCAGCGCCGGCTCTATCTGGACCAGCGTCTGGACGAGCTGCGGGCCGAGGAGCGGCTTCACCCCGCCGCCGGCCAGAAGGATGTCGTCCGCGCCATCGCCGCCCACTATGCCGTGCGCTTCCAGCTGGAACCCGGCGTCCAGGCCTCGCTGGCCCGCGACCGCCGCTCCATCCTGCTGCGCGGTCACTCCGGCCGGGGCTGGTGGTTCCGCACCGACGGGCCGGACGTGGCCATCGAGCCTTCGGTCCACATCGACGAGGGTCTGACCCGCCGCTCGCTGCAGATCGTGGTGCGCGGCTCGGCCCGCACCGATTCCGAAACCAAGATCCGATGGAAGCTGAGCCCCGCAGGCTCTGGCAGCGACCCCTCCTAGGGGCATCTGCGCCCGTCCCGGTGTTTGAGCGCCGCGACACGGGCGCTACTTGAGACCGAATGCCCCCGCGACCATCTGTGGCCTGCCGCGTTACGCCTTTCCGAGACAGGATCGATTCATGAGCTTCGCCGACCCGACCGCCCTGCCCGACGACCTGATCAAGGACGGCTCCGACGCCGGCTTCATGACCGATGTCATCGAGGCCTCGAAGTCGCAGCCCGTACTGGTCGACTTCTGGGCGACCTGGTGCGGACCGTGCCGGACCCTGACGCCGATGATCGAAAAGGCCGTCCGCGCCGCCGGCGGGGCCGTGAAACTGGTCAAGATCGACGTCGACAAGAACCCCGCCTATGCCGGTCAGCTGAGGGTCCAGTCGATCCCGACCGTCTATGCCTTCGTCAACGGCCAGCCGGTGGATGGCTTCCAGGGGGCCTTGCCCGACAGCCAGCTCAAGGCCTTCATCGACAAGTTGACCGGGGGACAAAGCGCCAATTCCGACATCGAACAGCTGATGTCGCTCGGCGAGGAATCCCTGACGCTGCATGATCTGGGCGGCGCGGCCCAGGCCTTTGCTCAGGTCCTGACCCTCGAGCCCAACCATGAACTGGCCATCGCCGGCATGGCGCGGGTCTATCTGGCCGACGGAGACGTCGACCAGGCCCGCCAGACCATCGCCATGGCCGCTCAGGATTCTCGGGACGCCTCGGTTCAGTCGGTCCGGGCACAGCTGTCGCTGTTGTCGGCCGCACCATCGGGTGCGGACGATGAACTGAAGGCGAAGGTCGCCGCCAACCCGGCCGACCATCAGACCCGCTATGACCTGTCGCTGGCCCAGGCCGCGTCCGGTGACCTCAAGGGGGCCGTGGACAGCCTGCTGGCCATCGTCGCCGCCGACCGGGAATGGAACGAACAGGCCGCGCGCAAACAGTTGCTGGTGGTGTTCGAGGCCGCCGGGGCGACGTCGGATGTGGCGCGCGACGGCCGTCGCCGCCTCTCCTCCATCCTGTTCGCATAGGAGACCGGTGTGGCGCAGGGCTATGTGAAGGCCACCGACCTGCCGCAGGTGATCCCGGTCTTTCCCCTGCCCGGTGCCATTCTGCTGCCGCGGGGCCAGTTGCCGCTTAACATCTTCGAGCCGCGCTACCTGAACATGATCGACGACGCCATGGCCGGGGACCGCATCATCGGCATGGTCCAGCCCCAGGGCGGACCGCAACGGCTTCCTGCCCTGTCACCGATCGGCTGTGCGGGACGAATCACCAGTTTCGCCGAGACCTCGGACGGCCGCTATCTGATCACCCTGACCGGCTGTGCCCGATTCCGCCTCGCCAGCGAACTGTCCAGCCAGATGCCGTATCGCCAGATCCGCGCCGATTTCGTGCCGTTCGAGGCCGACCTGAGCGCACCACCGGTCGATGACGTCGGCCTCGACCGTGACGGTCTGCTGGATGCCCTGCGCGCCTATCTCGGGACACGCGGCCTTGACATCGACTGGGACACAGCAGAGACCGCCCCGCCCGAGGCCCTGATCAACAGCCTGTCCATGGCCCTGCCCTTCGATCCGCCCGAGAAGCAGGCCCTGCTGGAGGCCGTCAGCCTGACCGACCGTTCCGGCGTCCTGACCGCCCTTCTGACCATCGACGCCGCCGGGGACGGGGACGGCGAGGCCCCTTTGATGCAATAGCCGCGAAGGTTGAGGGTCGATGTCTGCGGCCATCCAGCGCCCGACGCATCCCGCCTCGACCCTAGCCCCTCGCCCCTGTAGCCTCACTCCATGTCCGACACCTTCCACACCCCTGCCTCCGTCGACCCCCGCCTTCTGGAAGTGCTGGTCTGCCCCGTCACGCGCGGCAAGCTGACCTATGACCGCGAGCGGCAGGAGCTGGTGTCAAAGGGAGCGAAACTGGCCTTCCCGATCCGCGACGGCGTACCGATCATGCTGCCGGAAGAGGCGCGGGCGCTGGATTAGGAGGAAGGCGGCCTGTCTGGATCGGCGACGCCGTCGATCAACACCCAGCCGGAGCCATGGGCCGCCACAAAGGTTTCCAGTGCGACCCAGCGACCGTCGGACACCCGCTCCCGGTAGCGACACCGCCACTCCGAACCTTCCTCGGCGATAGACTTGCAGCTGACGTCGCGCACATTGGGTGTGACACCCGAGCGCGCCTCTGCAATCAGGCTCTGGAGTTCCGCCGCGCCCGGGCCGGAGGGCTGGGTCGGCGCACACCCAGTCAGAAGTGCAAGGAGGGGAACCGCCAGGCGGTTCAAAGCATCTGCCCGGTCAACAAACGCGGGAGATCGCCCGTGGCGCCGCCGGCCTCGTGCATGAAGGCGCGGCGCAGGGTGGCGATGCGATTGACGGCAGCCATACCCAGGTTCCGGGCCAGGCGGATGGGGGGCAGGTCGTTGGAGAACAGTCGGACAAAGCCGTCAAAACCCGCAGCCAGGGCCGCATTGTCGAAGCGACGCCAACGGGCATAACGGTCCAGCACAGTCTCCGAACCGATATCCTCCCCCAGTCGAATGGCCCCGACCAGCACCTCGGCAAGGGCCGCGGCATCCTTCAGCCCCATGTTCAGCCCTTGGCCGGCCACCGGATGCACCGCATGGGCGGCATCGCCGATCAGGGCTGTGCGCGGGGCGGTCAGCTGCTCGGCCAGCTGCAGGGACAGGGGGTAGACGAAACGCGGTCCCACCACCGTGATATCTTCCAGGAAATCTCCGAACCGCCGCATCAGATGCGACTGGAACACCTCGTCCGAGGCCGTCCTCAGCGCTTCGCCGCGGCGGGTCGATTCGGTCCAGACCAGACTGGCGCGGCGTTCGGTCAGTGGCAGGATGGCGAAGGGGCCGGACGGCAGGAAGTATTCATGGGCCACATTGCCGTGGTCCCGGCCGAGGGACACCGTCGCCACCACCCCGCTCTGCTCATAACCCCAGCCGACCGTCTCGATACCTGCAGCCTTGCGAACCGGCGAGGCGCGGCCTTCCGCTCCTACGGTCAGCGGGGCCTCGATCACGGTGCCGTCCGCAAGGGTGACACGCGAAAGGGCCGGGCCTGCCTCGACCGCGACCACCAATTCAGGGGCCCGCACTTCAATCCCCGCCGCCGTCACCGCCTCCGAAAGCGCGACGCGGATGCGGCGGTTCTCGACCAGGTAGCCGAGAGGCTCACCATCGGTCCGATCGCCGATCTCGTCGGCGTCAAAACGCAGGAAGGCCGAGGACTGCGGGCTCGACGCCGCCCCGGGCCGCCGTCCGTCCGTAACCAGAATCCGGTCCATGCGGCAGGCATGGGGTCGGAGGGCCTTTCCGACGCCGATCGCATCGAGCATTCGGAAGGTGGAAAAGGCGATCGCCGTCGACCGACCGTCGAAACTGGGGGCCAACTGGGCGTCGAACGGCTGCGGGTCGACCAGAACGACCTTCAGCCCGCCCCGGGCCGCAGCCAGGGCGAACGTCGCCCCCGCCAGGCCGGCTCCGGCAATTATGACGTCGTAGCGGACGGGTTGTTTCATGGCGCCGTTGTCGCGCTTCGGTGCCCGCGCGTCCAGCGCCGGAAGGTCGCGGATCGGGCTGGCTGGTAAACAGCCCCTTAACCCTCCTCGCGCGACAACAGGGGACTGTTCCGTCTGTCCGGAGTTCGTCGCCGCATGTCCGCCGCCCTCGCCATCGGCCAGCGCGCCTGGGTCAGCGCCCGCATCCTGTGGGGCGCGCCGATCGCGGTGAAATTCCGTGGTGTACTCCAGGCCCTGCTTGCCGCCCTTTTGCTGGTGGCACTGATCTCGTGGAATCCGGCCGATCCCAGCCTCAACGCGGCGTCCGGCACCGCCCCGACCAACTGGCTGGGGCTGAACGGGGCCCTGTTCGCCGACCTGTTCATGCAGTCCCTCGGTCTGGCAGCCTGGCCCTGCGCCCTGCTGCTGATCGCCTTCGGCCTGGCGGCTGCGATCGGCGACGCCCTCCAGCATCGGCTGAAGCCCACCCCCGCGAAAGCCCTGGCCGCGACCTGCGGGGTTCTGGCCCTGTCAGCGGCCCTGTCGGCCCTTGCGGCTCCGGCGGCCTGGCCCCTCGCCACAGGCCTGGGTGGCCTGTGGGGTGACGCCATTGTCGGCCTGATCCGCTGGATGTGCGACGGACTGCGTCTGCCCGGAGCGCCGATCATCACCGGGCTTCTGTTCCTGCCCCTGGCCCTTTGGGGGATCGGCTATGCCGTCGGCCTGCGGATCTCCGACTTCAGCGAGGGCCTCGCCTGGGCGCGCGGGCTTCGCAGCCCCGCACCGCCGGCCCCGAAGTCGCGCCGTCCCGCGACCAAGGCTCCGCCCCGCCCGCGACCGGTCATGGAGCTCGACGAGGGTCCGGATGTTCTCGAGCCCTCGCCCCCGTGGGAAGTGCCCGCCCCGGCGCGCGGCGCTCCCGAGCCGAAAGTCGCCGCCGCCCGGGCCCCGAAGCCCCGTCGGGAGGCCGATGACAGCCAGGCCGCCTTCGACTTCGTCCGCCCGTCGACAGGCTTCGACCTGCCGCCCCTTTCGATGCTGACCAAGCCGGCGAAACGCGTGGCCTCGGTCGATGAGGAGGCGCTGAAACAGAACGCCAAGATGCTGGAAGGCGTACTGCAGGAATTCGGCGTGCGCGGCGTGATCGACCAGATTCGCCCGGGCCCGGTCGTCACCCTGTACGAACTGGTGCCCGCGCCGGGCGTCAAACATGGCCGCGTCGTCGCCCTGAGCGACGACATCGCCCGTTCGATGAGCGCGCGCGCCTGCCGCATCTCGGTCGTGCCCGGTCGCAATGCCATCGGCATCGAACTGCCGAATGCGAAACGCGAGACCGTCTATCTGCGCGACCTGCTGGCCTCGACCGAATACGACAAGCCGGCCCACCTGCTGCCCCTGGCACTGGGCGAAACCATCGGCGGCGAGCCCTATGTGGCCGATCTGGCGCGCATGCCCCACCTGCTGATCGCCGGCACCACCGGTTCGGGCAAGTCGGTCGGGGTCAATGCCATGATCCTGTCGATCCTCTACCGGCACAGCCCTGCCGAGTGCCGCTTCATCATGATCGACCCGAAGATGCTGGAGCTGTCCGTCTATGACGGCATTCCGCACCTGCTGGCCCCGGTCGTCACCGATCCCAAGAAGGCCGTCGTCGCCCTGAAATGGACCGTGCGCGAGATGGAGGACCGCTACCGGCGGATGTCCAAGCTCGGCGTGCGTAACATCGCCTCGTATAACGAGCGCGCCCGGGAGGCTGTGGCCAAGGGCGAGCATTTCGAACGCACCGTCCAGACCGGCTTCGACGAACAGGGTCGCCCGGTCTATGAATCCGAGAAAATCCGCCCCGAACCCCTGCCCTTCCTCGTCGTCGTCATGGACGAGATGGCAGACCTGATGCTGGTCGCCGGCAAGGACGTCGAGGGCGCGGTCCAGCGTCTGGCCCAGATGGCCCGCGCCGCCGGCATCCACCTGATCATGGCCACCCAAAGGCCCTCGGTCGATGTCATCACCGGCACCATCAAGGCCAATTTCCCGACCCGCATCAGCTTCCAGGTCACCTCCAAGATCGACAGCCGGACCATCCTCGGTGAACAGGGCGGAGAACAACTGCTGGGCCAGGGGGACATGCTCTACATGGCCGGCGGCGGCCGCATCACTCGCCTGCACGGCCCGTTCGTGACGGACCAGGAGGTCGATGAGGTCTGCAAACACCTGCGCAGCCAGGGCGAGCCCGACTATCTCGACCTGATCACCGACGATCCCGATGGCGACGGCGATGCGGCCGGGTTCGACGATGAGGGCGGCGGCTCGGGCGACGATCTCTATGATCGCGCCGTGGCTGTAGTCACCCGCGACCGCAAAGCCTCGACCAGCTACATCCAGCGTCGCCTGCAGATCGGCTACAACCGCGCAGCCTCCCTGATCGAGCGGATGGAGCAGGAAGGAGTGGTCAGCCCCGCCAACCACGCCGGCAAGCGCGACATCCTCGCGGGCCCACCGCCGATGTAGCTCGCAACGCCGGGGCCCCCGCCGCGTTTGGGAACCGTCGTCTTCGCTTCGAAGCTGAACAAGGCTTCATCCCGCCGCCGGAATATGGTCAGGCTCGGGCCATGACCGCGCCTTTCGTGTTCCGCATGACGGCATGATCAACAACCATCCCGATCCCGGAGCGATCCCGGGATGACGGAGGAGAAGACCCTGATGACTGTTTCTCGCCGGGCGTTCGCTTTCGGAACCGCCGCCATTGCGGCCATCGCCGCCCTCCCCGCGGCCGCCCAGGACGCGCTGTCGGCCGAGGACCGCGCCGTTCTGGCCCAGGCCCAGGCCTATCTGCAGGGCCTGACCTCAGCCCAGGGCAATTTCGTCGAGACCACGGGTGTCCAGCGCCGCGAAGGCCGCTTCTGGCTCCAGCGTCCCGGCAGGATGCGGTTTGAATACACCAATCCGGCCGGTCTTCTGGTCGTTTCGGACGGGTCGAACGTCAAACGCTATGACCCGCGTCTCAATGTCTTCCGCCAGGTGCCGCTTGGGGCCACGCCCCTGTCGACCTTCCTGGCACGCAACGTCCGCTTCGATCAGGGGGTGCGCATCGACCGGGTCACCCGGATGGCGTCGGGTGCCTTCGCCATCACCGCCCGTGATGCGCGCCGTCCCAATGAGGGCTCGGTGATCCTGTCCTTCGCCGGAAACCCCATCCGTCTGCATGAATGGACCATCCGCGACGCCCAGGGCGGCAGCACCCGGACCCAGCTGACCTCCCTGACCCCGGCCTCCAACCTGGCCGGCAGCCTGTTCCAGCTGCGCGATCCGACCCGCCGCCCGGGCCGGAACTGATTTCGCCTGGGGCGCGAACTGTGGCTTGACTTTTTTCGGCGACCGTGGCGTTTTCAACACAGGTCGGCGGAGCCGATCTGACCCGCCACGGATTTCATCCCCTTCCCAAGCGGCGAGAGAGAGACAAACCTCCCAGCGCCCGGTCCCCCCGACCGGGCGCTTTTTTGTTTAGGGGCGCTAACGCTCGCGAAGCGGTCGCTCGCGGCCTGAGCGCGAAGCCTGCGCTTGCGCGCGGGGCGCGTCGGGTCGAGAAGGCGGAGCCTTCTGACCGCGCCCCCGGAAAACATGCTTCGTATCGCCACCTGGAACATCAACTCCGTCCGCCTTCGCATCGAGCAGGTCGCGCGCTTCGTCGCCGAGAGCGGGACAGACGTCCTGTGCCTGCAGGAGATCAAATGCCTGGAGGATCAGTTCCCCAGCGCCGCCTTTAAGGCCATGGGCCTGCCGCATCTGAAGATCGGTGGCCAGAAAGGTTGGCACGGCGTGGCCATTGCCAGCCGCAAGCCGATCGCAGAGGCACCCGTCCTCGACGTCTGCCGCGAGAAGCACGCCCGCTGCGTCGGCGTCGTGGTCGACGGCATCGAGGTGCAGAATTTCTACATCCCCGCCGGGGGCGACGTGGCCGACCGGGCGCTGAACCCGAAATTCGATCACAAGATGGATTTCTACGAGCGGCTGACTGCTGAGATGGCCGGGCGTGACAAGCAGCGCCCCCTCGTTCTGGCCGGGGACTTCAACATCGCCCCGGGTGAGAACGACGTCTGGAACCACCGCTATATGTCGAAGATCGTCAGCCACACCCCGCTGGAGGTCGAGACCCTGCGCCGGCTGCAGGCCGCCGGTGGTTTCGCTGATGTGGTGCGTGACCAGACCCCCGAGCCGACCAAACTGGCCAGCTGGTGGAGCTACCGCGCCGCCGATTTCCGCAAGTCGAACCGCGGCCTGCGCCTCGACCATCTGTGGACCTCGCCCGGCCTGACACCCGCAGTGAAGGCGGGCAGCGCCCGTATCCACGATACCGTCCGCGAATGGACCCAGCCCAGCGACCACGCACCAGTGACGATGGATCTGGAGGTCTAGGGAATCCGTTCGCAGGCCGGAGCGTCAAAGACGAACCGGGCCCCGGTCCTGACAAGATAAGGCACTTGCGTCCGCCACCACTCCGCTGCGGCGGGGGACCGTTCCATCAGGCTGGCGACCGCTGTGTCAGCCGCGACGACATAGCCCGAGACCGGCTTCGCACGTCCGATGGCCCCGAGAATCCAGTCGAGGACAATATTCTTTGGCCCGGTCAGGACACCGAAGCCAAAGGTCGCGACCGGTTCTGGCACCAGAACCGGCATCTCTACCCCGATCCACGCATCCCGCACCCATTCCGGTGCCTCGCCCTCCGGGCGCCGGACGATGCGAATCCGGTATTCCGGATCGGACCAGGGTCCGCGGCTCATGGCTGCAGCCGGTACCCGCCCGCGTCCGTCAGCAGCAGCCGTGCCTGGCCAGGCTCGGGCTCAATCTTCTGGCGCAGGCGGTAGATGTGGGTTTCGAGGGTATGGGTGGTGACCCCGGCGTTGTAGCCCCAGACCTCGGTCAGCAACTCCTCCCGCGACACCGCCTTGGCCCCCGCGCGGTACAGGTATTTGAGGATGTTGGTTTCCTTCTCGGTCAGGCGAACCTTCTTGGCCTTGTCGTCGATCAGGACCTTCGCTGCCGGCCGGAACTCATAGGGCCCGATGCGGAAGACCGCATCCTCGGACTGTTCGTGGCTGCGTAGATGGGCACGGATGCGGGCCAGCAGGACCGCAAACCGGAACGGCTTGGTGACATAATCATTGGCTCCTGACTCCAGCCCCAGGACGGTGTCGGAATCCGAGGACTGGCCAGTCAGCATGATGATCGGCGTCGAAACCCCGTCCTTGCGCAGCAGACGGCAGGCCTCGCGGCCGTCCATATCGGGCAGGTCGACGTCCAGCAGGATTAGGTCGGCCCGGACCTCGCGGCCCATGCGGACGCCTTCCGCCGCGGTCGAGGCCTGGACCGGCCTGAAGGCCTCGTGCAGCGCCAGCTGTTCGGCCAGGGCCTCGCGCAGGTCGTCGTCGTCGTCGATGATCAGGATGGTCTTGGGCGTGGGCATGGATACCAGAATGGCGAGCGTCGCCCGATCCGCCAAGGGTTTGGCCCGAAGCAGCGCGGTTTTCAGTCAATAGAGGGGGTCTCGGGGCCTTTTCGTTCCCCAAACAGCGACGAACCGACGCGGACATGGGTAGAGCCGAAGCGGATAGCGGTCTCATAGTCGCCGCTCATGCCCATCGAAAGGGTCCCGAGCCCGTGGCGGCGCGCCAGCTTTCGCAGAAGGGCGAAATGCGGGCCAGGGGCCTCATCGGCCGGCGGGATACACATCAGGCCTTCGACGACCAGGCCGGCGGCGCGGGCATGGTCGAGCAGTTCGCCGATCCCCCCGGGCAGGACACCGGCCTTCTGGGGCTCGGCACCGGTATTGACCTGGATCAGCACGCGCACGGTCTTGCCGGCGCGGAGACCCGCCGCAGCCAGGGCGTCAGCCAGCTTCGGCCGGTCCAGGGTCTCGATCATATCGAACAGGGCTACAGCCTCGGCGGCCTTGTTGGATTGCAGCGGCCCGATCAGCCTCAGTTCCAGCTCCGGGAGAGCATCAAGCCGATCGACCCAGCGGCCCTGCGCCTCCTGGACCCGGTTCTCACCGAACACCCTCTGGCCGGCGGCGAGCGCCGCATCGATGGCCTCAGGCGGCTGGGTCTTGGAGACCGCCGTCAGGGTCACGTCGCCCGGACCGCGGCCTGCGGCACTGCAGGCACCGGATATGCCGCACCGGACGCATTCAAGCCGCGCCGCGACAGTGCTGGACGGCGCAACGGGATCGGGAGAAGAGGAGATCATGAACCGGGCGAATGCCGAAACTCTGTGGGAAGTCGCCAGCGTCCTCGCACGGGACGCCGCCAAAGTCAGCCGGGCAAGGGATCAGGCACCCCCCAACCTGCCCCCTCTGTTGTTCCTTACCGACCCGGACCGGACCCCACGGCCGTGGGAAACAGCAGCGCGGCTGCCGGTCGGCTCGGGCGTACTATTTCGCCATTTCGGCCGGCCGGATGCGCGGGAGACTGCCCTGCGCCTGCGCGAGGCGACATGGAGCCGGGACGGCCTGCTGCTGATCGGGCTGGATGCGGAACTGGCCGATTGGGTCGGCGCTGACGGTGTGCATCTGCCGGAGCGTGCCCTGGCCCGGGCCGAGACACTTGCGACCGAACGGCCGGACTGGCGGATCACCGGCGCGGCCCATTCCCGGTCTGCCATGGGAATGAGGGGACTGGATGCCCTGATCATCTCGCCCGTCTTCCCGGCCGGCGGCGCATCGTCAGAGCGACCGACGCTCGGCCTGGAGACATTCAGGGATCACGTCGGGGCCGCATCCGGCCCTGTTTATGCGCTCGGCGGGATTGACGCCGGCAATGCGTGCAGCCTCATCGGCTCCGGTGCCTGTGGTTTGGCGGGGGTGGCGGCGATCCAGGCAGCGTTCGGGCCGGACTAGAACCGGAAGATCGATTCCAGCCGGAAGCGCGGCGCAGCGCGGCGGTCAGTCTGGGCTGCACGGGCCGGATCACTCTCGGGCTCGGCCAGGCCAGCTGCGGCCCCAACACGCAGGCGGGGATTGACGCGGTAATAGGCCCCGGCCTCGACATCTCCGAGGTTGCTTTCGCGGCCGACAGGCTGGCTGAGGTTCAGGTCGAGACCCCAACGACCGCGTTCGGTGAAACGCAAGCGGGACGAACCGGGCTGGGCGGCTGCGGCCCGGGCGGCCTGGGCGTCGGTCAGGGACACGGCGGGCGCGCGGGCGCGTCCCGACGCGGCAGCGGCCTGGGCCGAAGCGGCGTCGGCCGTGGCCAGGAGCAGAAGTCCTGCGGCCAGTCCGGCGGTCAAAGCGCCCGATTTGCGCGTCATGCAGCGCATGTCTCGCCCTTAACGTCACGACGGGTCCGCCGCGATCAGGCTGCAAGTAGACACCGCTGGACAAGCAGGTCAACGAAACGACGTCGCCGCAACCCGGTTGAACGCGACTCTGGAGGACTCCTGTGGCGCGAGCGTCACGCGTTTTTGGGGAGTCGACCCCGATCACGCGGCCCGGCCGGGCTCCGAATACGTCTTCGCCTTGTCATAGCCCCTTTTCGCCGTGTTATAGAGCGACGCTTCGGCTTTTCCCTCTTCAGGGTGAGTCAGCGCGCGCGATGGAACCGGTCCTCTGCGCGTCACGATCGTATGGAGAAGTCTCGATGGTGCTGGTTCGTGGCGCAGCGGTCGCCCTGATCGCCTCGGGTCTGATGCTGGGCGGATGCGCCAGCCTTCCCAGCCTGCCTGGCGTGGGCGGCGGTGCGCGTGAAGCGGCATCGGCCCAGACCGGCATCGGCGTCAACGGCTACCTCTGGCGGGCCACGCTCGACACCTTCAGCTTCATGACCCTGGCCAGCGCCGATCCCTGGGGCGGGGTCATCAACTACGAATGGTACACCGATCCTGATACGCCGAACGAGCGTTTCAAGGCGACCGTTCTGATCCTCGACACCCGCCTGCGCGCTGACGCCCTCAACGTCAGCATCACCAAACAGGTGCTTCGCCCCGGCTGTACGCCGAACCCGGCCGACGCCAACCCGGGTGTCGACAGCGCCGGTTGCTGGACCGGAGCCCGTGTCGCGGCCCAGACGGAGACCGATCTGGAAAACGCCATCCTGACCAAGGCCCGCCAGCTCAACCTCGCGAACGCCGGCTGATCACCCCTCCCATCGACTAGCCTCCGTCGGGCCTGTTCCTGAAGGAGCAGCCTGAAAGACTCCCGTGGCCAAGACCCCGGTTCGCTACGAACCCAAGACCGCAGAACCCCGCCAGCAGGCCCGCTGGGCGGCTGCCGACGCCTTCCGCATGCCGACCGAGGGCACGGGGCGGCCGAAATACTATGTGCTGGAGATGTTCCCCTATCCGTCGGGGGCCATCCACATGGGCCATGCCCGCAACTATGTCATGGGCGATGTGGTAGCGCGGTCGAAGCGGGCCCAGGGCTTTGATGTCCTGCATCCGATGGGATGGGACGCCTTCGGTCTGCCCGCAGAGAATGCCGCCATCGAACGCGGAATCCATCCCGGCGACTGGACCTGGTCCAACATCGCCGCCATGCGCGACCAGCTGAAACTCCTGGGTCTGTCCCTGGACTGGAGCCGCGAGTTCGCGACCTGCGACCCGGCCTATTATGGCAAGCAGCAGGCCTGGTTCCTGGAGCTTCTCAAGCGCGGTCTGGTCTATCGCAAGGATTCTGTCGTCAACTGGGATCCGGTCGACAACACCGTTCTGGCCAATGAACAGGTGGTCGACGGCAGGGGCTGGCGCTCCGGTGCCGTGGTCGAGAAGCGCAAGCTTAACCAGTGGTTCCTGCGCATTACCGACTATGCCGATGACCTGATCGAGGGACTGAAGGAACTGGAAGGCCGCTGGCCCGACAAGGTCCGGCTGATGCAGGAAAATTGGATCGGCAAGAGCCGGGGGGCGACCCTCTGGTGGGAGATTGTCGAGGCGCCGGACTTCTTGCAGGCCTCCGCCGCCGGCGAGCCGAACCACGCCCGGGACCCGGTCGAGGTCTATACCACCCGGCCCGATACCCTGTTCGGGGCAAGCTTCCTCGCCCTCGCTCCGGACCACCCCCTGACAAGGGCCATCGCCGCCCATCGACCCGCCGTAGCTGACTTCGTGGCGGCCTGCGCCCGCTCGGGGACCAGTGAGGCGGATATCGAAAAGGCCGAGAAGCTGGGCGTCGATCTGGGGATCCGGGTCCGTCACCCGTTCGACCCCGAAAGGACCGTGCCGGTCTGGGCCGCCAATTTCGTGCTTTCAGGATACGGCTCGGGGGCCATCTTCGGCTGTCCCGCCCATGATCAGCGCGATCTGGACTTCGCCCGGAAATACGGCCTCCCTGTTATCCCGGTTGTGAGACCGGACGGCGCGGGCGATGAATTCGCAGTCGGAGCAGAAGCTTACGTCGGGCCCGGCCGGCTGTTCAACTCGGACTTCATGGACGGGCTGGAGGTAGAGGCCGCCAAGGCCACTGCCATCGCCCGCCTCGAGGAGTCGGAGCATGGTCAGGGCGCGACCATCTATCGCCTGCGCGACTGGGGCGTCAGCCGCCAGCGCTACTGGGGATGTCCCATCCCTGTGATCCACTGCGACACATGCGGGCCTGTCGGCGTTCCGGCCGATCAGCTCCCGGTCGAACTGCCAAAGGACGTCACCTTCGACACCCCGGGCAATCCGCTGGACCGTCACCCGACCTGGAAACATGTCGCCTGCCCCTCCTGCGGCGGCGGGGCGGTGCGGGAGACCGACACGCTCGATACCTTCGTGGATTCGAGCTGGTATTTCGCCCGCTTCACCGATCCGACCGCCGCCGAGCCGATTTCCCGCCCTGCGGCCGACAAATGGCTCCCGGTTGATCAGTATATCGGCGGAGTCGAGCATGCGGTCCTGCATTTGCTCTACGCCCGCTTCATCAGCCGCGCCCTGTCGGATGCCGGGCTTATGTCGGTGCGCGAACCGTTCGCCGGTCTGTTCACCCAAGGCATGGTGATCCACGAAACCTACCGTCGCGCCGACGGCGGCTGGGTCGAGCCTACCGATGTCGAACTGACCAATGACGCCGGCAGGCGTTCCGCCCGGCAGCTGTCGACGGGCCAGGTGCTGACGATCGGTGACATCGAGAAGATGTCAAAGTCCAAGAAGAATGTCGTCGCTCCGCAGGAGATCGTCGACACCTATGGCGTGGACGCCGGCCGGCTGTTTGTCCTGTCCGACAGTCCGCCGGAGCGGGACGTGCAATGGACCCCCGGCGGCGTCGAGGGCGCAGCGCGGTTCGTCCAACGCGTCTGGACCGAGGTCGACGGCTTTGATCCGGACGCGCCGGCCCATGAGTCCGACGCCGCCCTGATCCGCGAAACCCACAAGGCCATCAAGGCCGTGTCAGAGGGTGTCAGCGGTTTCCGCTTCAACTCGGCCATCGCCAAGCTTTACGCCTTCGTGGCCGTCGTGCGGGACCACGGGTCCGCCGGCGGAGCCGCGCGGCGCGAAGCCTTGTCCGCCCTGGTCCGTCTGGTCGCGCCCTTCACCCCCCACCTTGCCGAGGAGTGCTGGACGCGGCTCGGCGAAGAGGGGATGGTGCTGGATGCGCCCTGGCCGGAATACGACCCGTCCTTGGCGGCTGACGACGAAGTCATCCTGCCGATCCAGGTCAACGGCAAGCGTCGCGGGGAGATCCGCGTCGCCCGCGGCCTGGAACCGGCCGAGGTCGAAGCCATCATCATGGCCGACCAGGATGTCCAGGCGCGACTGGAGGGGCAGACGGTGAGGAAGATCGTGGTGGTCAAGGATCGCATCGTCAATCTGGTGGTCGGCTGATGCGCATCTCCGTCCTGCTGATTGTCACGGCACTCGGGCTGTCCGGCTGTGGCTTTACCCCCCTGTACGGCGAGACCGGTGTCGGCTCATCGCTGTCGAGGATTGCCGTGACCACCCAGGACGACCGGCTCGGCTATCGCGTGCGTGAACAGCTTGAGGACGCACTCGGCCGTGACGGGGCGCAGGCCCCGCTCTGGCAGCTGGAGACGTCGCTGGAGCAGTCACGCCGTCCGCTGGGCCGACGCATCGACGACACGGCGACCCGCTACGAGCTCACCGTGCGCGGAAGCTGGACCCTGACCCCAAGCGCCGGGGGCGCGGCGGTCTCGGGCGTCGAGACCGTCACCACGACCTATGCGGCTGCGGACCAGCCCTTCGCCGCCATCGCGGCCCAGCAGGATGGCGAAGAACGCGCCGCCGCCGAATTGGCCCGGCTGATCCGCCTCGCCCTGATGCGGGCCCTGTCGGACCAGTGACGGCATGATCCTGGCGAAACGCCCCGAGGTCGATCGCTTCCTCAAGTCGCCGGACCGGGGCATTCGCGCCGCCGTCATCCACGGCAAGGACCGGTCGGGTGTCGGCGAGCGGGCCGAGATCCTGTGCAGGGCGATCACGCCCGATCTGAACGATCCCTTCAACGTCACCCTGCTGACCGAGAGCGACATAGACGGCGACGAGGCACGGTTGGAAGAGGCCCTGACCGCCCTGTCCATGATCGGTGGACGTCGGCTGGTGCGGGTTCGTCTGGGCTCGGAGAAGGCGTCGATCGACAAGGCCCTGGCTGCCGCGCTCAAGGTTCATGCCGAGGGCGGCTACAACCCGGACGCCATGCTGGTCATCGAGGCAGGAGCCCTCGGTCGGGACTCGGCCCTGCGCAAGGCCGCAGAGGCGGCGCAGGGTGCCGTCGGCATCGCCTGCTATGAGGACGAGACCGGTGATGTTGCCCGGATGACCCGCGAGGCCCTCGCTGCGGACAAGGTCGGCCTGACCGCTGACGCCCTCGACCGGTTCGTCAGCCGCCTGCCCCGCGAGCGCGGTCTCATGCGGCAGGAGATCGAACGGCTGGCTCTCTATATCGGCCCGGGCTCGGGCAAGACCATCGATGTGGAGGAACTGGAACGGCATCTGGGAGTCGAGGCCGACGCCTCCCTGCAGGACGCGGCCCTACAGGCCTTCGGCGGCCGGCCCGCGCCTGCCCAATCAGGCTTGCGCCGGGCTCTGGCAGAGGGCGAGTCACCTGTGATGGCAGTGAGACAGGCCTCCATCCACCTCGGCAAGCTGCGGCGGATCAATGTGCTCCAGGCCAACGGGGCCGGAGCCAAGGAGGCGGCCAAGTCGGCGGGCGTATTCTGGAAACAGGAGGCCGAAATGCTGCGGCAGGCGCGCAGCTGGCGGCTCGAGGATCTCGATCGGGTGCTCGACAGCGTCAATACAGCCGATGTCGCGACCAAGACGACGGGATCGCCGGACCAGCTGATTGCGGAACGGCTGCTGCTCGAGATCTCCGCCCGGGCCCGACGGCTGGGGCTCTAGACCGGGTCAGCCGCGCTTCGACGCCTTGCGGAAAGCGGGCTTGGCGAGGGCGGCACTCCGGGCCTGCTGGGCCTTTTCCTCAGCCCGCACGGAGCCCTGAACGCCGCCATGGGAGGGCCCGCCGCTCGCCTTTTTGGCGGCAAGCGCGCGCTTCATGGCTTCGGCAGTCGGGTTGGAAGGCTTGTCGGTCATGCCATCAACCTAGCACAGGCCATCGTTAGCCGCGCATCAATCGGCGGCACAGATCGTCCAGCTGCTCCAGACTTCCGTAGCGAACGGTGAGT
Source organism: Caulobacteraceae bacterium (assembly GCA_019746095.1). Classification (GTDB taxonomy): domain Bacteria; phylum Pseudomonadota; class Alphaproteobacteria; order Caulobacterales; family Caulobacteraceae; genus Brevundimonas. Next base: position 50,568 of record JAIESL010000022.1, read on the forward strand.
TCGCCCTTGCCGCCGCGATCAACCAGCTGGACCTTGAGCCCCAGGGCATCGGCCAGATCCTGCTCCAGGGCCACGACATCGGCCGAACCCTCGCCGGTTTCCCGAGCTGACGCAGCAGTTTTGCGGCCGTTCGTGCCCTCGGCGGCGCGGCGCGCCAGTACCTCGGCCTGACGAACGTTCAGTCCCTCATCGACGATCTGCTGGGCCAGGGCGGCCGGGTTCGGGGCCGTGATCAGGGCGCGGGCGTGGCCGGCGCTCATCTTGCCGTGCCGGACGAACCACAGTACCTCCTCCGGCAGCTGCAGCAGACGCAGGGTGTTGGCCACATGGCTGCGGCTCTTGCCGACCACGCCGGCGACGGCGTCCTGGGTCCGGCCGAACCGCTCCATCAGCATCCGGTAGGCGTCGGCCTCTTCCAGAGGGTTCAGGTCGGCGCGCTGAACGTTCTCGATGATGGCCACCTCGAAGACGGCGACGTCATCCATCTCCTTGATGATAATCGGGGCTTCGGTCAGCCGCGCCAGCTGGGCGGCGCGCCAGCGACGCTCGCCGGCGATGATCTGCCAGACCCCGTCCTCTTTCGGATGGGTCCGGACCAGGATCGGCTGCAGCACTCCCTTGTCGCGGATCGAGGCCGCCAGCTCCTCCAGATCCTCGCGGTCGAAGATCTTGCGCGGCTGGTCCGGATTGGGCTTGAGGCTCTCGATCGGGGCAAGGCGCACGCCAATGGGCGCGGGCGCGCCGTCGACCGGGGCGCTTTCGGCCACCTGTTCCCCGAGCAGGGCGGAAAGGCCCCGACCCAGGCCTCGGGTCTGGCCACGGCTCTGTCCACGGTTCTGGGTTCCGCGCTCGGCTTCGCTCAACTGACTGGTTCCGTTCTTCTAAACATGCTCACGCGGCCTGGAGGCGGCGGGATTTTTCGCGGGCGACCACCTCGCGGGCGAGGCGGAGATAGGCCTGGCTGCCGGCGCATTTCAGGTCGTAGATCAGGGCCGGCTTGCCGAACGACGGGGCTTCGGCGACCCGGATGTTCCTCGGGATCACCGCCTCATAGACCTTGTCACCGAAATGGCTGCGCACATCGGCCGCGACCTGCCCCGACAAGGTGCTGCGCCGATCATACATGGTCAGGACCAGGCCCTGGATCTCCAGGGTCGGGTTGAGGCTTTGCCGCACCATCTCGATGGTCTTCATCAGTTGGGTCAGGCCCTCGAGGGCGAAGAACTCGCACTGCAGCGGCACGAGAACAGCGTCCGCAGCGGCCATGGCGTTGAGCGTCAACAGGTTGAGCGACGGCGGGCAGTCGATGAGGACATAGTCATACCGGGTCTGACCCTCTGACCCCTGACCCTGCAGGGCGTCGCGCAGCCTGAATGAGCGGCGATCGGCCTGGCTGAGCTCGATTTCGACGCCTGACATGTCGGCATCGGCCGGCACGATATGCAGGCCCGGCACGGTGGTCGGTACGGCCGACTCATCGACCGAACGCCCGTCCACAATGACGTCATAGATGGTGACACGCCTTGTTTCACGTGGAACGCCCAGGCCGGTGGAAGCATTGCCCTGAGGATCCATGTCGACGATCAGCACCTTTTCGCCGATCGCGGCGAGGGCCGTACCGAGATTGATCGCCGTGGTGGTCTTGCCCACCCCGCCCTTCTGATTGGAAACCGCGAGGACGCGAGTCTTACCGGGTATGGGCACGTCGAAGACTCCGGACGGAAACGATACGACCGCGCGGATCGCTGCGCGAGACGGAAAGGCTGCTGTCGAACTGCCAGACCTTACGCGCTTCGATCAACTCAACCTCAGCCTTTTCCCCCTTGAGAAACAGACCTTGGGCACCACGCTGTAGATAAGGCTGTGCATAGCCCAGCAGACGGTCCATCGGTGCGAGCGCGCGGGCGGTCACGATATCGACCTTGATACGCTGCTCCTCCGCCCGGCCATTGACGACGGTGGCCCGCAGCGACAGGGCGTCGACCACCTCCTGGAGGAAGCGGCAGCGCTTGCCGAGACTGTCGACCAGCCAGACATGGCTGTCGGCCCGATCTTTGAGGAGGATGGAGAGCACGAGTCCGGGAAAGCCGGCCCCGGCACCCAGGTCTGCCCACGTCCCGGCTTCGGGGATGAGGTCGAGGAGTTGGGCGGAGTCGAAGATATGGCGGTTCCAGACATCTGGGATCGTGTCCGGGCCCACAAGGTTCATCACCGCATTGGCCGCTGTCAGCCGCTCGATCAGTGTCCCGAGATCGGCCATCTGCGCGGGCGTGGCGGAGCGCAGGCTCTGGAATTCGGATGGGGTCATGCGCCGCCTCCAAAATCCCTCGAAGAGTCCCCAAGGCCCGGGAGGCGGAGGGCTTCAGCGCCGGAGACCCTCACGCCGACACCTTCGCCTTCTTCACATGCGAGAGCAGCGCCGTCAGGGCACCGGGAGTCATGCCCTCGATACGTCCCGCCTGCCCGAGGGTTCGGGGCTGGATCAGGGTCAGCTTTTCACGGACCTCGTTGGAGAGGCTGCCGATGGCCGCGTAGTCCAGATCCACAGGCAGGGCGAGCGCCTCCTCGTGGCGCAGGGCCGCAGCGTCCGAAGCCTGCCGGTCCAGATAGCCTGCATAGCCGGCGTCGATCTCGACCTGCTGACGGACCTGGTCGGACCAGCCGGCGATCTCCGGTCTGACCGGGAGGAAGGTCTCAAGGGTCACACCGGAAAAGGCCAGCAGGTCACGAATGGAACGGCGCTGGCCGTCGGCATTGACATGTATGCCCAGGGCCGCGGCCTGTTTGGGCGTGAACACCGTTTCACGTGAAACAACCGAGGCTTCCGCCAACTGCCCGGCCTTGGCCGTGAAGAGGCGGACGCGCTCCGGCGAGACAAGTCCGCAGTTGATCGCCAAGGGGGTCAATCGTTGATCGGCATTGTCCGCACGCAGGGTGAGCCGGTATTCGGCCCGGCTGGTGAACATCCGGTAGGGCTCGGTCACACCCCGTGTGACCAGGTCATCGACCATCACCCCGATATAGGCCTGGTCGCGGCCGAGAATGATCGGATCAGAACCCGCGGCAGCGCGGGCGGCGTTCAGCCCCGCCAACAGACCCTGGGCACCCGCCTCCTCATAGCCCGTCGTGCCGTTGATCTGGCCGGCCAAATACAGACCTGGCCGCTTCTTGACCTCCAGCGCCGGGGTCAGTTCGCGCGGGTCGACATAGTCGTATTCGATGGCATAGCCGAAGCGGAACACCTCGACCGTCTCCAGTCCGGGGATGGTACGCAGAAAGGCGGCCTGGGTGGCGTCCGAGACCGAGGTCGAAATGCCGTTCGGATAGACGGTCGGATCGTCCAGACCCTCTGGCTCAAGGAAAATCTGGTGCGAGGTCTTGTCGGCGAACCGGACCACCTTGTCCTCGATCGAGGGGCAGTAGCGCGGGCCGCGCCCGGACAGGTGACCGCCATACACGGCACTGTCGCCGAGATTGTCAGCAATGATCCGGTGGGTGGCCTCGGTCGTATGAGTCACGCCGCAGGCGATCTGGGGCACATCGATCCGGTCGGTCAGGAAGCTGAACGGCACAGGCTCGACGTCGGCCTGCTGCATCTCCAGCCGGTCCCAGGCGATGGTTCGGCCGTCCAGTCGCGCGGGCGTGCCGGTCTTGAGTCGACCCATCTGCAGGCCGGCCCCGTAAAGGTCCGCAGCCAGGCCGGTCGAGGGCGCCTCGCCGTGACGGCCGGCCGGAATGCGTTGGTCGCCCTTATGAATGACGCCATTGAGGAAAGTCCCTGTAGTCAGGACGACGGCCGACGCCCGGACCTCGGTCCCCTCCCCGGTGACCACACCGACGACACGGCCGCCGTCGAGCATCAAGCGCTCCGCCGTGCCCGCCATCAGGGTCAGATTGGGCGTTTGCGCCAGTTCGGCCTGCATCGCCTCGCGGTAAAGTCGACGGTCGATCTGGCTGCGCGGGCCCTGGACGGCCGCGCCCTTGGATCGGTTGAGCAGTCGGAACTGAATACCGGCACGGTCGCCCAATCGGGCCATCAACCCGTCCATGGCATCGATCTCCCGAACCAGGTGGCCCTTGCCGAGGCCGCCGATGGCCGGGTTGCAGGACATTTCCCCGACGGTCTCGAGCTTCTGGGTCAAAAGCACCGTGCGCGCGCCCGTCCGCGCGGACGCCGCCGCGGCCTCGCAGCCGGCGTGTCCGCCGCCGATTACAATGACGTCAAAACCCTTCATGGGCGGGCACATAGGGCAAAACCGGCCCAACCGCCACCTTGGCCCCTGGTCTGTTTCACGTGAAACGGCTCACTTGCCTATGCAGAAGGTTGAAAAGACTTCACCCAGTATGTCCTCAACCCCGATGGCTCCGGTGACCCTGGCCAGGGCCTCTGCGGCGCGCCGCAGATCGTCCCCGGCCATTTCTGGTGAAACCTCCAGAGCTGCCCGCCCGGCCTCTACCGCCGCCAGCGCCTCGACAAGCCGACGTCGATGCCGCTCACGGGTCACTGCCGGAAAGTCCGCCCCGGACAGATCACGGGCCAGACGAACGGATATCCAGCCGAGGAGGGCGTCCAGCCCCTCGCCGGTCGAAGTGCTCAGGGCGAGACTTTCAAATCCCGCCACCGTGGCAGCAGCGCCCAGGTCGGCCTTGGTCAGGACAAGCAGGTCGCCGGGACGGGCAAAGCCGGCGGCATCTCCCTCGGCATCGTCCGGGGACCTGACCCACAATCGAAGATCAGCCGCCTCCGCCCGAGCCCGAGCCCGCCGGACGCCCTCGGCCTCGACCGGATCGGCGCTGTCGCGCAGACCGGCCGTGTCAGACAGGGTTACGGCATAGCCGCCGATGACGATGTCAGCGTCGAGGACATCCCGCGTCGTGCCCGCAATCGGGGTGACGATCGCCGCCTCTCGAGCCACCAGGGCATTGAACAGGGAGGATTTGCCGGCGTTGGTCTCCCCGATCAGAACGATTCGGTAGCCTTCACGCACACGTTCACCCCGCCGGGCGTCGGCAAGAGCGGCCCTGAGGTCCGCGATCAGTCGATCCAGAACCGGGCCGGCAGACCGGGCGAGATTGTCCGGCACCTCTTCATCGGGGAAGTCGATCTCGGCCTCGACCAGGGCCAGGGCGATCAGCAGATCACGACGAAAGCCGGAATAGGTCTGGCTCAGCGCCCCTTCGAGTTGACCCAGGGCCTGACTGGCCTGGGCTGCGGTCTCGGCGTCGATCAGATCGGCCACGGCCTCAGCCTGGGCCAGGTCCATCCGTCCGTTCTCGAAAGCGCGGCGGGTGAACTCACCCGGATCGGCCGGACGCAGGCCCATTGCGATCAGCGCTTCACTGGCCGCCTCCACCACCGCCCTTCCGCCGTGCAGATGCAATTCCGCGCAGGCCTCGCCGGTATAGGAGTTCGGGGCCGGAAAGCGGAGCACCAGGGCCTTGTCGATCCGCCGCCCGTCATGGGCCAACTCGCGCAGCGATGCGGTTCGCGGCCTGAGCCCGCCCGCACCGAGCGCCGTCAGCGCGGCCTCCGTCCCGGGTCCGGACAGGCGCAGGATGGCGATGGCCCCGCGCCCCGGCGGGGTCGCGAGTGCGAAGATGGTGTCGGTCAATGTCTGCTCCGCCAGCAGGGGAGGTAAACAGCCGCGCCAACAGCGTAGCGGAGAGGCTCCATCGGCTTGAAGGAAAGTCCCCTCCGCCATCCGGCGGGTGGCCCCCCTCCCCCGATGAGGGAGGAGAGAAGGTGAATCACGGCTTGACCGCAGCTTCCATCAGTTTGCGGAACTGGTCCTGGGCCTGCATGCCGAAACTGGTCCAGGTCTTCATCAGTTCGTCGGGCTGCATGGCGGTTATGTTCTCGTCCATTCGCCGCTTCATCTCGGCGACGAGATGATCGTTCAGCGGGGCGACATCGGGCAGGCCGAGAAAGGCCCGTGCCTCCTCCGGTGTGCAATCGATCTCGACATTGACCTTCATCGTCCCGCTCCTGTTTCACGTGAAACAGCGGCCATACCGCCGTCAGGTGTTCATCGACTGGAAGAAGTCCGCATTGTTCTTCGACTGGCGCAGCTTGTCGATCAGGAACTCGATCGCATCCTGCGGTCCCATCGGGTTGAGGATGCGGCGCAGGACATAGGTCTTGGCCAGCTGATCCTTTGGCGTGGTCAGCTCTTCCTTGCGGGTACCGGACTTGAGCACATCGATGGCCGGGAAGATCCGCTTGTCGGCGACCTTGCGGTCCAGCACGATTTCCGAGTTACCCGTGCCCTTGAACTCTTCGAAGATGACCTCGTCCATCCGCGAGCCGGTATCGATCAGGGCGGTGGCGATGATGGTCAGGGATCCGCCCTGCTCCACATTTCGCGCCGCTCCGAAGAAGCGCTTCGGCCGCTGCAGGGCATTGGCATCAACACCACCGGTCAGAACCTTGCCTGAAGACGGGACCGTAGCGTTGTAGGCCCGACCCAGGCGGGTGATCGAATCCAGCAGGATGACGACGTCACGCTTGTGCTCGACCAGGCGCTTGGCCTTTTCGATCACCATTTCAGCGACGGCGACGTGTCGGGTCGCCGGCTCGTCAAAAGTCGAGGCGATGACCTCGCCCTTCACCGTACGCTGCATGTCGGTCACTTCTTCCGGCCGCTCATCGATCAGCAGCACGATCAGGAAGACCTCGGGATGGTTCTTCTCGATCGATTTGGCGATGTTCTGAAGCATGACCGTCTTGCCGACCCGCGGCGGCGCCACGATCAGGCAGCGCTGGCCCTTGCCGAGCGGAGCGACAATATCGATGACCCGGCCAGAGCGGTCCTTGAGCGTCGGGTCCTGGATTTCCATATGCAGCCGCTCTTCGGGATAGAGCGGGGTCAGGTTATCGAACAGGACCTTGGTCTTGACCGTCTCCGGATCTTCGAAATTGATCGTATCGACCTTGAGCAGGGCAAAATAGCGCTCGCCCTCCCTCGGTCCGCGGACCGCCCCATGGATAGTGTCGCCCGACCGCAGACCGAAGCGACGGATCTGCGACGGCGAGACATAAACATCGTCCGGGCCCGGAAGATAATTGACATCCGGACTGCGCAGGAAGCCGAAGCCGTCGGGCAGGATTTCCAGCACACCGTCGGCAATGATCTCGACCTCCTCATCAGCCAGGGCCTTGAGGATGGCGAACAGCAGATCCTGTTTGCGCAGGTTGCCGGCGTTCTCGATCTCAAGACTCTCGGCGAAGGCGACCAGGTCTTCCGGCGTCTTCTCGTTCAATTCCTGCAGGGTGATGCGACCATTCGGGACGATCGGCTCGCCATCATCCTCGTCGTCGCCGGATTCCTGGTCGACCATCGGCAGATCGGCGGCCGCCACTTCATGCCCGGCCTCGGGCGCCTCGGCCCCGGCAGCGTCATCGGTCTCGGGGGTGTCAGTGATGTCGGTCATGGCGTGCAACCAAAAGCATCGCCGCGAGACGGGGTGTCGCGCGGGCGGGAAAATCTGTCGATGTCTGGCCTTGCGGCCGGGTGGAAGGGCGACGGGTCTTCCCGGCGAGATCGCCGGGCGCCGCAAAGAGAGGGGCCGTCCCAGACTCCTGCAGGACGGTTCGCCTGAGCGAAACCACGCGGGGCCTTTCAGGTCAAGCGGAGCAGCTCAGCCCAGGGTCCATTCGGTCGTCACGGACAGGACCATGACGATGGCAATAACGAAGGGAATCTCATTGGTCATGCGCCAGAATCTGCCCGAGCGGATCGAAATCCCGGCCTCAATCCTGCGGCGCTCGGCGGCCAGAAACCCGTGCCAGCCGAGGAGCGCCAGGACCCCGGCCAATTTGGCGACCATCCACGGCTGGTGAACGACACTCCAATCGGCCCCATCACCGCTGCGAATCCACAACAGCCAGCACCCGAAAACCAGGGACAGGATCATGGCCGGATTGATGATGATGCGCAGCAACCGGATCTGCCAAAGGCGGAGCAGGGTCTGCATCTCCGACCGCAGCGGTTCGGCCTTGTCCGCCTGTTCGGCGTCATAGGCATAGAGACGCGGCAGGAACAACAGGCCCGCCATCCAGGCGATCACCGCCAGGATGTGCAGACCCCGCACAATCTCATAGGTCATGCCGCCCTCCGCTCGCAGGTCCGTGGACAGGCCTTCCAGCCTGCGCGGCATCCGGGACCAAAGGGGGCCGCGCCCGTTCGGGACAGGGCATCCACCGTCGCCTCGGCGAGGGTCTCGATGAAGGGGGCCGCAACACAGACCGCCGGACTGCGAAGATAGGGCACGACACCCTCTTCATGGGCCAGTTCGGCATATTCGATGTCGAGCTCGACCAGGGTCTCGATATGTTCGGACACGAAGGCGACCGGCGTCACCACAACCCCGACCCCGTCACGACCCGCCTGGGCGATCGCATCGGGTGTCGAGGGGCCCAGCCATTTCATCGGTCCGACCCGGCTCTGGTAGCAGATCGTCCAGTCCGTCAGTTCCGCCCGGGCGGCTATGGCGGCACAGGTCGACTCGATCTGTTCCTGATAGGGATCGCCCTTCTTCTTGATCAGGCTTTCGGGAATGCCGTGCGCCGAGAACAGGACCCGGACCGGACTTGGGCCGGCCTCGGCGAGTTTGGCCCGCACGCCGGCCGCCTGGGCCTCGATCCAGCCCGGAGCCTCGGGATAGCAACAGACCGTTCGGCTCACCCCCTGTCCCGCATAGGTCTCATGCCAGGCTTTGAGTGAGGATTGGGTCGTGGTGGTCGAGAACTGGGGATAGAGCGGCAGCAGAACGATCTCGTCCGGCGAAAAGGCCGCCACCTCGACAGCGGTCTCCCCGGTCAGTGGCGACCAGTAGCGCATGGCAATGAAAGCCTTGACCTGATCGCCCGGCAGATGCGCGGACATGGCGGCTTCCAAGGCCGCCGCCTGTCGACGGGTCTCCGGCAGGAGGGGTGAGCCGCCGCCCATGAGGGCATAGTTGGCCTGGGCACTGGTCTCGCGTCGGCTCGAGATCAACCGGGCCAGAAGGGTGCGAAACGGATTGGGCAGGCCGATGATGGCCGGATCATTGAACAGGTTGAAAAGGAAGGGTTTTACCGAATCCTGATCATCCGGACCCCCAAGGTTGAACAGCACCACTGCAATGCGGCGGCCGCCTCCGGATCGACACTGTGGCGCACTCATTGGGCACCGATCCGCTTCAGAACCTGCTCGACATGGGCAATCGGCACGTCCGGCAGAATACCGTGACCCAGATTGAAGACCCAGGGACCCTGGCCCCAGGCCTCCAGCAGCTGATCGACGCGGCGATCCAGCATCGGACCGCCGGCCCGCAGGAGTAGCGGATCAAGGGCACCCTGGATCGGCTTCATGGCCTGGACCCGTTGGCCCACCCCGAGTGGGCAGGCGGTATCCAGGGCGACGGCCTGGACATCCACATCCCGGGCATACCGTTCCGCCAGCGCCGCTGAGCCTCGCGGAAAGCCGATCAGGGGCACGATGACTCCCAGTTCCCGGACTCGCCGGACCAGCTTCTGATGTGGGCGAAGCACAAGGCTCTCGAACAGATCCTCGGGCAGGCCCTCCGCCCAGCTCTCGAAGATCTTCAGCACCTGGGCCCCGGCGTCGGCCTGCATCTTGAGATAATGGGCCGTGGCCTCGACCAGGACATCCAGCAGGGCCGCGACCTTCTCCGGCTCGGCATAGGCATAGGCCCGGGCCTGGGCGCGCTCGCCCTTGCCGATACTGCGCGCCTCGCCGTCCAGCATATAGGTCGCCACGGTCCAGGGGGCGCCCGCGAAGCCGATCAGGGCGCGTTCGGGCTCCAGCTGCGCCCGCACGATCGACAGGGTCTGGCCGACCTGTTTCAGGGCCTCCCCGGCCCCTGCAGTGAGATCGTGCATGCCCTCGACCGGCGGCAGGGCGCCAAGGCGCGGTCCCTCACCGGCTTCGAACCAGACCTCCTGCCCCAGGGCCTGGGGGATCAGCAGGATATCGGCAAAGACGATGGCCGCGTCGAAACCGAACCGCCGCATCGGCTGCAGGGTCGCCTCGGCAGCCTTGTCCGGATCCAGACAGAAGGAAATGAAATCAGGAGTCGTCGCTCGCAAGGCCCGGTATTCCGGCAGGTAGCGCCCGGCCTGACGCATGAACCAGACGGGTGGCCGGGAAGTCACCTCGCCGGCGAGAACCTTGAGCAGCAGGGGGGAGGCAGGGGAAAGGGTCATCTGACAGCGGTCCTACCGGGCGCCTCGGTTCCGCTCAAGCCCGTGCCGTGTCGCACCCTTCCATCCTTATCAATAAAAGAGTCTTGAGGTCTGGAAGTAGAAGGCAGGACCGGGGACGACGGGGACAGACCGGTCAATTAACCCGGTAGCGGACGGGTTTTCCGCAAATTGTCACAGTCGTCGACACAGGCCCGGACACGGCTGGTGAAAGCGGGGATAAACCCTAACAAGACCTTAACGGCGGGACTGAGAGGGGATGGTCGCCCTGGGGGTCGTTAACTTCTCATTAAGGATCTCCACAGGCGAAGCGGCCCGGGTGGGAAGCCTTGGGATGAATCATGCCGGAGCCCAGGGCGCTGTCCACCTTCGTCCCCGCTCGCAGCCCGCCCATCGCCCCGCTATAGCAAATGACGCACCCATCGGCCCCGACGGCGCCCCGACGGCGCCGGGGCTCATCCACAGGAGTCTCGACATCATGGACAGCTGCCGATGACCCCGGGACCCTTGGGTCGCCCGTCCGGCCCCTCGCGGCTGGCGACCTATTTCCATGTCCATCTGGTGTCGGACTCTACCGGCGAGACCCTGAATGCCATGGCCAAGGCCGTGGTGGCGCGGTTCGACGGGGTTATCCCGATCGAACACATCTATGCCCTGGTGCGCTCCGGCAAACAGATGGAGCGGGTGCTGGAGGAGGTCGCGGCCTCGCCCGGCGTTGTCCTCCACACCCTGGTTGACCGGGATCTGCGTGAACAGCTGGAGGAAGGCTGCCGCACGCTGGACATGCCCCAGATCGCAGCCCTCGATCCCCTGGTCGGGGCCCTGTCCCGCTATCTGGGTGCGGCCCTGTCGACCCGGGTCGGGGCCCAGCACGCACTTGATACCGACTATTTCAACCGCATCGCCGCCCTCGACTATGCCATGGCTCATGATGACGGCCAGGGCACCAGCGACCAGCTGGAAAGCGCCGATGTCGTCCTGTGCGGGGTCAGTCGCACTTCCAAGACCCCCACCTGTATCTATCTGGCCCATCGCGGCATCCGCGCGGCCAATGTCCCGCTGGTTCCCGGCCAGGAAGACGGCGAACGCCTGGTTGGCCTGAAGAACCCCCTGGTGGTGGGGCTGACCGTCTCGCCGGATCGACTGGTCCAGATCCGCAAGAACCGGCTGGATGGCCTGAATGCCACCCGGGCCAGCGCCTATATCGACCATGACGCCGTGCGCGAGGAAACGGTCAAGGCCCGGCGCGCTTTCGAACGTCGCGGCTGGCCGGTCATCGACGTCACGCGCCGCTCGGTCGAGGAGACGGCCGCCGGCATCATCAACCTTCTGAACGAACGCCGCACGCGCCGGTTGGGGACCAGCTGGTGAGCGCTCCCGGCGAACGGTTGATCCTGGCGTCAAAAAGCTTGGCGCGGCGGGCGATGCTGACCGATGCCGGCGTGGACTTCAAAGTCCAAGTCGCCGATGTGGACGAGGACGCCGTCAAGGCGACGCATGATCCGGCAGATGCCGCGGGACTGGCGATCGAACTGGCACGGGTCAAGGCGCTGGCGGTGTCCCGCCAAGATCCTGACGCCTGGGTCCTGGGTGCCGACCAGACCCTGGCCTTCGACGGCGGACTGGTCTCCAAGGCCGGGTCACTGGCGGCGGCGGGCGAGCGGCTGATGGCCATGCGCGGCCGGGTTCATCACCTCCATTCCGGGGTGGCCCTCGCCCGCAACGGCCAGATTGTCTGGTCGGGGGTGGATACGGCGACGATGCGCGTCCGCGCCTTTTCTGACAGCTTCCTCGAGGCCTATCTGGCGGCTGAGGGCGAAGGCCTGCTCGCCTGCGTCGGCTCCTACCGCCTCGAGGGCATGGGGTCACAGTTGTTCGAGGCGGTGGAAGGCGACTATTTCACCGTCCTTGGGCTCCCGCTGTGGCCGGTCCTGGCTGAATTGCGTCGCACCGGGGTTCTCCGGTCATGAGGATTCAGGCGGGTGTCGCGGGGCAGCCGATCGCCCATTCGCTCAGCCCCCTGCTCCACAACGCCTGGCTCGCCGCGGCGGGATTGGACGCCGACTACCGCGCCTTCGGCCCGGCCGATGCCGCCGGGTTCAGAGCCCTGGTGGCAGAGGGACGCGCTGGCCGGCTCCGCGGCCTGAATGTCACCGCCCCCTTCAAGGAACAGGCCCTGACGCTCGCGGATGAGGCCAGCGTCACCGCGCAGACCTGTGGCTCGGCCAATCTTCTGGTGTTCGAGGCCGGGCGGATCCGGGCCGACAGCACCGACGGCGGGGGCCTGATGGCCGCGCTGGCCGATCAGTCGCCCGGGCTGCTTTTGCCTGACCAGCCGGTTGTGGTCCTCGGCGCGGGCGGCGCGGCCCGGGCCGCTGTTCTGGCCCTGAAGGCCGCGGGAGCCCGGGTCGGCGTGCTGAACCGGACCCTGGCGCGCGCTGAAGGCCTGGCCGCACAACTCGGGGCCAAGGTGGTCGATGCCGGCGCACTGGATGAGGCGGTGCTGGTGGTGAACGCCCTGGCGGTTCCTCCGGATATCGACATGTCCCGCCTTCGCCCCGATACGATCCTGATGGACATGACCTATCGACCCCTGGTCACCGCCTTTCTGGCGCAGGGCCGGGACCGGGGCCTGACGACGGTTGATGGGCTCGCCATGCTGATCGCCCAGGCGCGGCCGTCCTTCCGGGCGCTGTTCGGCGTCGATCCGCCCCCCGTGGACGTTCGCAGCCTCGCCCTGCGAGAGCTGGGAGAGACACCATGATCGTGCTCGGCCTGACCGGATCCATCGGCATGGGCAAGTCGACGACGACGGCCATGTTTGCCGATCTCGGGGCCCTGATCTGGAATGCGGACGATGCGGTCCACGCCCTCTATGCGCGGGGCGGGGCCGCCGTCGGGCCGGTGGGCGAGGCCTTTCCCGGGGTGGTGATCGACGGGGCTGTCGATCGGACCCGGCTGGCCGAGGCCCTCGGACACGACGGCGAAGCCTTCCGGCGGCTGGAGGCCATTGTGCATCCACTGGTGATCAGGGGCCGGCTGGAAGCTTTGGCCGCAGCCGAAGCCCGGGGCATCCGGCTGGCCGTGCTGGATATTCCCCTCCTGTTCGAGACCGGTGGCGATGCGGCGGTGGATGCCGTAGTGGTCGTGACCGCCCCGCCGTCTGTGCAGGCGGCCAGGGTTCTGGCCCGGCCCGGCATGACCCGGGAACGCTTCGATGCCATTCTGGCGCGTCAGCTTCCCGATGCGGAGAAGCGCGGCCGCGCCGATTTCGTGGTCGATACCGGCGCGGGTCTCGAGGCGGCGCGGGCGCAGGTCGAGCAAATCGTGGGGATGGTTCTGGCCGAAGGGTGGACACCGCCCCGCCATGGTCTTCCGAAAGCGGACGAACCGATCCATTAGGGATCATGTCCCGCGAAATCGTCCTCGATACCGAAACGACCGGCTTTGACCCGCGCACCGGCGACCGGATGATTGAGGTCGGCTGTATCGAGATCGAGGATCTGCTGCCGACGGGCCGCACCTTTCACCGGCTGATAAATCCGGAGCGGCTGATCCCCCCGGACGCCATCCGGGTGCACGGCATCACGGACGAGAAGGTGCGGGACGCGCCGAAATTCGCCGAGATCGTCATCGACCTGTGCGACTTCATCGGCGACGCGCCGATCATCGCCCACAATGCCCAGTTCGACCGGAATTTCATCGACCACGAGTTCGGCCGCTGTGGCCGCGCCCTCTTCCCCGAAGACCGCTGGATCGACACCCTGAAGTTGGCCCAGGCCCGCTTCCCCGGCATGGCCAATTCGCTCGACGCCCTGTGCAAACGGTTCAAGGTCTCGCTGGTTGAGCGCACCCTGCACGGGGCCCTGATTGACGCCCGCCTGCTGGCCGAGGTCTATCTGGAGCTCAAGGGCGGCAAGGAACGGCGGCTCGATCTGTCGGCCTCGCGCGCCACGGTCGCTGCCGCCGCCGCCGTGGCCGCCCAGGGCTACGGGCCGCGCCCCCGACCCCTGCCGGTCCGGGATGATGCGGCGGAACAGGCTGCGCATCTCGCCTTCCTGCAGGCGAACCTCACGGATCGCTCGCTCTGGGAGGCCTATGGGCTGGACATGGAAAAGGCGTCCGCCGCCTGACGAACGCCTGATCCGGTCCTGTTGCCCGCCGGACTGCGGCGGGCTGTCCCGGTGGGTTCAGGCCTGGCCCGCTTCGGCCGGTCCGCGTGCGATCGACTGCTGGCGCGCGACATAGATGCCGGCGAAATCGATCGGGTCCAGCATGAAGGGCGGGTAGAAGCCGCCGTCCGAGGTGGCGCGGGCGATGATCTCACGGGCGAACGGGAACAGGTAGCGCGGGCATTCGATAAGCAGCAGCGGCTCGATGTCCTGCTCCGGCACGCCCTGGAGGGCGAACAGGCCGCCGTACAGTAGCTCGACATTGAACACCGTCATGGCTTCGGTCGTCGCCTTGATGGTCAGGCGCAGATCGACCTCGAAAAGGCCGTCGGGACGGCCCAGGGCGTTCATCTCGACGCCCATGTCGATCGCCGGCTTCCCGTCGACGCGCAGGCTGTCGGGAGCCTTGGGGTTCTCGAACGACAGATCCTTGACGTATTGGGCGACGATGCGGAACCCGGGACCCTGGGGGCCCTGCGGCGCGGCTTCGGCGGGGGCAGCGGTGTTGGCGTCGGTCATCGGTCGGGTCTGTCTGATTGAGTGGCCAGCGGCCGATCACGGCGCCGGGAAGGCGCGGCGACTAGCACGAGGCACGGAGTGCGGCAATGTTGCTTGCCGGCGGATTGCCGCCCCGGGTGGCCGGCAGGGCAATCGGCCACACCCCGCCGATGCGGCGGTTCCGGTTGCGCGTCCCCATCTCTGCCCCTAATCGTCTCCCGTCGAGCCCGGATCTTCCCGCCGGCCGCCAGTCAAGGATCGCCCGTGCAACAGGATCACATCCTGACCGTCATCTTCGCCGTCATCGCGGCCGTCGTCCTGTTCCAGCTGTACAATGTGCTGGGCAAGAAGGTCGGCCGTCAGCCGGAAGACGATGCCCGTTCCAAACCCCCGCTCCTGCCGACCGCCGCCGCCGCCCCGGACCAGGCCGCCGGCCGCCCCGGTGTGCTGGATGCCGTCACCCTGGCCTCGATCGCCGGACTGAAGGCGCGCGACCCTGGCTTTGACCCGCTGCGCTTTCTCGACGGCGCGCGTCAGGCACATGAAACCATCGTCCGGGCCTATGCCGCCGGTGATCGCGAGACGCTGAAGCCCCTGCTGACCCCGACGGTCATGGCCTCGTTCGAGGCCGGCATCGCCGCCCGCGAGGCCCGGGGCGAGACGGAGGTCGCCGAATTCCTCCACCCCGCCCGCGCCGATCTGGAACAGGCTTCGGCCGAAGAAAACCGGGCCACGGCCAAGGTCCGTTTCCTGGCCGAACTGCGCAATACGGTGACCCCTGCCGATGCAGCAGCCGAGCCCCAGATCGACGAACGCCGGGTGGCCGAGCTGTGGACCTTCGAGCGCACCCTCGGTGCCAGCGATCCCAACTGGGTCCTGGCCCGTACCGAGCCCGCCGCCGCATGATCAGGGACGGTGTCCGCCGTCGAGATTTCACCGGAACGGCCGTCCTTGTCGGTCTGGCCCTGACGCTCGCCGCCTGCGCCACCAACCCTGCCGCCCCGCCGGCTTCACCGGTGCCTGCCCCGTCCGTTCCCGCACCGTCACCCGATCCGGCCCGCGACCCGGCTCCGGTGCCCGAGGGGCTGAGCCCGGCGACCCTGCCCGGCTGGAATGACGAGGACCATCTGGCCGCCTTCGAGGCCTGGGCCGTCGGCTGCACCGTGGCCCGCGACGCCGCCTCGCGGACCCAGTGCGACCGGGCGATGCTGCTCAAACAGACCTCGAAGCCGGTGACGCCCTCAATGGCCCGCGCCTTCCTCGAGAGCGGTTTCACCGTCGTGGCAGCGGTGACGCCGGACGGCAGGCCAGGCCTGCTGACCGCCTATTTCGCCCCCGAATACAGCGCCCGCCGGATGCCGGACGCCGAGTTCGACATGCCCGTCCGGCCCCGTCCCGAAGGCTGGACCCGCGGTGCCGTCGGGGCCGTGCGCGCCGAGATCGAGGCCGCCCCGCCGACGGACGCCCTCGCCTGGATGCGGGCCGAAGACCTGTTCTTCATGCAGATCCAGGGGTCGGGCTATCTGACCTTCGAGGACGACTCGACCGCCCGCGCGGCCTATGCCGCCGACAACGGCCAGCCCTTCACCGGCATTGCCCGGCCGATGACGGAACAGGGGCTGTTGCCGGCCAACGGCACCTCGGGCGAGGCCATCCGCGCCTGGCTGGCGGCCCATCGCGGGCCGGAGGCCCGGGCCGTTATGGCCCTGAACCCCCGCTACATTTTTTTCGCCATGACCCCCGATGACGGCGGCCATCCGAACGGGGCGGCCGGCATCCCCCTGACCGCCCGCCGCTCCATCGCCGTTGACCCGGCCCACTGGCGCTATGGCGACCTCGTCTGGATCAGTGCCGACGGCGGCAATCTGGTCGGGGCCCGGGCCAGCTATCAGGGCCTGGTCCTGGCGCTGGACACCGGCTCGGCTATCCGCGGTCCGGTCCGGGCGGACTTCTACATGGGCCGCGGCGCTGTGGCAGGGGAAGAGGCAGGGTCGGTCCGCCATCCGCTCAGGATGTGGCGGCTGGTTCCGCGGGATCGCTAGAGACTGACCAGTTCGACACGGTTCTCACCATCGGTGAACCAGACCTCGGCCATGTTCAAAGCATCCGCCAACGGCTCGCTCGGATGGGAACTGGTGGTGATAAATCGGTCCGCATCCGATCCATCGCCAAAGACTAGGTCGTCAATCTGGTCCTCGATTTCCACGCAACCGTCACCCACGACTGCGATCAATTCCACGCCGTCGATCAGGCACTTCTCAACAAACGGGGCGAGCCGCTCGGGGTGCTTCAGCGGAAGTATAAGCACGACCTTGGCCGGGTAAGGTGTCCCTATAGAACTCACCGCCGCCGCAGCCCGCCCAGCAGGCCCCGCAGCAGCTCCCGCGTGATCGTGCTGCCTGCCGTGCGCAGGACCGATTTGGTCACCGCCTCGATCGGCGTTTCTCGGGTCGAGCGGCGGGCCGGGGCGCGAGAGCGGGCGGTTTCGCGTTCAAGGCGGGCCTGCTCCTTCTCCCGGGCGGCGGCGGCCTTTTCGGCATCCCTGGCGGCTAGGGCGTCGGCCTTTGCGCGGGCCTCGGCCAGCTTGGCCTCGGCGGTGGCCTGATCGGCCTCACCACGCCGGGCGGCGAGGATTTCCTCGGCGGATTCGCGGTCCACCACCGCCTCATAGAGGCCGCGCACCGGGCTGGCGGCCATCACGGCGGCGCGTTCGGCATCGGTGGCGGGGCCGAGGCGGCTGTCGGGCGGGCGGATGGCGGTGCGGGCCACGATATTGGGCGCGCCCTTCTCATCGAGGGTCGAGACCAGGGCCTCGCCGACACCCAGACCTTGAATGGCCTCTTCGGTGTTGAAGGCCGGGTTCGGGCGGAAACTGTCGGAGGCAGCCTTCAGCCCGCGCTGTTCGGCCGGGGTATAGGCGCGCAGGGCATGCTGGATGCGGTTGCCCAGCTGGGCCAGGACGCTGTCGGGAATGTCGGCCGGGTTCTGGGTGACGAAATAGACCCCGACCCCCTTGGAGCGGATTAGGCGCACGACCTGTTCCACCTTTTCCCTGAGCGCATCGGGCGTGTCATTGAACAGCAGATGGGCCTCGTCGAAGAAGAAGACGAGGCGCGGCTTTTCGGGATCGCCGACCTCGGGCAGCTGTTCGAAAAGTTCCGACAGCAGCCACAGCAGGAAGGCGGCATACAGGCGCGGGCTGCCCATCAGCTTGGTCGCATCCAGCACATTGACCTGCCCCCGGCCGTCGAGGCCGGTGCGCATCATGTCCTCCAGCCGCAGGGCCGGTTCGCCGAAGAAGGCCTTGCCGCCCTGCTGTTCCAGCTGGAGGATCGAGCGCTGGATGGCGGCGATCGAGGCGGGGGCGACATTGCCGACCTCGCGGCCGATCCGCTCGGCATTTTCGCCCACATGGACCAGCAGGGCGCGCAGGTCGTCGAGGTCGAGCAGCAGCAGGCCTTCGGTGTCGGCGACGTGGAAGACGACCGACAGCACCCCTTCCTGCACGTCGTTGAGATTCAGCATCCGGGCCAGCAGCAGGGGGCCGATCTCGCTGACCGTGGTGCGGATCGGGTGGCCCTTGAGACCGTACAGGTCCCAGAACACGACCGGGGCGGCCTTCGGCGTCAGGGTCAGACCCATGGAGGCGGCGCGGGCCAGCAGCTTCTCGCCCGGCGATCCCGGCACGCAGATACCTGACAGGTCGCCCTTCACATCGGCGCAGAAGACCGGGACGCCGGCGTCGGAAAAGCCCTGGGCCATGATCTGCAGGGTCACCGTCTTGCCCGTGCCGGTCGCGCCGGCGACGACGCCGTGACGGCTAGCACGGTGGAACAGCAACTGTTCGGGCTTGTCGGCCCCGTTGTCGGAGGATTGGCCGAGGAACAGGCCGGGGGCGACGTCAGGCATGGGAACTCCGGGCGGGGGGGCGGCACTCATGCTCTACCGGCGGCGTCGCGGGTTCAAGGCTGGATTGACGCCGACGGCACGGACCCCGACGATATGACCATGAAACCCCCGATCAGCGTTCCGTCCTCCACCGTCTCCCGCAACGCCCTGGTGTTGATCGCCGTCGTGGCCGGCGGGGCCGCTCTCTACTGGCTCAGGGACATATTGACCCCCCTGGCCATGGCCATCTTCCTGATGATCATGATCGACGGCCTGAAGCGGGGGATCGAAACCCGTACCCCCGTCCCCGGTCGCTGGGCCGGTGTCGCCGCCCTGCTGCTGGTAGTGCTCGGCTTCTTCGCCTCCATCGCCATCATCACCAACGGGGCCCTGAATTTCTTCAGCGAGGCGTCCGGGGTGTCGACCCGCCTCGGGCCGCGCATCGACCAGATCCTGCTCGACGTTTCGCAGTTGTTCGGGATCGATACGGCCCCGACGGCGACCCAGCTGATCGCCCAGCTCGATATCCGGGCCTATCTGACCCAGGCGGCCAGTCAGGCCTCGGGCGTGCTGTCCGGCGCCTTCTTCGTGCTCGTCTATCTGGGCTTTCTGCTGGCGGCCCAGCTGGGGTTCCGGCGCAAGATCGTGGCACTGTTTCCGGGACGCGGGGCCCGGGCCGAGGCCATGGGGGTCTTCGACCGGGTGCGGGGTGGCGTGGAGGGCTATCTCTGGGTCCAGACCGTGACCGGAGCGATGATCTGCGCCGCGGCCTGGCTGCTGATGCGGGCCGTGGGCCTGCAGAATGCCGAGTTCTGGACCTTCGTCATCTTTGTCGTGGGCTTCATCCCGGTCCTGGGGGGCGCGGTGGCCGGCCTGGCACCGCCGATGTTCGCCCTGGTCCAGTTCGAGAGCTACTGGCCGGCCGCCATCCTCCTGGTCGGCCTTCAGAGCATCCTGTTCATCAGCGGCAACATGATCCAGCCGCGCATGCAGGGCGACAACCAGAACATCGACCCGGTGGTGGTGCTCCTGTCCCTGGCACTGTGGGGCCAGCTATGGGGCGTGGTCGGCATGTTCCTGTCGACGCCGCTGGCGGTGATGGCCATGGCGATCCTGGCCGAGTTCAAGGGCTCCCGCTGGATGGCGATCCTCCTGTCCGGCGATGGCGAACCCTATGCTGATGAGGACGAGGCCGGGCCGCCGCGAAACCGCGACAACCCGCCACAGCGAAAGGGCGGCTGACGCTGTCCGGTGCCCTTGAATGGCCACAACCGGCACCTATTTCACTCCTGTCGCCGCGGCCATCCCCCCCAGGCTGCGGTAGAACAGACCGGCACCACCCCTCCCCCTCCTGGGTGCCGGTCCAAGCAGGCCGCCGAACGCAAGTTCGGCGGCCTTGTCGTTTCCGGAGCCACCCGGGCCTGTCGGTCGGCCCCGACCGCGAAAACGGGGCCGGTGTCTTCGTTTTGGGGGTTCCCGTCGCACGCCGGACGGCCTAGTCAGCGCGCCTTGGACAGGCCCCTTGCCGAAGCGGCGAAGCGGCCTAGTCTGATCCTATCTCCGGCGACCCGTTTGAAGGGTCGCGTCCACAAGAGACCTGCCCATGTCCGGCGAAATGGCCCCCGCGCACCCTCAGGCAATCACCCTGGAGGCGCTGGAAGCCAGCTTCGACCAGCTCTTGCCGGGCGCCCTGGCCGGCGCGGGCAAGGATTTCCTGCGTCAGGCATGGGAAGACTATGCCGCCGACGAGACGCCCGACCTGGGTGCGGGCGACATGGCCGGCCTGCTCGCCATGGCCTGGCGCGGGGCCGAGGGGCGGGCTCACGGTGAACCCGCGCGCATCACCCTGTCACCGCTTCAAGGCGTGGACGGCACACCGCTGGGTTATGATGTTCTGATCGTCATCCAGGACGACCGGCCCTTCCTGGTCGACAGTGTGATGGGCGAGCTGGCCGATGCCGGCGTCACGGTCCGCTCGATGTACCATCCGGTGACCGCGGAAGAGGGCGGGCGCGAGTCCACCATCATCGTGGTCATGGACCCCCTGCCGCAGGAGCGGCGCGACGCCTTGGGCGAGGGCGTCGCCCTGACCCTGAAGGACGTGTCCAGTGCGGTCGAAGGCCATGCCGGCATGGCGGCCCTGATGCACCGGTCGATCGCCCATCTCGAGGCGAATCCGCACGGGGTCGAACCGGATATCCTGGCAGAGCATATCGACTTCCTGAAATGGCTGGAGGACGAACATTTCGTTTTCCTCGGAGCCCGGGACTACGACTATCCGCGCAGCACCGACGGCGGCTACCAGGCCGAGGCTCCCCTGTCGCAGTCGGGGGTCGGCCTCGGGGTCCTCGCCGATCCTGCCCGCACCGTCCTGCGCCGCGCCAATGAACCGGCGGTGCTGACCAAATCCATGAAGAAGCAGCTGGACCTGTCCGAGCCGGTGACCGTGGCCAAGGCCAATGTCCGCTCCCGCGTCCACCGTCGCGCCTATATGGACTATATCGGGGTCAAGCGGTTCGGCCCCGACGGCCGGCCCTCGGGCGAGACGCGGTTCGTCGGCCTGTTCACGGCCGAAGCCTATGACAAGACGGCGACCCAGGTGCCGCTGGTCCGGCGCAAGGTCGCCAACGCCCTGACCCGCGCGGGCAAGGTGGCGGGCAGCCACAGCGAGAAGCGGCTCAGGAACATTCTCGAAAACTATCCGCGCGACGAACTCTTCCAGATCGCCGAGAGCGAACTGCTGGAGATCGCGCTCGGCATTCTGCACCTGCACGACCGCCCGCGGATCAAGACCTTCACCCGGCAGGATCCGTTCGATCGCTTCGTTTCGGTGCTGGCCTTCATTCCGCGCGAGCGGTTCGATGCCTCGGTGCGCGAACGGATCGGCAGGATCCTGGTTGCGGCCTGGGGCGGCCGGCTCTCGGCCTGGTATCCGCAGCTGTCGGACCAGCCGCTGGTGCGCATCCACTATATCGTCGGCGTCACGCCCGGCGATCACCCCTGCCCGGATCAGGCTGCCCTTGACGCGGCGATCACCGAGGCTGGCCGCAGCTGGATCGACCGGTTCGAGAGTGCCCTGCGCGATGCCAAGGTGGACGATGTCGCCGTCGGGCCTCTGAGTGCGCGCTGGGCCGAGGCCTTCGGTGCCGGCTATCGCGATCGCTATGACGCCACCGAGGCGGTCATGGATCTTCAGGCCATTGATGCCCTGAACGAAACCGGACAGAACGACGGTGGAGAGCCGGTCGCGGTTCGCGCCTTCCGCAAGGAGGGCGACGGGCCGCTGAACCTGCGCTTCAAACTCTACCGCCGGGGCGCGGCGGTGCCGCTGTCGGATGTGCTGCCGATCCTGGCCGACATGGGGCTGAAGACGCTGGAAGAGTGGGGCCATGCCCTGCAACCCGCCGACGAGGCGGAAATCCATGTCCATGAGTTCCTCATGGAGGATCCGCGCGGCGGCGACCTTCAGTTTGCCGATGTGAAGGGTCCATTCGAACAGGCCTTTGCGGCCGTCTGGACCGGTCGCACCGAGAGTGACGGCTTCAACCGCCTGGTGCTGGAACTGGGCGTGGACTGGCGCGAGGCGGCCCTGGTTCGGACCTTGGCCCGCTATCGCCAGCAGACGGGGCTCGATCCCAGCCAGGCGGTGCAGGAAGAGGCGCTGCGCGACTATCCCGCCGTAGCCCGGGGCCTGTTGGCCCTGTTCGCCGCGAAATTCGACCCGGCCCAGGGCGGCGACGCCGCCAGCCGCGAGGCTGGGGTCACCCGACTGGTCGAACAGATCAATGCCCTGCTGCAGGATGTGAAGAGTCTGGAGCACGACCGCGCCCTGCGCCGGATGGTGCTGCTGGTCCAGGCGATCAAGCGGACCAACTACTACCAGGCCGGCCCGGACGGAGCGCCCAAGCCGCATATCTCGATCAAGATCGCCTCGCGTGAACTGGCCGATCTTCCCCTGCCCAAGCCGTTCCGTGAAATCTTCGTCTGCGCCCCCCACATCGAGGGCGTCCACCTGCGCTTCGGCCCGGTGGCGCGCGGCGGCCTGCGCTGGTCTGACCGTCGTGATGACTTCCGCACCGAGGTGCTGGGGCTGGTGAAGGCGCAGCAGGTCAAGAATGCGGTCATCGTGCCGGTCGGCTCCAAGGGCGGCTTCTTCCCGAAGAACCTGGCCGCGGTCGTCCGCGCCGGGGGCGACCGCGACGCCCAGCAGGCCGAGGCCATCCGCGCCTACAAGACCTTCCTCTCGGGTCTGCTCGACATTACCGACAACATCGACAGCGCCGGTGCCGTCACCCATCCGCAGGGCGTGGTCCGCTTCGAAGGGGACGACCCCTATCTGGTCGTCGCCGCCGACAAGGGCACGGCGACCTTCTCGGACATCGCCAACGGGGTCTCCGCCGACTACGGCTTCTGGCTGGATGATGCCTTCGCCTCGGGGGGATCGGTCGGCTACGACCACAAGGTCATGGGCATCACCGCCCGCGGGGCCTGGGAGGCGGTCAAGCGCCACTTCCGCGAGATGGGCAAGGACATCCAGACCGAACCCTTCACCGTGGTCGGCGTCGGCGACATGTCGGGCGACGTCTTCGGCAACGGTATGCTGCTGTCGAAGGCCATCAAACTGGTCGCCGCCTTCGACCACCGCGACATCTTCATCGATCCGAACCCGGACCCGGCCACCAGCTGGATCGAGCGTGACCGGATGTTCAAACTGCCGCGCTCGTCCTGGCAGGACTACGACACCGCGAAGATTTCAAAGGGCGGCGGCATCTTCTCCCGTTCGGCCAAGTCGATCGAACTGAGCCCCGAGATCAAGGCTGCGCTCGACATCCAGGAGGACGTCCTCGATCCGGCCGCCCTGATGAAGGCCATCCTCAAGGCCCCGGCCGAACTGCTCTATTTCGGCGGCATCGGCACCTATGTGAAGGCCCCGAACGAGACCGATGCCCAGGTCGGCGACAAGGCCAATGACGCCATCCGCATCGACGGTGCCGAGGTGCGGGCCAGGGTCATCGCCGAGGGCGCCAACCTCGGCCTGACCCAGGCCGGACGGATCGCCTTCGCCCTGAACGGGGGCCGGATCAACACCGACGCCATCGACAATTCGGCCGGCGTCGACAGCTCCGACCACGAGGTCAACATCAAGATCCTGACCGGGGCCGCCATCGCCTCGGGGGCCCTCAAGGCCGCGGATCGCAACGCCCTTCTGGCCTCGATGACCGATGAGGTCGGGCTCAAGGTGCTGGTGCACAACTACGACCAGACCCTGGCGGTGTCCCTGCAGCAGGATGACGGGGCGGACGCCCTCGATTCCCAGCAGCAGTTCATGTTGTGGCTGGGGGCCAAGGGCAAGCTGGACCGGAAGGTCGAGGGCCTGCCGGACGACGCGCAGATCGCCGAACGCATGGCGGCCCGGGTGGCCTTGACCCGGCCGGAACTGGCGGTCCTGACCGCCTATGCCAAGCTGGAGCTGTTCGACGACATCGTCGCCTCGGCCGCGCCGGACGACGCCTTCTTCAAGAAGACCCTGATGCGCTATTTCCCGGCCCCGCTGGCGAAATTCGAGGCCGAGATGCAGGGCCACCGCCTGCGCCGCGAGATCATCTCGACGATCCTGTCGAACGAAATCGTCAACATGTGCGGTCCGACCTTCCCCGAGCGCCTGCGCCAGGCGGCCCGGTGCGACACGGCCGCCATGGTCCTGGCCTTTGAGGCGGCGCGCCAGATCTTCCGCCTCGACCAGGCGTGGGATGAGGTTTCCGCGCTAGACCTGAAGATCCCGGCCGAGGCCCAGGCGGCCCTGTACCAGGAGATCTCCATGGTGCTGCGCCGCCAGACCTTCTGGCTGGCCCGTCGCGCCGTCCGCCCCGGCGCCACCGTCGAGGCCCTGATTGCGGCCTATCAGCCGGCGGCGGACGCCCTTCGTGCGGTCGGTGGCTCGGTGCTCTCGCGGTTCGAACAGAGCCGTCTCGAGGGCCGGGTCCAGACCTTTGTCGGCCTGGGCGCGCCCGATGCCATGGCCCGCAATGTCGCCCTCTTGCGGCCCCTGGTGGCGACCGCCGACATCGGCGATCTGGCCCGTCACGCGGGCTGGCCGGAGCCGGCCATGGCCACCCTGTATCACCAGGTCGGCGCGGCCTTTGATTTCGACCGGCTGCGCGCGGGTGCGGGCTCCGTACCCTCGGCCGACCATTTCGACCGGCTGGCGGTACGGCGTCTGATCGAGGACCTCATGGTCGAACAGATGACCCTGACCCGGGCTGTGGCCCAGGTCTCGAAGGTGGCCGCCGGCGCGGGCGAGGCGGCGGCCGAGGCCGCGGTCGACGCCTGGGTCGGGCCGCGGCTGCCGATCGTGGAAGGCCTGCGCACCTCGGTGGATGAGATTCTGGCCTCCGGAACGGGCTGGACCTTCGCCAAGCTGACCATCGCCAACAGCGTCATCCGGGAGATCGCCTCGACAGCCGGTTGAGGCGGGCACGCCTGTTGGGTTGCGGTCAAAAGGCTGCGCCGTTTCGGCCCGATGCAACCCGCGTTTCGCGCCGGCGGCCGGGGTCTGCTAGCGTGCCGGGCTGAGGGAGAGGCTGATGCCGCGCAAATTTCTGGTGGTGGTCGACGACAGTCCGGAGTTCGGGACGGCGCTGCGCTATGCCTCGCGCCGGGCCAGATCGACCGGGGGTCGTGTTGCCCTGTTGCACGTCATCCCCGCGGCGGCCTCGGACGCCCACTGGGCCGGGGTCCGCGAGGAGATCGAGCGCCAGACCCGGGTCGAGGCCGAGGCCCTGCTGAACAGATGGGCGGCGGAGGCCGCGGAACGGTCGGGGGCCACCCCCTTGCTGCTGATCGAGCGCGGCGAGCCGCAGGACGCCATCCGCAAGGTCGTCGGCGAGGACCCGGAGATCAAGATTCTGGTCCTGGCCGCCGGCAGCGGCGGGCGCGGACCGGGCCCTCTGGTTTCTGCGGTGGTCAAACAGGGGGCCGCCTTCACCGGGCGCAAACTGCCCGTCACCATCGTCCCGGGCGAGCTGACCGAGACGGATATCGAGGATCTGGCCTGAGGTCTTGAACCCGGCCCTTCGGTAGCGCACTTACCGCCCATGTTCATCCAGACCGAACCCACCCCCAATCCCAATGTCCTGAAATTCCTGCCCGGCCGTGAGGTCTCGGGCGAGCCGCGGGAATTCCTCAATGCCGGGGAGGCCGCAGCCTCGCCCCTGGCCGAAGCCCTGTTCCGGCTGGAGAGCGTGGCCGGCGTCTTCTTCGGCTCGGACTATGTCTCGGTGACGAGACGGGCCGACGGTCTGGACTGGGCGCAGATGAAGGCCCCCATCCTGGCCGGAATCATGGATCATTTCGTCTCGGGCGCACCGCTGATGCGCGACGGGGCCTCCTGGGCGGAAGACGCCGGCGAGGACTCGGAAATCGTGGCCGAGATCAAGCAACTGCTGGACAGCCGGGTCCGTCCGGCCGTGGCCCAGGACGGCGGCGACATCCTGTTCGACGCCTTTGACGAGGCGACCGGCGTCCTGACCCTGCGAATGCGCGGGGCCTGCGCCGGCTGCCCCTCCTCCTCCGCCACCCTCAAGTCGGGGGTCGAGCAGATGATGAAACACTACATTCCTGAAGTGACCAGCGTCGAACAGGTGCTCTGAAGCCCTGGGTGCCTGGCCGAGAAGCCGTCATCCCGGCGGGCGACTTCGCCGGACAGACTGAAACGAATTCGTCCTCGCGTCCGCGCGCGGCCGGTGCCATCATCCTCATATGCCCCGGTTCCAGAGTGACAGCGACGCCCGGCGTCTCGGCGAGGCCCTCGCCGCCCTGCGGCGCGAGCGCGCCCTGAGCCAGGCCGAGGCCGGCCGGAAGGCGGGCATGACCAGCCAGGGCTGGGGCCTGTATGAAACCGGCAAACGCTCCGGCCTGTACCGCCCGGATGTCCAGCGCCGGCTGACGGCCGCCCTGGGGGCGACGCCGGAAGAGCTGATGTCGAGACAGGCAATCCTGGACCCCGGGCCCGTCCCCGGCCCTTCCTTGCCGGGTCTGGCCAGTGAAGGCCGGGCCTTCATCCACGCCCCCGCCGTGACCCGGCGGCTGCAACTGTCCAATGACGATCTCGCGCCCTGGGCCGTTTCGGGCGTGGTGGTGGCCTATGAGCCGGGCCGCTGGCCGCGGCGCGACCAGGGCTGTGTGATCGAGATGGCGGATGGCGAGCTGCGGGTCCGGGTCTATGAAGGGGCCGATGCGGAGACCCTGACCGTGCGGGGTGGTCCCGGCGGTCTCGAGGTGCGCGAGCGGCTCGTCCGGGTCGCAACCCGCGCCGTTTCCGCCGTAGTCGCGCGGCTGGAGTCCTGAATGAAACGAAATCATTGCAACGTTTTTGTTTCCATGAAACAGTTCCTCCTCGACCCGGAGGAGACGGACGGCCATGGCGAGGATCGGCGGAAGGGACGAAGTCGACGCCTATGTAGGCGCGCGGATCGGGCTCCGGCGGTCCGCGCTCGGCCTGTCGCAGAGCGCCCTCGCCCAGCAGCTGGGGATCAGTTTCCAGCAGGTGCAGAAATACGAGACCGGGCAGAACCGTATCTCGGCCTCTCGCCTGCATCGCGCCGCGACGGTGCTGGGGACCTCGGTCGATACCTTCTTTCCGCCGGTCGAGACCGCGCAGGGGGCCGCCGACAGCGGTTGGGAGGGGCTGCGCTTCATGACCGCCACGGCCGACGGGCGGGCTGTCGCTGCGGATTTTCCCCTGATCGAGAGCCGCGAGACCCGTCGGGCCGTGGCGCGCATCGTCCGGGCGCTGGCGCGGGACGGCTGACCACCAACACAGGAGCGCGGCCATGAAGCTGATGGTCGTCGACACGGCCCTGGGCCTGTGCACCGTCGGGGTCTTCTCGGTCGATGGCGCGGCTGTCCACCGGCTCGGCCTGCGTTCCGAACCCATGGTCAAGGGCCACTCCGAACGCCTTGCCGGCTTCGCCCGCGATGCGGCGACAGAGGCAGGTGTAGCTTTCACGGACCTTGACCGGATCGGCGTCACGGTCGGTCCGGGCTCCTTCACAGGGCTACGCGTCGGCCTCGCCTTCGCCCAGGGCCTGGCGGCGGCCCTGAACCGGCCGGTGGTCGGCATCTCGGCCCTCGACGCCCTGGCCGCTTCCGTGCCCGGGGCCTCGCGGGTCGCGGCCCTGATCGATGCCCGACGCGGCCAGGTCTATGCCCGGTTCTGGGGCGAGGACGGCCCGCAGGGCGAGCCTGAGGCCCTGATGATCGACGCGGCCTCGGCGCGGATCGCGGGCCTGGGGTCCGGGACCGTGCTGGTCGGGTCCGGCGCGGCCCTCTTTCCCGGGGCCGGAGCTGATCTTCGGGTTCTGGACGGCCCGACGGCGGAGGCTCTGGCCCGACTGGCGGCGGCGGCCGATCCGGCCCTCGCCCCGGCCCGGCCGCTCTATCTCAGAGCGCCCGACGCCACCCCGCCCACCCGCCTGCCGGGACAGGCCCGCGGTCCGGTGCGCACGCCGTGAGCGTCGTGGCCACCGCCTCCCGCATGGCCGCGCTCCATGCCGCGGCCTTTCCCGCTCCCTGGGACGCCCCGGCCTTCGAGGCCCTGCTGAACCAGCCGGGCGTGCTCGTCTTCGAACAGGCCGAGGGGTTCATCCTGATCCGCCTGGTGGCCGACGAGGCGGAGATCCTGACCCTGGCCGTCCATCCGGCAGCCCGGCGGCGGGGTCTCGGGGCGCGGCTGGTCCATCTGGCCGTCAGCACAGCGGCGGATCTTGGCGCGACCCGGCTGTTCCTCGAGGTCGCGGACGACAATACCGCCGCCCGCGGCCTCTATGACCGCACAGGCTTCGCCGAGGCCGGTCGGCGGCCGGCCTATTATGCCCGTCCGGACGGCAGCCGGCGCGACGCGCTGATTATGGCGCTAACCTTGCCGGTGACGCTTCCCTAGCGCCGCTCGCCCGCCTATTCTGCCGACCATGGACCGGATCGAAAAACTTTGCGCCGACCGCGGCATGCGCATGACCGAGCAGCGGCGGGTCATCGCCCGTGTCCTTTCCAGCGCCGACGACCATCCGGACGTCGAGGAGCTGTACCGCCGCGCCTCGGCCATCGACCCCCATATCTCGATCGCCACCGTCTATCGCACCGTCCGCCTGTTCGAGGAGGCCGGGGTCGTCGAAAAGCACGATTTCGGAGACGGCCGCAGCCGCTATGAAGAGGCCGGCGACGACCACCACGACCACCTGATCGACACCCGCACCGGCGAGGTGATCGAATTCTTCGACGCCGAGATCGAGCGGCTCAAGACCGAGATCGCCGAACGGCTCGGGTTCGAACTGGTCGGCCACAAGCTGGAACTCTACGGCAAGGCGATCGCGGGGGCGGAGCCGTCCACGCGCGAAGGCCTGATCTTCACCCGCAATGCGCATCGGGTCGATCCGGACAAGCTGGATATCTGAGCCCCGGCGCGGATGTGGCGCGCAGCCCCGCTCTGCGCTATCCAGCCAGCCCAATGACTGAAACCCCCGCCCCGCCGCAGGACGGACAGGCCGCGCCGAAGCGCCTGTTCATCAAGACCTACGGCTGCCAGATGAATGTCTATGACAGCGAGCGCATGGCCGATGTGCTGCGCCCGCTGGGCTATGCCACGACGGATACGGCCGAGGGGGCGGATTTCGTCATCCTCAACACCTGCCATATCCGCGAGAAGGCGGCCGAGAAGGTCTATTCCGAACTCGGCAAGCTGCGGGTGATGAAGGATGAGCGGTCGGCGGCCGGGCAGGGGGCCATGACCATCGCCGTGGCCGGCTGCGTCGCCCAGGCCGAGGGCGAGGAGATCATGCGCCGCCAACCGGCGGTCGATCTGGTCGTCGGGCCCCAGGCCTATCACCAGCTGCCGGAACTGCTGACGCGCACGGCGAGGGCGCGCGGCGAGCGGATCGGTGCCGACTTCGCCCCGGTCGACAAATTCGACGCCCTGCCGCAGGCGCGCGGCGTCGACGGCCCGACCGCCTTCCTGACCGTCCAGGAGGGTTGCGACAAATTCTGCACCTTCTGTGTCGTGCCCTATACGCGCGGGGCTGAGTGGTCGCGGCCCGTGGCGGCTGTGCTGGCCGAGGCGCGGGAACTGGCGGCCAGGGGCGTCCGTGAGGTCACCCTGCTGGGCCAGAACGTCAATGCCTATGACGGGGAGGGGCCGGACGGCGCACCCTCGACCCTGGCCCGGCTGGCCCATGCCTTGGCCGACATCCCCGGCATCGACCGGATCCGCTACACCACCAGTCACCCCAATGACATGAGCGACGACCTGATCGTCGCCCATGGCGAGCTGGAGGCCCTGATGCCCTGGCTGCACCTGCCGGTGCAGTCCGGGTCGGACCGGATCCTGCGGGCGATGAACCGCAAACATGGACGGGCGAAATATTTCGAGCTGATCGACCGGGTCCGGTCGGCACGGCCGGACATGGCCCTTTCGGGGGATTTCATCGTCGGCTTCCCCGGCGAGACAGACGCCGATTTCGAGCAGACGCTGGATCTGGTCCGGCGCGTTCGCTACGCCTCGGCCTTCTCCTTCATGTATTCGCCGCGCCCCGGTACCCCGGCGGCCGGGATGGCGGCCCAGGTGCCGGCCGAAGTCGCCCGCGAGCGGCTGCACGCCCTGCAGGCCCTGCTGTGGGAACAGCAGACAGCCTTCAATACGGCCATGGCCGGCCGGACCATGGATGTGCTGTTCGAGAAGCCGGGTCGGCGGCCCGGCCAGGCCATCGGCCGCTCGCCCTGGCTGCAGTCCGTTCATGTGGCGGACGCGGATCAACTGATCGGGCAGATCGTCCCGGTCGAGATCGAATCCGGACAGCAGAACTCCCTCAAAGGCCGCCTGACCGGAGCCGGTCTGTCGTCAGCGGCGACGCCTCATCCGACGGCTGTTGGGGCGCAAGAGAGTCTTCATGGCGCGTGAGAGTGAGTTTCTGGCCCTCGGCGACCTCGCCCTGCGGGCCGTCATCGGCCCCGGCAGCCGCCACCTCGCCCTGATCGAGGACCGGTTCAAGGTTCTGGTCGAGACCCCCGGCGGTGGTGTTTCGATCAATGGCTCGGCCCGGGACCGCGCCCAGGCCAAACGGGTCATCGAGACCCTGGCCGACCGAGCCGATGCCGGGGCCGAGATCACCGAGGCCGATGTGCGCACGGCGCTCGGGGCGGCCATGGCCCAGCCGAGGGCAGGGCAGGGGAGTGTGGCCCCTGACGCCATCGCCCTTCCGGTCGGACGGCGCGGGGCCATTGCGCCCAAGACGGCCGCCCAGGCCAACTATCTGTCCCTGCTCGCCAGTCGGGAACTGACCTTCGGCGTCGGTCCGGCCGGCACGGGCAAGACCTTCCTCGCGGCCGCCTATGGGGCCTCCCTGCTGCGCCGGGGACAGGTGGACCGGCTGGTCATCACCCGGCCGGCGGTCGAGGCGGGCGAGAAGCTGGGCTTCCTGCCGGGCGACCTGAATGAAAAGGTCGATCCCTATCTGGCCCCCATCTGGGAGGCGTTGAACGACATTCTCGGCCCCGACGATGTCCGCCGCCGGCGCGACAAGGGCGAGATCGAGGCTGCGCCGATCGCCTTCATGCGGGGCCGCACCCTGGCCCACGCCTACATCATCGTCGACGAGGCCCAGAACACCTCGCGCCTGCAGATGAAGATGGTCCTGACCCGGCTGGGTGAGGGGGCCCGGATGGTGGTCACCGGCGATCCGTCCCAGGTCGATCTGCTGAATCCGCGGGATTCCGGCCTGAAGCACGCCCTGCGCATCCTCGAGGACGTCAAGGGTGTCGGGGTCCAGCGGTTCGAGGCCCAGGACGTGGTCCGCCACGCCATGGTCGAGCGGATTGTGCGCGCCTATGACGCCGACGCGGCCAGCCGACGCCCGCCGGCCGATCTCGAG
The DNA here is from genome assembly GCA_019746095.1 of Caulobacteraceae bacterium. Classification (GTDB taxonomy): domain Bacteria; phylum Pseudomonadota; class Alphaproteobacteria; order Caulobacterales; family Caulobacteraceae; genus Brevundimonas. The sequence goes on from JAIESL010000022.1 coordinate 82,250, forward strand.
GACCCGGACCTGTGATCGAGGTCGAGGTCGCGGACCCGGCCTGTACCGCGGCCCTCCCGGATGCGCCGCCCCGGCTCGAACGGGCCGCCGCCACCGCCCTCGGGACGGTCGCAGGCGATGTCGTCGTGCTGCTGACGGATGACGCCGCCGTGCGGGAGATCAACGCCCGCTTCCGCGACCGGGACCAGCCGACCAATGTCCTGTCGTTTCCGGCGGCGGAAAGCGCCGCGCCGCATCTGGGCGACCTGATGCTGGCCCATGGGGTCTGTGCCGCCGAGGCGGTGGCACAGGGCAAGACCCTGGCCGATCACCTGACGCATTTGACGATCCACGGCGTGCTTCACCTGCTGGGCCGCGACCATGTCGACGAGGCCGAGGCCGAGGCCATGGAGGCCGAGGAACGAACCCTTCTTGCCAGCCTTGGCGTCGCGGACCCATACAGGCCCCATGAACCTTCTCACGGCGACGCTTGACGATGACGGCCCGCGCGCGCGGCTGATCCTGCGCTTCGGCAGGATCGGCCTGGCGCTGGCGGCGGGTGCGGCGACGGCCCTGGCCCATCCGCCGTTCGGCGTCCTGCCAGGCCTGCTCGGCTATGCCCTGCTGATGTTCCTCGCCGAGCGCGCGACCTCGACCCGCGGGGCCTTCTGGATGGGCTGGCTGGCCGGCTTCGCCTATTTCTTCATCAGCTGCTGGTGGGTGGCCGAGGCCTTCCTGGTCAATCCGGCCCAGGCCTGGATGGCCCCGTTTGCGGCCTCACTGCTGCCGATCGGCCTGGGCCTGTTCTGGGGCTCGGCGACGGCCCTGTATCGCCGGTTCCTGCCCGACGGCGTCAAACGGGTGTTGTTCTTCGCCGCCCTGTTCTGCCTCTTGGAATGGCTGCGCGGTCATGTCCTGACGGGCTTTCCCTGGAACCCGGCCGGGGCCAGCTGGAAGGCGGGCTCGGCCGCCTCCCAATTTGCCGCGGTCGCCGGCGTCTACGGCCTCAGCTTCGTGACCGTGGCCGCGGCCGCGGCCTTCGGTCCCCTGCTGGGCGCGGGGCCCCGCAAGGCCCGCATCGGCGCGGCCGCCCTCGGCGGACTGGTGCTCGTCGCCCTGCTGGTCGGAGGCACCCTGCGGCTGTCCCAGGCCCGACTGGAACTGACCGGGACGGTGGTGCGCATCGTCCAGGCGGATGTGGACCAGGAGTCGAAATGGACCCCCGAGGCCTATCGGGGCATCGTCGACCGCTACGTCAATCTGACCGCCCGGCCGGGCACGGTGACTCCGGATCTGATCATCTGGCCCGAAGGGGCCCTGCCGGCCTCGGCCAATCGGGTGTTCGCCGCTGACGCTCCGGAGGCCGTGGCCATCGCCCGGGCCGTGCAGCCCGGCCAGAGCCTGATCATGGGCCTCGGGCGCGGCCTGCCCGATCCGACGGCCCCCGATGGAGCACGCTATTTCAACAGCCTGTTCGTCCTGACCGACCAGGGCGGGGACGGGCTCCGGATCACCGGTGTCTATGACAAATACCGGCTGGTGCCGTTCGGCGAGTTTCTTCCGGCGGCCGGCCTGCTGGGAGCCCTGGGCGCGCGCAGCCTGACCCATATGCCGACCGATTTCAGCCCCGGGCCGCGCCCCGCCCCGATCGACATCCCCGGTGCGCCCCGCGCCCAGCCGCTGATCTGTTACGAGAGCCTGTATCCGGGCTTTACGCCGGGGGGTGCTGACCGCCCCGAGTGGATCGTCAACATTTCCAACGACGCCTGGTTCGGCCGCAGTTCCGGCCCGCTTCAGCATCTGAATCTGGCCAGCTACCGGGCCATCGAGACGGGCCTGCCCATCGTGCGATCTACCCCGACCGGGGTCTCGGCCATGATCGATCCCTGGGGCAGGGTGACAGATGACCAGCGGCTGGAGCCGGGCGAGAGCGGCGTCATCGACGCCCGCCTGCCCCGACCGGCCGCGGTGACCCTGTATGGACGGCTCGGTGATCTCCTGTTCTGGCTGGCCGTCATCGCCGGCCTGGCTGTCGGGATGCCCTGGGTCCGGTTCGTGACTCGCCTGAGGCCGGCTCCGGTCACAGCGTGAACTGGCCCGGAAAGGCCAGCGTTCTCGCCTAAATGGTGAGAAAAAAGCGGCTGCGCAACCGAAGCTAAGCGGGGCGGGGCCGCTTTTGCAATTTTTGATGACACAGGCGAATCTCGAGCGCATTCAGCTTTTCGGTAAGGAAACCGAAGGACATTTGGACGATGGCGAGAGGCAAGGGCGAGGATGGTCCTCATCCCGTGGACCGGCATGTGGGCCGGCGCGTGTGCGAAAAACGTCTGGCGCTCGGGTATAACCAGAGCGACCTGGGCCGTGCACTGGGCCTCACCTTTCAGCAGATCCAGAAATACGAGAAGGGTGCCAACCGCATCTCGGCTTCCAAACTCTGGGACATCGCCCGCTTCTTCAAGGTCGACATCGGCTATTTCTTCGAGGGCCTGACCGGGGCCCAGATCGCGGGCTTGGCCGAGGGCGGCACCGCTTTCGAGCATGATTTTCCCGCGACCCGCTACACCATCGAAATCGGGCGTCTGGCCCCTCAGCTGTCTACGCGCCAGCAGAAGCTGGCTCTGGAACTGATCCGCGACATGGCCGATCGCAAGGAGACGGACGAGGTCTGACGACCCCGCCCGCCCCGGCGCCGGGTGCCGGACCCCCTATTGCGAGGATGCGTCTGCCCGCCGCCGACCGAAGTCCGGCGCGGCAGCCTTCTGCTCGGCCCAGTAGGCGGCCCCGTCGCGCGGCTTGAACATGGTCTTGGGGACACCGTCCCGTGACAGCACGGCAAAGGTGTTGGTCGAGGCCTGGTAAAGCAGTACGTCCCCGTTGGGACGCTCGACCCGCTCCGTCCCGGCTGGCGGCCGTCTCGTAAAGGCGTCGACCTTGGCCAGATAGTCCTGCGCCGTCGCCGCCCCGAAATCAGCCCCGTTGCGCTCGAACAACCGGGTGATCTTGGCATCCACCGTCTCCTGCCGGTTGGCCGTCAGTGCCGGGCGGGCCTGACCGGGAGCCGTGTCACCGGCCGCCGCTGGGGCAGCGGTTCCGGCGGTCAGGGCCGCCTCCGTCCCCGCTTCCGCTCGCTCGCGTGTCTCGACGGCGGAGCCGCCGTTGCCGCAACCCGCCAGCCCCAGCAGCGCCGCCGCCAGCCATACCGAACCCTTGTTGGCGATCATGAATCCCTCCCATGGTTGAAATCCGCCAGCTGCATAGTAACCACAGGTCATATGTTCCTGCAATGTTCCTTTCAGAACCGGTTCCCCTCGACGCCGCGCGGCCGCATCGCTAGATCAGCGCCATGACCCCAGCCTCGCTGTCCGGACGCAAGATTCTGCTGATCGTCGGCGGCGGCATTGCCGCCTACAAGGCGCTGGAACTGGTGCGCCTTCTCAGGAAGGCCGGGGCCGAGGTGATGAGTGTCCTGACCGCGGCCGGTGCCGAGTTTGTGACGCCGATGTCCCTGGCCGCCCTGACCGGCCACCCGGTTCGCCAGAAGCTGTTCCTGCCCGAGGACGAGACGGCCATGGGACATATCGAGCTGTCGCGCTGGGCCGATCTGGTGGTCGTGGCACCGGCGACGGCGGGGCTGATCGCCAAGGCGGCCAACGGTCTGGCTGACGACCTGGCCTCGACCACCCTGCTGGCCACCGACAAACGGGTGTTGCTGGCCCCCGCCATGAATGTGCGGATGTGGCTGCATCCGGCGGTGCAGGCCAATATGACGCGACTGAAGACCTTCGACGGCTTCCATGGGGTCGCCGTGGTCGGGCCGGACGAGGGCGAAATGGCCTGCGGCGAGTTCGGCCCCGGCCGTATGGCCGAGCCGGCAGCGATCCTGACGGCCATCGAGGGCCTGCTGGCCGGGCCGGACGGACGTCCGCTGGCCGGGCGTCGGGCCGTGGTCACCGCCGGTCCGACCTTCGAGCCGATCGACCCGGTGCGCGGCCTGACCAATCGCTCCAGCGGCAAACAGGGCTATGCCATCGCCGAGGCCCTGGCCCGGCTCGGTGCCCGGGTGACACTGGTCTCGGGGCCTGTGGCCTTGGCCTGCCCGGTCGGTGTCGAGCGTATCCCGGTCGAGACCGCGCGCGAGATGCAGGCCGCGGTGGCGGCAGCGCTTCCGGCCGATATTGCGGTGATGAGCGCGGCGGTCGCCGACTGGCGCGTCGACGGCGTCGCCTCGGGCAAGATCAAGAAGGCCCCCGGCGGCCCGCCCCTGCTGTCCCTGATCGAAAACCCGGACATCCTTGCCGGCGTCTCTGCCCCCGGCAAGAAGCGGCCGAAGCTGGTGGTCGGCTTCGCCGCCGAGACCACGGATCTCGAGGCCAATGCCCGCTCAAAGCTGTCGCGCAAGGGCTGCGACTGGATCGTCGGCAATGACGTGTCCGACGACGTCTTCGGCGCCGACGGCAATACGGTCACCCTGTTTACCAAGGGCGGAACGGCCGAGACCTGGCCGCGCCAGTCCAAGGCCGAGGTGGCGAGAAAGCTCGCCGCCCGCATCGCCGATCATTTCAAAGCCTGAAAGCCGCGCCCGCATGACCACCGTCCGCGTCGAACGTCTGCCCCATGCCGAAGGCCTGCCCCTGCCGGCCTATGAGACCGGCGGCTCGGCCGGGATGGACCTGCGCGCCGCGGTGCCGGAAGACGCGCCTGTGACGCTGGAGCCGGGGGCCCGCGCCCTGGTCCCCACGGGGCTGAAGATCGCCCTGGAGCCCGGCCATGAAGCCCAGGTGCGGCCCCGTTCGGGCCTGGCCCTGAAGCATGGCCTGACCTGCCTCAACTCGCCGGGCACCATCGACAGCGACTATCGCGGCGAGGTCGGCGTCATCCTGATCAATCATGGACAGGACCCGTTCGTGATCCGCCGCGGCGAACGCATCGCCCAGATGGTCATCGCGCGCCATGCGCAGGCGGCCCTGGTAGAGGTCGCCGCCCTGGACGAAACCGCGCGCGGCGCAGGCGGCTTCGGCTCGACGGGGCGCTAGGGCACCCGATCCTCCGTCAGGCCTGCCGGAAGCCCAGCACGTCCTGCATGTCATAGAGGCCCGGTTTACGGCTGCGGACCCAGGCGGCTGCGGCGACGGCACCCTTGGCGAACAGCGACCGGTCGATGGCCGAGTGGCTGAGGGTCAGGGTCTCATCTTCCGAGGCGAACAGCACCGTATGCTCGCCGATGACCCCGCCCGCGCGCAGGGAGGCGAAGCCGATCTTGCCGGTTTCCCGCACCCCGGTGATGCCGTCGTAGGGCGCGGAGCGGACGTCGGCCAGGTCGACGTCCCGGCCGTTGGCGGCGGCCTCGGCCAGCATCAGGGCCGTGCCGGACGGTGCGTCGGCCTTGCGGCGGTGGTGGGTCTCCAGCACCTCGATGTCCCAGTCAGCCGCATCGAGCCGTTGGGCGGCGTGTTCGACCAGCCCGATCAATATGTTGACGCCCAGCGAGAAATTGCCACTGCGGACGATGGCGATCTTCTCGGCTGCCGCATGGATGTCGGCCTCCTGCTCAGGCGTCAGGCCGGTCGAGCCGATCACCAGGGCCGGGCCGCCCCGGGCGGCGCAGTTTGCCGCCAGTTCCACCGAGGCGTCGGGGGTCGAGAAGTCGATGATCACGTCGCACAGCGACAGGTCGGGGGACTCGCCGCGATCGAAGCGGGCGGCCACGACGACGTCCTCGCGGGCGTCGAGAACCGTTGAGACGGCGCGGCCCATCCGACCGCGGGCGCCGGAAATGCCGGCGTGGAAGATGGCGCTCAACTCGGACCCCTGTCAGTTCACGGCAATAGTGACGGCATTCGCGGGCGCCGTCACGCCTCCGCCGGCTACTGTGCCGCTTCCGAGCCGAGGATGTCGGCCCAGAACCGCTTGGCCTTGCCGGCAAAGGAGGAGTTGCGCGGTGTCTGGCTCTCGCCGAGCGAGGCGGCCAGTTCCTGCAGCAGAGCCTTCTGATGGGCGGTCAGTTCGGTGGGTGTCTCGACGAACAGTTCGACCACCAGGTCGCCGCGCTGGCGACCGTTCAGATGGGGCATGCCCTTGCCCTTGATCCGCACGGTCTTGCCGGTCTGGGATCCGGCTGGAACGCTGACCGGGGCCTTGCAGCGGCCGTCGCAGGCCTCCGACGTCAGGCAGGGGGCGTCGATCTCGCCGCCGAGGGCCGCCGTGGTCATGGCTACGGGCACGGTCACCAGCAGGTCGAGGTTGTCGCGTTCGAACAGTTCGTGGGGCGTGACCGAGATGAAGACATACAGGTCGCCGCGCGGGCCGCCGCGGGTGCCCGCGTCACCCTCACCCGACAGGCGGATGCGCGAGCCGTCGTCGACCCCGGCCGGGATCTTGAGCTGCAGTTTGCGGTTCCGGCGCACCTGGCCGTGACCCGCGCAGCTGGTACAGGCATCCGCCGCGGCCAGACGGGATCCGGCCCCGCCGCAATGGGGACAGGTCCGCTCGACCTGGAAGAAGCCGTTGGCCGAGCGCACCCGGCCCGCCCCCTGGCAAGTGGAACAGGTGGAGGCCTTGGCCCCCTTCCGGGCGCCCGAACCTTCGCAGGTCTCGCAGGCGGCAGTAGTGGGGACGGCGATCTCGACGTCAGACCCCTTGTAGGCCTGTTCGAGGGTGATCTCGAGGTCGTAGCGCAGGTCCGAGCCGCGGCGCGGACCGTGCTGGCGCGCGCCGCCGCCGGCGCGGCCACCGAAGACGTCACCGAAGGCGTCGCCGAAGACCTGGGAAAAGATGTCGTTGACGTCGGTAAAGCCCTGGCCCTGGCCGCCGAACCCGCCGCCGCCGCCATTGACGCCGGCATGGCCGAACCGGTCATAGGCCGCGCGCTTCTGGTCGTCCGAGAGCACCGAATAGGCCTCGGAAATCTCCTTGAACCGGGCCATGGAGTCTTCGCACCCGCCGTTACGGTCAGGGTGGTGCTGCATCGCCAGCTTGCGATAGGCCGCCTTCAGCCCGGCGGTGTCGATGGTCCGTTCGACCTCGAGAACCTCGTAATAGTCACGCGTCGCCATGCGGCGTTCGTCCTCTTACCCTTGCCGATGGTCCGCGCCTCTTGGCGGGCGGCGACCGGACGGCTGACCAGGCTGACATGGGGGCCCGGCCGAATGATGCAAGCTTCATGAAACGGCCCCGCCCGTCGTGGGACAGGCGGGGCCGTGATTGTTGCGGGCCGCTTCGGCTTACGCGCTCTTCTTCTCGTCGTCGTCGCCCGAGACTTCCTCGAACTCGGCATCGACCACGCCGTCGTCGGCGGTAGCCGTGGCGTCGTCGCCCTCGCCCGACTTCTGGGCCTGGGCGTACATGGCCTCACCCAGCTTCATCGAGGCCTGGACCAGGGTGTTGGTCTTCGCCCGGATATCTTCCGGGTCCGTGCCGTCCTTGGCGGTCTTCAGATCGGCCAGTGCGGTTTCGATCGCGGCCTTCTCGTCGGCCCCAACCTTGTCGCCGTGTTCGGCCATGGCCTTCTCGGTCGAGTGGATCAGGCTGTCGGCGGCATTGACCGCCTCGACCATGTCCTTGCGGGCCTTGTCGGCGGCAGCATTAGCCTCGGCTTCCTTGACCATCTTGTCGATGTCCGCGTCCGACAGGCCGCCGTTGGCCTGGATGCGGATCGACTGTTCCTTGTTGGTCGCCTTGTCCTTGGCGGTGACGTGGACGATGCCGTTGGCGTCGATGTCGAAGGCGACCTCGATCTGCGGCATGCCGCGCGGTGCCGGCGGAATGCCCATCAGGTCGAACTGGCCCAGCACCTTGTTGTCCGACGCCATCGGACGCTCGCCCTGGAAGACCCGGATCGTCACGGCCGACTGGTTGTCGTCGGCGGTCGAGAAGGTCTGGCTCTTCTTGGTCGGGATGGTGGTGTTGCGTTCGATCAGCGGGGTGAAGACGCCGCCCAGGGTCTCGATGCCCAGGGTCAGCGGGGTCACGTCCAGCAGCAGCACGTCCTTGACGTCACCCTGCAGCACGCCGGCCTGGACGGCCGCACCCAGGGCCACAACCTCATCCGGGTTGACGCCCTTGTGCGGCTCCTTGCCGAAGAATTTCTTCACCGCTTCCTGGACCATCGGCATGCGGGTCATGCCGCCGACCAGCACCACTTCGTCGATGTCGCCGGCCTTCATGCCCGCGTCCTTCAGGGCCTTGGCGCAGGGCTCGATGGTGCGCTGGACCAGGTCCTCGACGAGGGCCTCCAGCTTGGCGCGTGACAATTTGATGTTCAGGTGCAGCGGGCCCGAGGCGTTCATGGTGATGAACGGCAGATTGACCTCATACTGGGTCGTGGAGCTGAGCTCCTTCTTGGCCTTTTCGGCCTCTTCCTTGAGGCGCTGGAGGGCCAGTTTGTCTGAGCGCAGGTCGACGCCCTGCTCCTTCTTGAACTCGTCGGCCAGATAATCGACCAGACGCAGGTCGAAGTCCTCGCCGCCGAGGAAGGTGTCGCCGTTGGTCGACTTCACCTCGAACACGCCGTCGCCGATCTCGAGGATCGAGACGTCGAAGGTGCCGCCGCCGAGGTCATAGACGGCGATCTTCTGGCCGTCGTTCTTCTCGAGGCCATAGGCCAGGGCCGCCGCGGTCGGCTCGTTGATGATGCGCAGGACTTCCAGACCGGCGATCTTGCCGGCGTCCTTGGTCGCCTGACGCTGGGCGTCGTTGAAATAGGCCGGGACGGTGATGACCGCCTGGGTCACCGTCTCGCCGAGATAGGCCTCTGCGGCCTCCTTCATCTTGCCGAGGGTGAAGGCCGAGATCTGCTGGGGCGAGTAATCCTTGCCGTTGGCGCGCACCCAGGCGTCGCCGGTCGGTCCCTTGACGATCTCATAGGGGACCATCTTCTTGTCCTTGGCCACCACCGGATCATCGAACGAGCGGCCGATCAGGCGCTTGATCGCGAAGAAGGTGTTGGTCGGATTGGTCACGGCCTGGCGGCGCGCCGGCTGGCCCACGAGGGTCTCGCCGCCGTCCTGGATGGCGATGACGGAGGGCGTGGTGCGGTTGCCCTCGGCGTTTTCGATGACCTTGGGGGACTTGCCGTCCATGACGGCCACGCACGAGTTGGTGGTGCCCAGGTCGATGCCGATGATCTTGGCCATTGGTGGTCTTTCACTCCATTTCAGCGGGCGATGCGGCGGCCTTTTAAAGCGAAGCGCCGCGCGTGACCGCCCCCGGTGTCAGGGTCGTTGGTCGGTTGGTACATTTTCGGTCGCAAAGCCCCACGACTTCCGGGGCTTTACGACGGTTGACGCGGATATGGGAAACGCCCCCCGGGCCGCAAGCCCCAAACGCCTTCCGGGGGCGATTCAGCTGTCAGGCCTCGTCAGATGCGGCACGCCAGCCCCGCTGACATAACGCCACCATCGCCGAACCGATTGTGGTCCGGCCGCTGGGGAGAGACCAAGATGAACACCTTCAAGACCATCGCCCGCGCCGCCTTGATCGTCGCGGCCCTGGGAACCGCTTCCGCCGCCGCGGCCGAGCCTGTGGTCGCCGTCGACAGGACCGCTGTCTCGGCACCGGCCCAGTCGCGCGACGGCCTGAACCGTCGGGTGCGCATCCACAACAACACCGGCTGGACCATGCTGCGCTTCTACGCTTCGGACTCCCGCGTCACGGACTGGGAGGAAGACATGCTCGGCCGCGGCACCCTCGCCGCCGGCAGCAGCATCATGATGAACATCGACGACGGCTCGGGCGCCTGCCTGTACGATTTCAAGGCCGAGTTCATCAACGGCCAGGTGCTGACGCGCTTCAACGTCAATGTCTGCCAGATCGCCGACTACTACTATACGCGCTGATTTTGCGGCGCTAACGCTCGCCGCGCGGCGGCTCGCTGCTTGAGCGCCGTGTGGGATCCCCTACCTTTGGTCATGGCGTCTGCGCACGAGATCGATACGGGCATGGAGGGCTTCCGGTTCTGGCCGGGAGCCCTTTCCGCATCCGGCCAGGCGACCCTGCTGGCGGAGGTACTGGTCGCGGTCGAACAGGCCCCCCTCTACCGGCCGGTGACGCCGGGCGGGCGGCCCTTCTCGGTCGAGATGACCAACCTCGGCCCGCTGGGCTGGGTCTCGGACCGGGCCGGCTACCGCTATCAGCCGAACCATCCCGAGACCGGCGCGCCCTGGCCGCCGATACCCGGGGCGCTGCTGGCGCTCTGGAGCGATCTGACCGGCCGGCCCGATCCGCCCGATGCCTGTCTGGTCAATCTGTACCGGGCCGAGGCCAGAATGGGTCTGCATCAGGACCGCGACGAACGGGACCTCCTTGTGCCCGTGCTGTCGGTCTCCCTGGGGGATACGGCGGTGTTCCGGATCGGCGCGGCCGAAGGCGGGCCGACGCGGACGGTGCGGCTGGCCTCGGGCGATGTCTGCGCCCTGACCGGACCGGCGCGACTGGCGCGGCACGGGATCGACCGGGTCATCGCCGGCTCCTCGACCCTGGTTCCGGGGGGCGGCCGGATCAATCTGACGCTCCGCCGGGCGCATTAGCCTCACGGCAATCGTGACTCGACGGCGGCCGGTCGTGCGGTCAGTCTCCCCGCTTCGCAAGACCGGAGCCGCTCGATGCCGAACCTGACCCGTCCCGAAGGACCCGAGCCCGATGATTTTCGCTTCAGCCGCCGCGCCCTGGCGACCGGCATGGTCGGCGGCCTGGCCTTTGCCGGCTATGCCCCGGCGGCCCTGGCCAGACAGGCGGCCCCGATCACCACGGACGGGGATGGCCTGACCCAGGAGCAGGTGACCGTTGAGGCTCCCGACGGTTTCGCCCTGCCGGTTTTCGTCGCGCGCCCGGCCGGTGACGGCCCCTGGCCGGTGGTGGTGGTCGCGTCCGAGATCTTCGGCGTCCACGAATACATCCGTGACCTCTGCCGGCGGCTGGCCAAGGCCGGCTTCGCCGCCGTCGCCCCGGCCTTCTTCAGCCGGGTCGAGGACCCGGCCGGCCTGGCGGACATGTCGCGGATCCAGCAGATCGTCGGTGCCGCCGGCTATGAGCAGGTCATGGGCGATGTTTCGGCGACCCTCGACTGGATCAGCCAGCAGCTCTGGGCCAATGGCGACAAGGTCGGCATCACCGGCTTCTGCTGGGGCGGCAAGGTTGTGTGGCAGGCCTGTGCCCGTTTCGCCGTGCTGGATGCGGGCGTGGCCTGGTACGGCCGCCTTGCTCCTGCAGCCACAGCCACACCGGAACAGCTGGCCGCCGGCCAGCCCTGGCCCGTTGACCTGGCCGGCGATCTGAAATGCCCGGTGCTGGGCCTCTACGGCGGTCAGGACCGCGGCATCCCCCTGACCAGCGTCGAGGCCATGCGCGAGGCCCTGCAACGCGCCGGCCAGACCGCCAGCGACATCCACGTCTATCCGGACAGCCCGCACGCCTTCCACGCCGACTATCGCGACAGCTATCGCGCGGCGGATGCGGCGGACGGCTGGAGCCGGCTGCTGGCGTTCTTCAATGAGCGGCTGAAGAGCTGACGGGCTATTCCACACCTCGCCGTCATCCTCGGGCTTGACCCGAGGACCAGAGGTGAGGGACGGGCTGCATGTTCGGGACGGCCCGACAACCGCGCCCATCCGCCGCTTGACGGCGCACTGGACGGTCGGATCCTCGGGCCAGGCCCGAGGATGACGGTGTCCGGGATGGGAGGCTTGTCCTCCTGTCAGGCCTTCTGGTCGAAATTCCCGCCGGTGGCCGCCGCCGCCGCATAGGCGGCATTGCCCGCCGCTGCGCCGGAGCCCTTGGCCGCGACTACGACCATGGCCGGGCGCACGGTGCGGCCGAACAGGGCGTAGCCGGCCTGCAGGGTCTGGATCACCTGTCCACCCTGCACGCTGTCGGAGACCTGCTCCATCATGGCCTGGTGCAGGTGCGGATCGAAGGCTTCGCCCGGCTCCGGGGCGACGCGCTTGAGATTGTTGCTCTCGAAGGCCTGGAGCAGCGACTTCTGGGTCAGTTCCAGCCCGGTGACCAGTCCGGCCTCGCCGGCACCGGCGTCCTTCGGGGCCGCCATCAGGGCGCGTTCCAGATTGTCGGCCACGCCCAGAAGGTCGCGGGCGAAGCGCTGGATGGCATAGGCGCGGGCGTCGTTGGACTGGGTCTCGGCCCGTTTCTTCGTGTTCTCGGCCTCGGCGACGGCGCGCAGGGCGCGGTCCTTCCACTGGTCGCGCTCGGCGATCAGGGCGTCGATGGGCCCGAGGCCGTCATCCAGACCGGCCTCGGCTTCAGCCTCCGCGATGTCGGCGGCCAGCTCTTCGGAGTGGGGGAGGTCGTCGTGTGTGTCGCTCAAGTCTCTTGTCCGTCCAGCATTCGCCCCAGCACCCGGGCGGTATAGTCCACCAACGGTATGATGCGGGCATAGTTCAGTCGCGCGGGTCCGATCACGCCGATGGCGCCCACAACCCGCTGGCGGCCCGTCATATAGGGTGCCGCGATCACGGCGGAACCCGAAAGCGAAAAGAGTCTCGTTTCCGCCCCGATGAAGATGCGGACCCCCTGGGCCGTCGACACCCCGTCCAGCAGGCCGATCAGCTGTTCCTTCTGTTCCAGGTCGTCGAACAGGATGCGGACCTTCTCCAGATCCTCGGCAGTCTCGCGGTCGTGCAGCAGGTTGGCCCGGCCGCGCACGATCAGCGACCGTTCGCGCTCGGCCCCGCCGGACCAGGCGGCCATGCCGTCCTCGACCAGACGGGCGGCGGCGGCGTCCAGCTCGCGGCGGGCCGCGTCCAGTTCGGTGCGCATCTCGGTGCGCGCCTCATGCAGGGGCCGGCCCTTGAGCCGGGCGTTGAGGAAGTTGGAGGCCTCGGTCAGGGTCGAGGGGGTGACCCCGGCCTTGAGCGGCATCAGCCGGTTCTCGACCGAGCCGTCGTCGCCGACCAGCACCGCCAGGGCCTGATCGTGGCCGAGGGCGACGAATTCGACGTGTTTGACCCCGGCCTCACGCACCGGGCTGGCCACGATACTGGCCCCGCCGGCGAGGCCTGACAGCAGGCTGGAGGCCTCGTTCAGGGCCTCGTCGAAACTGCGGCCCCGCCCGGCCAGCCGGGCGTCGATCTCGCGCCGCTCCTCGGTCCCGAGGTCGCCGATCTCCAGCAGGCCGTCGACGAACAGCCGCAGGCCGGCGTGGGTGGGAATCCGCCCCGCCGAGGTATGCGGCGCGCCCAGCAGCCCCGCCATGGCGAGGTCCTGCATGGTGTTGCGGATCGAGGCCGGCGACAGGGCGATTCCTGTCTGGGACAGGGTCCGCGAACCGACGGGGTCGCCGGTCTCCAGATAGGTCTCGACAATGCGCCGGAAAATGTCGCGCGCGCGTTCGTCCAGCGCGGTCAGACCGACCGGGCTGCCGCTGAACGGCGAAGGGTTGGGGGCATACAGGCTCACGGTTTCAGGATAAGCAGCGCCGCCGCCCCGTCCAAGGAAATCCCGCATGACCACCGCCCGTCCGTCTGACCGTACCCCCGACCAGCTCCGCCTCGTGACGCTGGAGACCGGCGTCAACCGCTATGCGGAGGGCTCCTGCCTGGTCACCTTCGGCCACACCAAGGTGCTGGTGACGGCCTCGGTCGAGGAGAAGGTGCCCGGCTGGATGCGCAATACCGGCCAGGGCTGGGTCACCGCCGAATACGGCATGCTGCCCCGCGCCACCCATACGCGCGGCCGCCGCGAGGCCTCCGCCGGCAAGCAGAGCGGCCGGACCCAGGAAATACAGCGGCTGATCGGCCGCTCCCTGCGCGCGGTGGTTGATCTCAAGGCGCTGGGCGAGCGTCAGGTGTCGCTGGACTGCGATGTCATCCAGGCCGACGGCGGCACCCGCACGGCGGCCATCACCGGTGCCTGGGTCGCCATGGCCAGCGCCTTTGACTATCTGCGCGCCGAGGGCGTGCTGAAGACCGATCCCATCCTGGACCAGGTCGCGGCGGTGTCATGCGGCGTCTGCAACGACCAGCCGGTGCTGGACCTCGACTATGAGGAGGATTCCAACGCCGAAGCTGATTCCAACTTCGTCCTGACCGGGGCGGGCACGATCGTCGAGATCCAGGCCACGGGCGAGAAGCGCGGCTTCTCCCGCGCCGAGTTCGACCGGCTGTTCCAGCTGGCCGAGGGCGGCTGTGCCGAACTGTTCGCCCTGCAGCGGGCCGCCCTGGGGCGCTGAACAGCCCCCTGACCGGCTTTCAAGCGGGGCAAAAGCGTGCCTATCCTGTCGCTTGATCCCTGATCGGAGAACCCTGATGCGCCGGACCGTCCTCGCCCTTCTGGCCGTCGGCGCATTCGCCGGGGCATGCAGCCCGCCTGCCGAGACGCCCGGCGGTGAGCCGGCGGCGGCTCCGGCCACGCCGGCACCCGAAATGCCCGCCGATGCCCCGCCGCAGGAAGAGGTTGATCCGGCCGTGATCATGTCGCCCGTCGGTGCGCCGGTCTCCTGCCTGAACGACATCGGGGCGGCAGCGGCACAGCGTCTGGTCGACCGCTGCATCGCCGTCAGCCCCGCGACCCACCCGCCCTGCAACGTCGCCAATGCATGCGAGATGATCCAGGACGAGATCGAGCGGTCGTGCGAAATGTATACAGTCGGTGAGGCCAAACCGGCCGAGTGCGCGGCCTGAACATGCCGCTCGGGGCCGTTTAACGGTTCCTGTACCCCCGGTCGGCTAGTCTGCGGGCCATGACGCTCGTACCGACGCCCCCCGATCTTCGCGCCCTGACCACCCTGCGGTTCTTCGCCGCCCTGTGGGTGGTGCTCTATACCGCCTGGCCCCACCTCGATGTCGGCTTTGTCCCGGTCGCCGTGACCAAGGGCTATCTGGGCGTCGAGACCTTCTTTGTCCTGTCGGGCTTTATCCTCAGCCACGTCTATCTCGAGGCGGCGGGCGAGAAGCGGTTCCGCTACGGCGGCTTCCTGTGGGCGCGGCTGGCGCGGGTCTATCCGCTGCATCTGGTGACCCTGTTCGGCATGATCGGGCTCGGCGTGGTCGCGACCGCCGCCGGGATGAGCATCGACGGCAGTCTGACCAACTGGCGGGATCTTCCGGCCCACTTGACCCTGACCCATGCCTGGGGTCTGGCCACCAGCTCGGCCTTCAACCACCCGTCCTGGTCGATCTCGGCCGAATGGGCCGCCTATCTCGGCTTCCCGGCCTTCGCCTTCGTGGCCTGGCGGCTCAGGGACCGGCCCGTGCTGGCGACCGGGCTGGCCGCTGGCTTTGCGCTCGCCCTCTATGCCGCCTTCGAGCCCCTGGCGGGCTATTCCCTGACCGAGGCCACCTTCCGCTGGGGGGCGCTGCGGATCGTGCCGTGTTTCGCCCTCGGCTGTGCCCTCTACCTGATCCATCGCCGGGGCGGCGTGCCCTTCGCCGGGCCAGTGGCCCTGGTCAGCGGGGCGGCTGTGCTGGTCAGCGCCTCCCTGGGCCTGTGGGACGCGATTACCGTCCTCGCCGCCGGGGGTCTGATCCTGGGGTTGGGCTCGCTGGAAAACAGCCGCGCGGGCCTGCTCGGCTCGAAATTCGGCGTCTATCTCGGCGAGATCAGCTATTCGATCTACATGGTCTGCGCGCCGGTGCTGCTGCTGACCACCAATGTCGCCGCGCGCCTGACCGGGGCGGAGGACAAACAGTTTCACATCCTTGTGTGGCTGGCGCTGGTTGCGGCGATTCCGGTCGCGGCGATGGTTACCTACCACCTTGTCGAACGCCCGGCCCGCAAGGCCTTGAGGGGTATGGCCGACCGACGCGCGGCACGATCCGCCGCGACGATAGCGCGCACGGATTCGCCTGGTAGGGGTCTTCAACCCCCCGAAACTATCGTCTAGGGCTAGCGGACGAAAACAGGTCGGGACCGACGCCAGCATGATGAAACGGCTCACAGCCGCTGTGGTTGCAGCGACGCTCGGCTTCTCTGCGTTGGGCTATGCCCCCGCGGCGAGGGCTGATGAGCCGTACTGGCAGTGCGTGACCTTCGCCCGCATGTATTCGGGCATCAACATCTTCGGCGACGCCCTGACCTGGTGGCGTCAGGCCCAGGGCCGGTTCCGCACGGGCGACCGTCCCGAGACCGGCTCGGTCCTGGCCTTCCAGCCCAGCGGCCGCATGACCCGAGGCCATGTGGCTGTGGTTTCGGAAATCCTCACCGATCGCGTGATCCGCGTGACCCACGCCAACTGGGGCGGCAGCCGTGGCCGGGTCGAGGAGAACGTCACCGTCGTGGACGTTTCGCCGGACGGCGATTGGACTGCGGTCAAGGTCTGGTACAACCCGATCAATGACCTCGGCACCTCCGTCTATCCGACCTATGGCTTCATCCACAAAGCCCCGGCGCTGCCGTCCGACGGCGTGCTCATGGCCGCGGCACCGACGGCCAACGGCCAGCCCTGACCGCCTGACCTCAAATCGGCTGACCCCGGCCGGGGCCGCCGCATGATCCGCGTCTATCGGTCGGGCTGCACGGCCTGCGAGCCCTCGACCGTCGATCCCGCCGACTGGACCATGCCGCCGAAGACCCTGTGGATCGACCTCATCAATCCCACGCGTGAGGAAGACGCCGCGGTCGAGCGGGCCCTCGGCCTGTCCGTTCCGACCCGCGAGGAAATGGCGGAGCTGGAGGCCTCCAGCCGGGTCTATCGGGAAAACGGCGTCACCTATGCGACCGCCGACCTCATTACCAATGGCGACGACGCCCTGCCGGGCCTGGAGCCGGTCACCTTCGTCCTGACCGACGGCCCGCTGGTGACCGTGCGCTACACTGACCCCCGTCCGTTTGCCATGCTGATCGACAAGCTGGGCCGCGAGCCCGGGCTGTGCACCTCCGGGATCGACATGTTCCTCAACCTCATGGAGGCGGTGATCGACCGGAGTTCGAACATCCTGTCCGCCAACGGTGCCCGGGTCGAGGTCATCGCCGGTCATGTCTTCTCGGGTGGCCGGGCGGTCGGCTTCGACAAGCTGATCACCCAGTTGGGCAAGGCCCAGACCGCCTCGGCGCGGATCGAACAGAGCCTGGCAGGGCTGCTTCGTGTCTTCGCCTTTGTCGGCATGGATGACCGGGTCGGCAAGGATGAGGCGCATGCCCATCTCCGCTCGCTCGGCCGCGACGCCGACAGTCTGATCGCCCATAACCAGTCTGTGGCCGTCGCGATCAATTTCCAGCTGTCCGCCGCGCTGGGGCTGATCAACATCGAACAGTCGTCGATCATCAAGATCTTCTCGGTGGCGGCGGTGGCCTTTCTGCCGCCGACCCTGATCGCCTCGATCTACGGGATGAATTTCCAGCAGATGCCGGAGCTGGCCCAGCCGTGGGGCTATCCGCTGGCCGTGGCGGCCATGGTGGTCTCGGCCATCCTGCCGCTGGCCTGGTTCAAGCGCAAAGGCTGGCTGTAAGGCAGATCGCGGGCTTGACCCAGGACTGTCGTCCGCGCTTTCTGCCGCCCATCCCCGGAGTCTCCCATGCGCGCCCTGTTCGCCGTCCTCACCGTCCTGGCCCTCGCCGCCTGTTCGCCGGCGGAAGCACCGGACCAGCCCGACACGCCGCCCGAGTCGGTGCCGGTCCTGGGCGGGGTCGATCTGGCCCGGCCGGTGCGCGCCCTCGGCACCGAACCGTTCTGGAGCGTCGAGCTGACCGGAACGGAGCTGGTCTATACGACTCCCGAACCCCCCGCGCAGCGGGCGCCCCAGCCTGATCCGGTGGTCCAGGGCACGACCGCAACCTGGGAGGCGGAGACCGCCGAAGGGACCACCCTGCGCGTCATCCTCATCGCGACTGAATGCTCCGACGGCATGAGCGACCGCACCTATCCGCTGACGGCGATGGTCAAGGTCGGTGACCGTGACCTGACCGGATGTGCCGCCTCGACGGCCGCTATCCTGTCCACCGGCGAGAGTGGACCGGTCGTCGAATAGGGTTCAGGCCCCCGGATCGCGCCAGCTTCGCATCGCCCCCAGCCGGGCGAAGGCCACGATCAGCGCCTTGCGGCGCGCCGGGGCGAGGGGGGAGGGTGGTGCCTCACGGACCACCGCCCCGCCGAAGCCGTCGGCGACGATCAGCCCCGGCTCGTCCGGCAGAATGTCGTCCGGAAACTCCGGGGCCACGGCGAAATAGAAGGCGTCGCAGAACGGCCCGTACTCGCCCCATTTGCGATCGACGCGATAGTCCTCGACGCCGGATTTCACCTCGCAGATGACGATATCGCCGCGCGGCCCCAGGGCCATGACGTCGGCGCGGCGGCCGTTGGGCAGGCCGACCTCCAGCAGGGGCGCATAGCCGAGGTCGACCATCAGCCGCGCAGCGCCCCGCGTCACCGCGAGCGTGGTCTGGGGCCGGCTGAAGACAAGGTCGATCTGAAGCAGTCCAGCGGCCATCGACCCTTTATGTTCGGCATATGTTCCGATTTCAAGCCGGCAGAATGTTTTGGGGAATAACTCGGGATTCTTCTTTCAGGCGATTGCCCGGTCGAACAACGTCGGTCTATTAACCATTCTGAACAGGGAGACGACGTGCCTATGGCGTGGGTGAGCGATCCGGGAGCCAGGCGGAATCACGGCGGCGGCGGTGTCTGGGTGATCAACATCCTGACCCTGGCGCTCGTGGCCGTGCTGAGCCTCTATGTGTTCCGCGCCGCCGACACCCGGGCCGAGGCACAGGCTGCCCTTGAGGTCGTCGAAAGCCTTCCGGCCCAGATCGCCGCGACCCCTGCCATGGCGGCCGATCGCCGGGGCTGACCGGGGCCCTAGCGCCCGGTGTGCACGGCCCTGCCCGTGTTGAAGCCCAGCGCCCGGGCCCGGGTGATCAGACGGTTCCGCTCAGCCTCCGACGGGCTTTGGCTGCGGTGCCAGACCCACCAGCTCGACTTGTCCGGCAGGCCCATGATGGCCCAGCTGTAGTCGGGCGCATGATCCCAGATCCAGTAGTTCTGGCCTGCTAGGCCGCCGAAGCTGAGCAGGCCCGCCAGGCTGAAGCGGAACCGGGAATTGGTGCCCGGATCGGTGACCCGGGCATTGGCGCGCAGGGTCTCGACGACCCCGTCAGCCCGCCGCGTGCAGGTGACCAGGATGGAATAGCGGTTGGCCTCGCGCTGCGGATTGAAGTCGATCTGCGCCCGGCTGCAGTCCTTCTGCACATCATTGGGATTGCGCGCGATCTCGAACCAGCGCCCGTCGAACTGGTCCAGCGCCACATTGCGCGCCTGGGCCGCGGCGGGAGAGGCCGCAGCCGTCAGGGCAGCGGCGATCAGGGCGGACCGGATGGGTCTCATGGGGCGTCCTCGATGGTCGTTTGGTGCCGAGATACGAATGAACCGTGTGTCGGGTTTCGCGTCTAGAGGATGAATCGGCTCAGGTCGGCGTCGCGCGCCAGTTCCGCGACCAGGTCCCGGACGCGTTCGCCGTCAAAGGAGACGGTCTGGCCGGACAGGTCCGAGGCCCTGAAGCTGGTCTCCTCCAGTACCCGTTCCAGCACGGTGACGAGCCGGCGCGCGCCGATGTTCTCGACCGCGCCATTGGCCGCCACGGCCGCGTCGGCCAGGGCCTCGATGGCGTCGGGGGTGAAGGTCAGGGTCACGTCCTCGGTGGCCAGCAGCGCCTGGTTCTGGCGGATCAGGTTCGCTTCCGGCTCGGTCAGGATGCGCACGAAATCGTCCCGCGTCAGGGCCTTCAGCTCGACCCGGATCGGCAGCCGACCCTGCAGTTCGGGCAGCAGGTCCGACGGCTTGGCGACATGGAAGGCGCCCGAGGCGATGAACAGGACGTGGTCCGACTTCACCGGCCCGTATTTGGTGGAAACCGTGGTGCCCTCGATCAGGGGCAGCAGGTCGCGTTGCACCCCCTCGCGGCTGACGTCGCCGCCCGTCCGGTCGGACCGCCCGGCCACCTTGTCGATCTCGTCGATGAAGACGATGCCCTCGTTTTCGGCCAGCATCAGGGCCTCGGTCGTGAGGCTTTCCTGATCCAGCAGCTTGTCGCTTTCCTCGGTGAGGAGGGGTGCCAGGGCGTCGCGGACCCGCAGTTTGACCGTCCTGGTCCGGCCCCCGCCCAGCTTGCCCAGCATGTCCGACAGGTTGATCATCCCGACATTGCCGCCGCCCGGGATGTCCAGCCCCTGCATCGGCGAGGCGGTATCGGCCAGCTGGAGCTCGATCTCTTTGTCGTCCAACTCCCCGGCCCGCAGTTTCTTGCGGAAGCTGTCGCGCGTGGCCGGCTGCGAGCCCGGGCCGACGAGGGCATCGAGAATCCGCTCCTCTGCCGCGGCCTCGGCCTTGGCCTTGACGCCCGTCCGGCGCCTGTCGCGGACCATGACCAGGGCCGCCTCGACCAGATCGCGCATGATCGAGTCGACGTCGCGTCCGACATAGCCGACCTCGGTAAATTTGGTCGCCTCGACCTTGAGGAAGGGCGACCCGGCCAGCCGGGCCAGCCGCCGGGCAATCTCGGTCTTGCCGACGCCGGTGGGGCCGATCATCAGGATGTTCTTGGGCGTGACCTCGTCGCGCAGGTCCGCCGGCACACGCTTGCGCCGCCAGCGGTTCCTCAGAGCCACGGCCACGGCACGCTTGGCATCGTCCTGTCCGACGATGAAGCGATCCAGTTCGGAGACGATTTCGCGGGGGGAAAGGTCGGTCATGGCCGGGATATTGGGGTTGGAGGGGTTCAACACAACGAACACGGCGAGATCATAACGGACACAACGGGCTCAAAGCCCAAGCCGCCGAAAACCGTCCTTGAGGCGGAGGGTGTTGAAGTTGATCAGGTATCCGGATCGCAGGCCGAAGAAGCGGAGATAGGTGCGCAGCTGGGCCGTATGGATCGAGGCAAGGGCATAGATTGTCTTCCTCCGCCACGCCCTCGCTCCCCTAGTGTCCTTTGTGACCTTCTTTGTGTCCATTGTGATGAACCACCCGGCGGCGGCGGGGCTCCTACCCCAATGCCTCAACCGTCAGGTTGCCATTGGTGTAGACGCAGATCTCCGCCGCGATCTCCATGGCGCGGCGGGCGATGGTCTCGGCGTCCATGTCGGTGTGGTCGATCAGGGCGCGGGCGGCGGAGAGGGCGAAATTGCCGCCCGAGCCGACCGCGGCCACCCCGTGTTCCGGCTCCAGCACATCGCCGACTCCGGTGACGGTGAAGATGGCACCCCTGTCCGCCACCAGCAGCATGGCTTCCAGCCGGCGCAGATAGCGGTCGGTGCGCCAGTCCTTGGCCAGGTCGACACAGGCCCGGGCCAGCTGGTCCGGATACTGCTCCAGCTTGGCCTCCAGCCGCTCGATCAGGGTGAAGGCGTCCGCCGTCGCCCCGGCGAAGCCTGCCAGCACCTTGCCGCCGGCCAGGACCCGCACCTTGCGCGCGGCCCCCTTGACGATGGTCGGTCCCATGGAGACCTGGCCGTCGCCGGCGATGACGGTTCGACCGTTCTTGCGCACCGCCAGGATGGTCGTGCCGTGCCAGTCCGGAAAATTGGGGTTCGCAATCATCATCCGTTTCAGATGGAGACGGAAATGCGGCACGGCAAGCCGGAAATGAAGCGAATTCAACGATCGGGCGGGGCCACAATATTACCAATGTAATGGGTTACATTGCACGATTGAACCCCATAACCTTGTCTATAAGGGAAGCGCCGTGCTTCATCGCGTCATCTATGCCAGCGAAGCCGTCGGCGCGACCGGGACCTCGACCTTGTCGATCGCCCAGATCCTGGGCGTCTCGGACCGCAACAACCGGCGCGACCGCATCTCCGGCTGCCTGATGTTTCATGAGGGCCATATCCTCCAGGCGCTTGAAGGCGGGCGAGCTGATCTCGACCGGCTGCTGCGCCGCATTTTGGCCGATCCGCGCCATACAGCCCTCCGCATCCTGTCCGACATGCCGGTCCCCGAACGGTGCCTGCCGGAGCCGATGCGGCTCTGTGACGACCCCGCCACCCTGCTCGGGCAACTCGGCCTGCCCGGCCTCTCGAGCCTGACGGCCCGGGAGGCCGAAGCCCTGCTGGATCTCCGCAAGGCGGCCTGACGGCGTGGACCTTTGGCCGTGCACGCCCTAACTGGGCCGGTGACCTTCTCCGAAGATGAAATTGAACGCTATGCCCGCCATCTGGTGCTGGCCGAGGTCGGCGGACCGGGCCAGCAGCGGCTGAAGGCCGCGCGGGTCGGCCTGGTCGGCCTGGGCGGCGTCGGAGCGCCCGCCGCCCTCTATCTGGCGGCGGCCGGTGTCGGCACCCTGCGGCTGCTGGATGACGATACGGTCGCCCTGTCCAATCTCCAGCGCCAGATCGTCTTCGATGCCGCCGATCTGGGCCGGTCCAAGGTCGAGGCCGGGGCCGGGACCCTGGCGGCTCTCAACCCCCATGTCCGGATCGAGCCGGTCGCGGCCAGGCTGACCGAAGCCAATGCCGCGGCCCTGGTCGAGGGCTGTGATGTCGTCATTGACGGCACAGACGATTTCGCGACCCGGTTCGCCGTCAATGCCGCCTGTGTGGCCGCCGGTATCCCACTGGTGTCAGGGGCGCTCGGCCGGTGGAGCGGTCAGGTCGGGGTCTTCAGCGGCCGGCCCTGCTACCGCTGCCTTGTGCCCGCCGCCCCGCCCGAGGCCGAAACCTGCGCCCGGGTCGGTGTGATCGGGGCCTTGGCGGGGGTGGTCGGCTCCCTGGCCGCGCTCGAGGCGATCAAGCTCATTACCGGTGCCGGCGCGCCGTTGGCGGGCCGGCTACTGATCTATGACGGCCTGGCCGGGACGGCCCGCACGGTCGCTGTGGGGGCCGATCCCGACTGTCCGGTGTGCGCCCCCGGCTAGGCGAACGCCTGCTGGAAGAATGCGACATACCGGGTCATCAGGGCCTGTTCCTGCGCATCCTCCCAGTCGGCGTGACCGAAGTCCTCGATCTCGATCAGGGTCACCCTCTTGTCGGCGGCCCGGAGGGCGTCACGCATCCGTCGGGACTGGATCAGGGGCACGACCGGATCCTCGACGCCGTGAACCAGCAGCACGGGGCAGATGATCTCGGCGGCGCGGCGACGGGGTGAGGCCGCCTCCAGCGTCGGCCGGTTCGCCACCGGATCACCGATCCGCCGGGTCCAGAAGTCGTAGATCAGCTTGCCGGGCGTATCGTCCAGACGGCTTTCCCACTCCATCATCTCGACCAGATCCCCGAGGCCGCAGATCGAGATGGCGGCCTTGTACAGGTCGGGCCGGCGCACAGCCCCCATCAGGGCCGCATAGCCCCCGTAGCTGGTGCCCATGATGGCGACCTTGCCGGCATCGAGGCTGCGCAGGGCGATGGCATGGGCCACGGCGTCCTCGACATCCTCCTGCATCCGGTCGCCCCAGCGGGTCCAGCCCTGCTGGGCGAAAGCCTGGCCATAGCCGCCCGAGCCCCGGAAATTCGGCCGCAGCACCCACCAGCCCTGTGCCGCCAGAACCTGCACCTGGCGGTCCCAGCTCGGCGTGTCGCGCACCTCCGGACCGCCATGCGGCAGAACCACGAGCGGCCCGGGCGCGCCACCCGGAGGCGCGGTCAGATAGGCCTCGATGGTCGCGCCGTCGCGGGTCTGGACCTGCAGCACCTCACTGGTGCCGAGGCGCGCCGGATCGAGGTCCTGCGCCTGACCGAGGTTGACGATAGAGCGCGCGTCCTTGTCGTAGAAGAACCAGGCTCCCGGCTCTTCCGGCCCGTTCACATAGGCGATGAAGCGGTTCCGGGCCTGGTCGACATCCGTGAAATGCACATTGCAGGTGTTGTCGAAAAAGCGGTTCAGGGCCCGGTGATGGACCGCGAGGGCGGGATCGACGAACTCATACTCCAGCCGCTCACCATAGTAGGCGGCGCCCAGATAGTTGCCGGCGGAGTCCGGCAGGCCGTAGGCGACGTCGCGGCCGGGGCGGGGGTTCAGCGGCAGGCCGAGCGCGGTCGTGGTCAGGTCCATCTCGCGGACGCTCTGGACGTCCTCATTGTCCAGACGGGCGATGACCAGCACCTTGCCGGGCGTCTCGCCCGCGCCGACCCACTCGAAGTCCGGGGCCTCGCGCACCCGGGTGCGGCGGGCCATCTTCCACTCAGTCTCGCCCGGTGCGCGCACCATGATGGTCTCGATCGAGCCGCGACTGTTGATGTCGTGACGCAGGACCGGCACGCCGTTGACCGTGCGCCAGTGATAGGTCCCCGATCCGCCCCGTTCGATCCGGGTCGCCGCGCCCGTGTCCACATTGACCCGATGCAGGGCCATCACCCCGTCGGCCTCCGGCGCGGCCATCAGCACATTTCCGGGGTCGTCGGGCAGCATGTCGATGATGCGGCCCATGTCGAAGGTCTCGCGCATGCGGTTGCGCTGGTCGTTGAACAGCACCACAACCTCGCCCGTCGTCGCACTCACCGAGACGACCCGGCGCATGAAATATTCGACGCCGGCCTGGCGCACATTCGACCCGGCCTGGCTGCGGCTCGAGGTCACGCCCCTGAGAATCACACTGACCAGAAGACGGTCGTCACTGGCCCAGTCGATGAAGCCGACCTGGACAGGCCCCAGGTCAAAACGCCGGCGCTGGCCTTCAGGGTCGGCGGCATCGATGAAGTCGACGGCACTGCGCGGCGCGGCGTCCGTGCCGAGGTTCTCGGCCACGGCGATGCGGCTGCCCGACGGTGACAGGGCCGCGCCACGGCTCATGATCGGCTTGAAGAATTCGCCCAGCGGATAGGCTCCGCCCTGGGCGCGCGCTGCACCCGCCGGCAAGGCGGCCATCCCCGCCAACGCCCCCGCGCTGATCAGCAGGCCGCGCCGCGACAGGGCCGCCCGCGCCGCCCTGGTCAACCCCCTGGACATGGCCCCGTCTCCAAACTCAACCTCGGCCACAATCAACCCACGGTTTTGTCCCGCGTCAAGCAAGACGCGTCAGAGCATGGCCGGGATCACGCGGTCCGGCGGCCGATGGCCGTTGCGGAAGGTCTGGATATTGGTGATGACCCGGTCGCCCATGTCCTGCCGGGCCTCCTGCGTGGCCGATCCCAGATGGGGCAGAAGCACGACCTGGGCATGGCCCAGCAGGCCCGGGTGGATCGCCGGCTCGTGCTCATAGACGTCCAGGCCGACGCCCGCGATAGCCCGGCGGGCCACGGCGTCAGCCAGGGCCGCCTCGTCGATCAGTTCGCCGCGGGCCGTGTTGATCAGCAGGGCGTGCGGCTGCAGCCGCGCCAGCCGTTCGGCCGACAGCAGGTGGTGGGTCTCCTTGGTCGCCGGGCAGTTCAGCGAGATCAGATCCATCCGCGCCAGCATCTGGTCCAGATCGTCCCACCAGGTGGCCCCCAGTTCCTCGGCGATCATGGCCGGGACGGGCTTGCGGTTGTGATAGTGGACCTGCATCCCGAACGCCCTGGCGCGCCGGGCCAGGGCCTGGCCGATCCGGCCCATGCCGACGATGCCGAGCCGCTTGCCCCACAGTTTCCGGCCGGTCATCCAGGTCGGGGACCAGCCCTCGAACCGGCCCTCGGCCACGACCCGGGCTCCCTCGACGATGCGTCGGCTGACCGCCAGGATCAGGGCCATGGCCAGGTCGGCCGTGTCCTCGGTCAGGACGCCCGGCGTATTGGTCACGATCAGGCCCCGCCCGACGGCGGCGTCGACATCGATATGGTCCACGCCGGCCCCGAAATTGGCGATCATCTTCAGCTGGTCGCCCGCGGCGGCGATCAGGGCGGCGTCGATGGTGTCGGTGATGGTCGGGACCAGCACATCGGCGCGCTGCACGGCCGCTTCCAGGGCCGCGCGGTCCATCGGCCTGTCGGTCAGGTTCAGCTCGGCGTCGAACAGTTCGCGCATGCGCGTCTCGACCGCGTCGGGCAGCCGTCTGGTTAACACGACCTTAAGTCTGGGCGCGGACATTGGCAGCCTTCGGTTTCAATCGCTTCGGCTTATTGGCGCATCCGGTGTCTGGCAAGGCTCGCTCACCCATCCATCGACTGGCCGTCCTCGGCACCGTCCTGGCCGCCGCGGCCCTGGCCGGGGCCGGACAGACCATGCCGGACGGTCGGCCCACCCCGAGTGGTCAGCCCGTTCCGCGCTGGCTGTCGCTGAAATCGGACGAGGTGCGGGCCCGCTTCGGCCCCGGTCTCGACTACCGGATCCTGTGGCAATACCAGGTCTCCGGCCTGCCGGTGCAGGTGGTCGCCGAGACCACCGAATGGCGCAAGATCTGCGATCCCGAGGGCGGGGTCGCCTGGGTCCACCGCAGTGTGGTGTCCAGCCGTCGCAGCGCCTTCAACGCCTCGGACGCGGAAATCCCGATCCGGTCCGGCCCGTCCGCGACCGCCGCCCTGCGCGCCCGGCTCAGCGCCCACGCCCTTGTGGCCCTGGAGGACTGCGAGGACGGCTGGTGTGAGGTCCGGGCCCGCCGGATGCGGGGCTTTGTGCGCCAGCAGGACATCTTCGGGGCCCAGGAGCGGCCGCTGTGCAATGCCGCCCGCCCGGCGGGTCGCGGTCGCTAGCCCCATCCACCCCGGACCGCAGGGTCGCGGCCGCTAAGATGTTGAGCCGCCGGTTCCCGTCGTGTAACCCGACGGCAACACCGGCCCCAGCCACGCGACGCGTGCCCGGCCGCCAGAAAGCGAGAGCCGCCTTGAGCCAGCCCCAATATCCGTCGTCGTTCGATTATGAAGCCCTGCTGGCTTCGGGTCGGGGCGAGCTGTTCGGCAACGGCAATGCCCGCCTGCCGGCTCCGCCCATGCTGATGCTGGACCGGATCATCACCATCAATGCGGACGGCGGGGCCCACGGCAAGGGCTATATCGAGGCCGAGCTGGATATCCATCCGGACCTCTGGTTCTTCCAGTGCCATTTCATCGGTGACCCGGTCATGCCGGGCTGCCTCGGCCTCGACGCCATGTGGCAGCTGGTCGGCTTCTACCTCGGCTGGATCGGCGGCCCCGGCAAGGGTCGGGCCCTGGGCGTGGGTGAGGTCAAATTCACCGGCCAGGTCACGCCGGACATCAAGAAGGTCGTCTACAAGATCGACCTCAAGAGGGTCATCAACCGGCGGCTGGTGATGGGGATCGCCGACGGGGTGCTCGAAGCCGACGGCGTCCCCATCTATTCGGCAACCGACATGCGGGTCGGCCTGTTCGGCGCGACCGATCCGGCCGCCGCCTGATCCATCAGCTTCAGACCGCGGCCAACGCGGCGAACTCGGAACGTAGAAGGAAACTCTCATGCGGCGTGTCGTCGTCACCGGTCTGGGCATCGTCTCCTCCATCGGCACCGGCCAGGATGAGGTCGCGGCCTCCCTGCGCGAGGCCCGCTCCGGCGTCGTCACCGCCGCGGACCACATCAAATACGGCTTCCGCTCCCAGGTCTGGGCCCCGCCCGCGATGGGCGTGACGGCCGAGGACTGGGCCCCGCACGTCGACCGCCGCGCCGCCCGTTTCCTCGCCAACGGCACCGCCTGGGGCCATATCGCCTTCGAGGAGGCGCTGAAGGACTCCGGCCTGACCGCCGAGGAGATCCAGTCCGAGCGCATCGGCCTGATCGTCGGCGAGGGCGGTCCCTCGACCCAGATCATCCTCCAGGCCGCCGCCACCACGGTCGAAAAGACCTCGCCCAAGCGGATCGGGCCGTTCGCCGTGCCCAAGGCCATGGCCTCGGGCCCCTCGGCCGTGCTGGCCACCTGGTTCCAGCTCAAGGGGATCAACTATTCGATCTCCTCGGCCTGCGCCACATCCGCCCACTGCATCGGCGCGGCCGCCGAACAGATCGCCTGGGGCAAGCAGGACGTGGTCTTCGCCGGCGGCTGCGAGGACGTCGACTGGTCGATGTCCAACATGTTCGACGCCATGGGTGCCATGTCGTCCAACTTCAACGAAACCCCATCTGTCGCCAGCCGGGCCTATGACAAGGATCGCGACGGCTTCGTCATCGCCGGCGGGGCCGGCATCGTGGTGCTGGAAGAGTATGAGCGGGCCGTGGCGCGCGGCGCGACTATCTATGCCGAGGTCACCGGCTACGGCGCCAATTCCGACGGCTATGACATGGTCGCCCCCTCGGGCGAGGGTGCCGAGCGCTGCATGAAGATCGCGCTGGAAATGGCCGGCAATCCGAAGATCGACTACCTCAACCCGCACGGCACCTCGACGCCGGTGGGCGATTCCAAGGAGATGGGGGCGGTCCGTAATGTCTTCGGCGACGATATGCCGATGATCTCCTCGACCAAGTCGCTGACGGGCCATTCGCTCGGTGCCGCGGGCGCGCAGGAAGCCATCTACTGCCTGCTGATGATGAAGCATGGCTTCGCCGCCGAAAGCGCCCACATCGAAAACCTCGACCCCGAGTTCGAGGGCATGCCGATCCTGCGCAAACGCCACGACGGCGAACTGAAACACGTCATGTCGAACAGCTTCGGCTTCGGCGGCACCAACGGCACGCTGATCCTCAGCAAGGTCTAGACAGACAAGATCACGACCGGCCTCAAGTCGCGGGCAACCGCGTTGCGAGCATAGGCCACCAACAGGGAGACGACGACATGGCGAGCGAGAGCGGCTGGAACATGCCCACCGGTGAACTCATGAAGGGCAAGAAGGGCCTGATCATGGGGGTCGCCAACAGCAACTCCATCGCCTGGGGCATCGCCTCCCAGCTGGCGGCCCAGGGGGCCGAACTGGCCTTCACCTATATGGGCGAGGGGCTGGAGCGCCGCGTGCGCCCGCTGGCCGAGAGCGTGGGTGCCAAGCTGCTGATCCAGGCCGACGTCACCGACGAGGCCTCGATGGACCTGGCCTTCGCCGAGCTGGAAAAGGCCTTCGGCACGATCGATTTCGTCGTCCATTCGGTGGCCTTCGCCAACAAGAATGAGCTGCAGGGCTCCTTTGTCGACAACACCACCCGCGACAGCTTCCTGCTGGCCATGAACATCTCGGTGTTCAGCTTCGTCGACGTGGCGAAGCGCGCCTCGAAACTGATGCCCAACGGCGGCTCGCTGGTGACCATGACCTACCTCGGCTCCGAGCGGGCCATTCCCAACTA
Organism: Caulobacteraceae bacterium; assembly: GCA_019746095.1. GTDB lineage: Bacteria > Pseudomonadota > Alphaproteobacteria > Caulobacterales > Caulobacteraceae > Brevundimonas. The sequence continues at coordinate 111,231 of JAIESL010000022.1, forward strand.
CAACACCATGGGCGTGGCCAAGGCCGGTCTGGAAGCGGCGACCCGCTACATCGCCCGCGACCTGGGCCCGCGCGGCATCCGCTGCAACGCCATCTCGGCCGGGGCCATGCGCACCCTGTCCCTGGCCGGCATCTCGGGCGGCCGTGGCATGATCGCCCAGGGCCGGGCCATGTCGGCGATGAAGGAAGACACCTCCATGGAAGGCGTCGCCGGCGCCGCCCTGTGGCTGTGCTCCGACCTCGGCTTCTCGACCACGGGCGAGGTCATCCACGTCGACGCCGGCTTCCACATGATGGGCATGGGGACGGACGAGGAGTCCTAGTCCGGCTCGCGCTCGCCGATCTCGTTCGGCTTCACCGCCAGCAGCCAGCCATCCGCGATATGCAACTCGGGCACGGCGTCCCTCGTGAACGGCAGGTACCAGGTCGGGCCGCCGGTCGCGGGGGCGATCTCCAGCATGTCGTCGGCACCGAAATTCTGCACCGACTTCACGCTCCCGAGGACCAGGCCTTCGGGGTCGCGGGCCTCAAGGCCCACGAGATCGGTCAGGTAGAATTCGTCCTCTTCCGGCTCCGGCAGGCGGTCGCGCGGGATGTAGAGCTTGAGCCCGCGCAGGGCGTCGGCCTGTTCCTTGGTGGCGATCTCCTTCGCCCGGCCGACGACGGCGGACTTCTCCGCCCGGCCGGCCGTCAGGGTCAGGCCGGTCGATCCGTCAGCGCGCAGCAGGACGCCATACGACAACAGGGTGATCGGCTCGGCGGTATAGGCGGTCACCCGCACCTCGCCCTTGACCCCGAACCCGCCGGCGACCTGGCCGACGAGGATGAGTTTGCTGTCGGTCGTCATCGCCGCCTCATTCAAGGATCCTGCGCTCAAGTAGCGCGAAGCGCGGTAGTGCACCCCAATAAAAGAAAAACAGCGCCCGGTGGTCCGGACGCTGCTTTCCGATCGTCTGCGCCCCGCGAGAGCGGGACCCGAAAGCCTCAGGCCTCGGTCTTTTCTTCTTCGGTCGCTTCGGCGGCCGGGGCCTCTTCGGTCACGGCTTCAGCGGCCGGAGCCTCTTCAGCGGCGGCCTCGGCCGGGGCTTCCTCGGCAACGGCTTCCGGTTCCGGAGCCGGCGGCGCGTTCTTCGCGGCTTCAGCAGCAGCGGCGGCTTCTTCCTTGGCCCGGACGGCGGCTTCAGCGGCCTCGATCTTGGCGGCGGCTTCGGCCTCGGCGCGGTCGGCTTCGCGCTGGGCGCGCTCGGCGGCGCGTTCCTGGGCCTTCTTGCCCGGCTCGGCCTTCTTCGGGTTGTTGCCCTGGGTCCACTTGACCTTGCCGGCGAGGGCTTCGTCCTGGCTCAGGAAGCGGGCGACGCGGTCGGTGGGCTGGGCGCCCTTGCCGAGCCATTCGGCGATCCGGTCGGTCTTCAGATTGACGCGCTTCTGCTCGCCGTCGCGCGGCAGCATCGGGTTGTAGGTGCCGACGCGCTCGATGAATTTGCCGTCGCGCGGTGCGTGGCTGTCAGCAACGACGATGTAATAGTAGGGGCGCTTCTTGGCGCCACCGCGGGCCAGACGAATCTTCAGCATTTTCAGTCTCTTTTGTTAAGTCGGATTATTTCTTGGGAGGGAAGCCCGGAAGACCCGGAAGGCCCCCCGGAAGTTGTCCGCCACCCAGGCCCGCGATGCGGTCCTGAAGGGCTTTCATTTCGTCGGCACTGGGCTCGGGCATGCGGCCGCCCCCCATCGCCTTGAGGCGGGCCATATCGGGGCCGCCCCCCATGCCACCGCCGAGGCCGCCCATCATGGCGGCCATCTGCTTCAGGCCCTTGCCGCCGCCACGCGACATGGACTTGACCATGTCGGCCATCTGGCGGTGCTGTTTGAGCAGGCGGTTGATGTCCTGGACCTCGACCCCGGCACCGGCGGCGACGCGCTTCTTGCGGCTGGCGTTGAGCAGGTCGGGCTTCTTGCGCTCGGCCTTGGTCATGGAGGAGATGATGGCTTCCTGGCGCGCGATCATCCGGTCGTCGACGCCGCTGTCGGCCATCTGGGCCTTCATCTTGGCCACACCGGGCAGCATGCCCATGATGCCCTGCAGACCGCCCATCCGCTTCATCTGCTGCAGCTGGGCGGCGAGGTCGTTCAGGTCGAACTGGCCCTTGGCCAGTTTGCGGGCCATGGCCTCGGCCTTGGAAGCGTCCAGCTCCTGCGACGCCTTCTCGACCAGGGCGACGATGTCGCCCTGACCCAGGATCCGTCCGGCGACGCGGCGGGCGTCGAACACTTCCAGCGCATCGACCTTCTCGCCCGCGCCGATATATTTGATCGGCAGGCCGGTGACGGCCCGCATCGACAGCATGGCCCCGCCGCGCCCGTCGCCGTCGGCGCGGGTCAGGACCAGGCCGGTCAGGGGCAGGCGGTCGTGGAAGGCCTTGGCCGTGCGCACCGCGTCCTGACCGGTCAGGCTGTCGGCGACCAGCAGGGTCTCGACCGGCTTCGACACGGCGGCGACCTCCGCCACCTCCGCCATCAGGGCCTCGTCCAGTGTGATCCGGCCGGCGGTGTCGAGGATCAGGACGTCGAAGCCCTGGAGTTTGGCCGACTGCAGCGCCCGCTTGGTGATCTGGATCGGCGACTCGCCGGCCACGATCGGCAGGGTGGCGACCTCGATCTGTTTGCCGAGCGTCTGCAGCTGTTCCATGGCCGCCGGACGACGCGTGTCCAGCGAGGCCATCATGACCTTCTTGCGGTCGAATTTCGTCAGCCGCAGCGCCAGCTTGGCCGAGGTCGTGGTCTTGCCCGAGCCCTGCAGGCCGGCCATCAGGATCACGGCGGGCGGGGTGGCATTGAGATTGATCGGGGTCGGCTCATCGCCGCCCAGCATCTCGACTAGGCCGTCATAGACGATCTTGATCACCTGATCGGCCGGCTTGACCGAGCGGATGACCTCCTCGCCGGTGGCGCGTTCGGTGGCGAAGGCGATGAAGTCCTTGACGACGGGCAGGGCGACGTCGGCCTCAAGCAGGGCCACGCGCACTTCGCGCATCGCCTCCGTCACGTCCTTTTCGGACAGGGCGCCGCGCCCGGTGATCCGGTCGAAGACGCCTGTCAGCCGCTCGTTCAGAGCCTCGAACATACAAACCTCGTCAGCCCTGCGGGCCACCACATCCGACGGGTGAGACGGTCTCCATAGCGAAATGGCCTCCGGCGACGATCACGTCGGCGGAGGGTTCTCGCCATCCTCGTCCGGTCGGAACCGGGGTCGTGATGGTGGAGACGCGAGGTTCACTTGCGTCGGAAGCCGCGGCTTATGGCGGAAAAGGCAGGCGAAGACAAGGCGGCGGGCGGCTTAAGCCTGATCAGCGTTCAGCTTTCCGCGAATTCATGCAGGGTCTCTATTTCGCCGCGAAAGCCACACGGGCCTGAAACAGCCGGTCCGTAACTCCCGGGCCGTCGCCATCAGGAGCGACGCAGACCTCCCCAGGAGTTCGTCATGAAGATCCTCGCTTCTCTCGCCGCCGCCCTCGCCGTCAGCCTCGCCGCCGGTGCCGCCTCCGCCCAGGAAGCCCGCATCGGCTGGGGTGATCTCGACCTGTCCAGCGCCGCAGGGGCTGATGCCTTTGACGCCCGTGTCACGGCCGCCGCCGACCGCCTGTGCCGGGGTGTCAGACGGCCCGGCAGCCGCCTCAGCGACCGCACCTTCTGTCGCGCCGCGGTCCGCGCCGAGGCGGTTCGCCTGCTGCCGGGGGCGGTCAAGGTGGACTATTCCCTCAGCCGCCTGCCCATCGTCGCCTGAGCGACCCTGGGAGCCCTGTATGCAAAGAGGCCGGCGGATCGCTCCGCCGGCCTCATCGTTGCTGACGCCCGAGCGGGCGACAGGAACCCGGTCAGCTTACCGGGAAGCCCCGCACCTTGAGCAGGGCCGTCACGTCCGGGTCGCGGCCGCGGAAGCGGCGATAGGCCTCGGCGCGGTCGGTGGTATTGCCCTCGGCCAGGATGATGGCCTTGTAGCGGGCCGCGATGTCCGGATTGAAGACGTCGCCCGACTCCTCGAAATAGGCCCAGGTGTCGGCGTCCATGACCTCTGACCAGAGGTAGGAGTAATACCCCGCCGAATAGGCGTCCGAGGTGAACAGGTGATTGAACTGCGGCAGGCGGTGCCGCATCACGATCTCCTTCGGCATGCCGTAGCGGGCCAGGCTCTCGCGCTCGAAGGCGTCGATATCGGTCGGCGGCGTGGTCCGGGTGTGCAGGTCCATGTCGACCAGGGCCGAGGACAGATAGCTGACCGTCGCATAGCCCTGGTTGAAGGTGGCCGCGGCCTCGACCTTGTCCACCAGCGCCTGCGGCATGGCCTCGCCGGTCTGGTAGTGGCGCATGAAGCCGTCGAGGATCGGCCGGCTCAGCACCCAGTGCTCATGCACCTGGGACGGATATTCCACATAGTCGCGCGGCGTACCGCCGAGGGCCGGATAGGTGTAGGCTGCCGACAGCGAATGCAGGGCGTGGCCGAATTCGTGGAACAGGGTCTCGGCATCGTCCAGCGAGATCAGGATCGGCTCGCTGCCCTCGGCCTTGGTGAAATTGTTGTTGTTCGACGACAGCACATTCTTGACGCCGTCATAGCGCGAGAAGGAGCGGTAGGTGGTCGCCCAGGCCCCCGACCGCTTGCCCGGCCGCGAGAAGTCATCGGAATAGAACAGGCCGACATGGCTGCCGTCGGACTTGTTGGTGACCTCGAACACCTCGACGTCCGGGTGGAAGCCCGGAACGCTGCCCGCCGGCACCGGCTTGAAGTCGAAGCCGTACAGCCGCCCGGCCATGTGGAAGGCGCCGCGCTTGACGTTGTTGAGCTCGAAATAGGGCTTCAGCTCATTCTGATCGAGGTCGTATTTCGCCTTCCTGACCTTCTCCGCATAGTAGAGGTAGTCCCACGGCTCGATGTCATGACCGGCGATGGCGCGCATGTCGGCCACCTCCTCGGCGACACGGGCGACGGCGGCGGGCCAGACCCGCATCATCAGCGCATTGGCCGCGGCCGGGGTCCGGGCCATGGTGTCCTGCATCCGCCATTCGGCGTGGTTGCCGAAGCCCAGCAGACGCGCCCGGTCCTGACGCAGTTTCACGATCTCGGCGATGATCGCATTGGTGTCATTGGCGTCGCCATTGTCGCCACGGTTGACGAATTTGCGCCAGACCTGTTCGCGCAGGGCCCGGTCATCGGCGAAGCTCAGGAAGGGGTCGACGCTTGAGCGGGTGTTGACGATGGCCCAGCCTTGGAGGTTGCGTGACCGCGCCGCGGCCGCAGCGGCGGCCTTGTTCGAGGCGGGCAGTCCGGCCACACCGGCCTCGCTGGAGATCACCGTCCAGGCGTTCTCGTCGGCCACCACCTTCTGGCCGAAGCTGGTGAAGGCGTTGGACAGGGCGGTGTTGATCCGGCCCAGCTCGGCCTTGCCGGCGGCGTCCAGGGCCGCGCCGTTGCGGATGAAGCTGTCGCGGCTGCGCGTGGCGATCCGCGTCTGTTCGGCCGTCAGGCCCGCAGCGGCGGCCCCGTCAGCGACCGCCTTGATGCGGGCGAAGAGCTTTTCGTTGAAGGTGATCTCGTCACCGGCCGCCGACAGCAGGGGCGACAGTTCGGTGTCGACCGCATTGTAGTCGTCCGACCCGATGTTGGAGGTCATGACGCCATAAAGGGCCCCGGCGCGGTCCAGCGGATCGCCGGCCATCTGCAGGGCGACCATGGTGTTGGCGAAGGTCGGGGGCTCGGGATTGTTGGCGATCGCCTCGATCTCGGCGCGCTGCAGTTCGATCCCCTCGAGCAGGGCGACCCTGAGCTTGGCAGCCGTCACCCGGTCCCACGGCGGCACGCCTTCATAGGGTCCGGTCCAGACCTGCAGCAGTTCGGCGCGCGGCGTCTGCACCGGCAGGACGGCACGGGCGATGGCGGCATCGGCGGCGAGCGTGTCCGCCGGGGTTCCCCGGCCCATCGAAAAACCGGTGGAGGTGCAGGCTGACAGGGCAAACAAACTGCCCCCGGCGACAAGAAGCTGACGTCTGTGCATCGGGAAACTCCGTCCGTAATGAGATTGCGCGAACCGTAGGCCCTTCCCGGCCCGGCTGTCACATGACAGGCCCGTAATCTTCGCCGGTGGACGGCGGCCGACGGTGCGTCTAAAGCGCGCGCCATGGCGATTGGCGTATTCGACTCCGGCGTGGGCGGCCTCACGGTCCACCGCGAACTGACCCGACGGTTCCCTGACCGGGATTTCGTCTATCTGGCCGACCAGGCCAACGCCCCCTATGGCGGGCGCGGTGGCGAGGAGATCGTCGACCTGACCCGCGCGGGCTGCGAAAGGCTTTTCCAGGCGGGGGCCAATGTCATCGTCCTGGCCTGCAACACCGCCTCGGCCATCGCCCTGCGGCGGCTGCAGCAGACCTGGGTGCCCGAGGCCCGCGCCCGGCACGGCCGCGCGATCAATGTCCTGGGCATCATCGTCCCGACCATTGAGGCCGCCACGGGCATGCCGTGGGACTATGAAGCCGAGCGTTACGGCGAGAAGGTCGAGGCCATCGACGTGACCGGCGTCTTCTGCACCGCCGCCACGGCCATGAGCCGGGTCTATGAGATCGAGATCGACAAGCGCCGCGAGGACCTGGCTGTCTTCTCCGAGCCCTGTCCCGGGCTGGCGGGCCTGATCGAGCTCGGTGCTCCGGCCGAGGAGCTGAAGGTGGTGGTCGACGACCATGTCGACGCCCTGCGCCGCCGTATCGGCCGCCATCCCGACCAGGCCATTCTCGGCTGCACCCATTATGAGATCGTGGCCGACCTGTTCGCCGCCGCCCTGCCGCCCGGCACACCGGTGATCCACCAGCCCACCGCCGTCGCCGACGCCCTCGCCCGCTATTTCGACCGTCACCCGGAGTACGACCTCGGTGGCTCCGGCCGTCGCGACTTCCTGACCAGCGGAAAGGCGGGACCGCAGTCCGATCTGGTCAGTCAGTTCTGGGGCGCGCCGCTGTCGTTCGCTCCGGCTTGACAGGTCCGGCCTGACGACCGCCCATTCGATCCGGGAGGAGCGCCCATGCTCAGGACCATTTCCGCCGGCCTGGCGCTGGCGATGATTGCAACGGCGGCGTCGGCCGAGATCAAGGCGCGCACGGACAACAGTTTCACGCTCGCCTTCGAGCGCCCGGTTCTGGCCGCGCCCGAGACGGTTCTTGAGGCTGTGGCCATGCCGGCGGGCTGGTGGAGCAGCGAGCACACCTATTCCGGTGACGCCGCCAATATCCGGCTGGATCTCATTCCCGGCGGCTGCTGGTGCGAAGCCTTGCCGGGCGGCGGGGTCAAACATGCCGAGGTCGTGATGGTCTGGCCCGAGCGCCGCATGGTGCGTTTCGACGCCCCGTTCGGTCCCTTGCAGGGCATGGGCGCCGACGCTGTCCTGACCATGACCTGGGCCGATCCGCCTGAAGGCGGCGAGCGGGTGCTGCGCTGGACCTTTGAGGTCAACGGGCCCGGAACCGGGGCTATGGCGGATGCCATCGACGCCGTCATGACTGAGCAGTTCCGCCGGCTCGGGGGCTGGCTGGACCTCTAGCCCGCCAGCGCCGCTTCCGAGGCTGCAATCCGGCTGGCGGCGTGAACCACCGCCGCGATGCGCAGCGCCGTCTGGATATGGGTGGCGGGCACGCCGTGCTTGCGCAGGACGCCTTCATGCGCATCCATACAGGCACCGCAGCCGTTGATGGCCGAGACCGCCGTCGACCACAGTTCGAAATCCATCTTGTCGACACCCGGATTGGCCAGGATGTTCATCCGCAGCCGGGCGGGGATGGTCGTGTACTCCTGGTTCTTCATCAGGTGCAGCGACCGGTAGTAGATGTTGTTCATGCCCATGATGGCGGCAGCGGTCCTGGCCGCGTTCACGGCCTCGGGCGTCAGCACGGTCGCGGCCTGGGCCTCGATCGCCCTGACCACCGGGGCGACGCCGACGGCATGGGCCGAGGCGAGGAAACAGCCCCATTTCTGCTGGTCGTTGAGCACGGTCTCGGAGGCCAGGGAGCCGAGGTTCAGCGAGATGTCCTTGGCATAGGCGGGCATCAGGTCGCGCAGGGCGTCGAGGGACATGGGAGCTCCCGGGGTCGAGGGTCGAGGGATAAGGGTCGGGGCAGGTGGGCGGGGTCGAGGGGCCGGTGCTTTCGCCCCTCGCCCCTCGCCTCTGCGGCTTAGGCCGCCAGCGTCTCGCCGCCCATCGGACGGTTGCAGGCGCACAGTTCGTCGGTCTGCAGGGCGTCCAGCACCCGCAGGGTGTCGGCCGGGGCGCGGCCGACGTTCAGATTGGTGACGTAGACATGCTGCACGACATTGTGCGGATCGACCACGAAGGTGGCGCGCAGGGCGACGCCTTCGGCCTCGTCCAGAATGCCCAGGTCGCGGGCGAATTTGCCGCCGTTGTCGGCGAACTGCCAGATCGGCAGCTTCGACAGGTCGGCGTGGTCGCGGCGCCAGGCCAGTTTGACGAATTCATTGTCGGTCGAGCCGCCCATCACCACGGTGTCTCGGTCGCTGAACTCGCGCGCCAGGGAGGCGAACTCGGCGATTTCGGTCGGGCAGACGAAGGTGAAGTCCTTCGGATAGAAGAAGATCACCTTCCACTGGCCCTCGAAACTGTCCTTGGTGATCGGCTCGAAGGCCGAGACGCCGTTTTCCTCGTGGCTGTTGAAGCCCGGCTTGACGCCGATGATCCTGAAGTCCGGCAGTGTTTGACCGACGCCCAGCATGGCGGGTTCTCCTGATGTGTCTGAAAGGGGGTGCGCCCGGGGAGTGGCGCCGCAAGTGCGAAGTGGCGTGTGCAGTGCACAAAGTCAATGACTGGAAACGGCTTTCTCCGATAGAAATTATCTATTGAAGCGACCGGTCCGGCATGGGCCGGCCTGATGAAATCCGATCATGGCTTTACCGCTGGCACGTGTGGCTCCAAGCTCGGCCGGTAACCTTGGGATGCCCATCATGCGCCGCCTGACTGCCCTCCTGCTGATCACCGCCACAGCGCTTCCCGTTGTGGCCCTGCCTGCCGCCGCCACGGCCCAGACGCCGCCGGCCACCATCGGCGACCGCTATGTGCCGGCGCCCTGGTGGATGCGCGATCCGGTCATCGCCTCGGTCGGCCATGTCCGTACCGAGGTGGCGGCCAACCGGGCCGGTTTCAGTGCCAGCTTCCAGTCGGTCGACCGGACGGCGGCGGATGCCTCGCGCAAGGCGGCGGACCAGGTTCGCGCCCTCAGCCTGGCCCTGGCGACCTACGGGGTCGACAAGGTGCGGGTCGAGACGACCCTGACGACCCAGCCGCTGTATGACCAGTACCGCGACGAGAGCGGAGTCCTGCGCGACAATGTCCGCGCCGACCGCATCGAACGCTACCAGGCCAGCGCCAGCATCAGCGTGACCCTGCGCGACGTCGCTGTTCTGGAGCGGGTCTATGCCACGGTCGTGGCCTCCCAGCCGACCTCGATCGGTCAGGTCTGGTTCAATCTCGAGCCGGACAATGCGCTGAAGACCTGGCTTCAGGGCGAGGCCGTCAAGGACGCCGCGCGCCGCGCCCGCGAGGCCGCGTCCAACGCCGGCGGCAGCCTGGGCGGCGTGCGGGTCATCGACCCGACCGGTCGCGCCTGTGAAACCGACGTCCTCGCCGGTTGGCCATCCTATTCGTCCGGGGAATCCCGCGCGACCGATGTGGAGGCCGACTACACCATGCGGGCGCAAGCGGTATTCGCCCCGCCCCCGCCGCCCCCGCCGCCCCCGCCGCCGCCGCCCGGTGGGGCCGGTCCGTCCGAGGCCCAGATCGAGGCCGCCCGGCTGGCGCTTCAGCCGCCCCTGCGCGAACTGACGGACCGCGCCTGCGTGGTCTATGCGCTGAACTGACCCGTCAGCGCGGCCGGGGCCCATGATCGAGATATTCAAAGCTGATCCCGCCTTCGAGGCCGGTTCCGTCGCCGTCTGTGACTGGCCCCTGTGTCAGCTGCGGCTGCAGGACGACGCGCGCTTCCCCTGGCTGGTCCTGATCCCCCGGCGGGCCGGCCTGCGCGAGATCGATGACCTGACGCCTGCCGAACGCGCGGTCCTGATGGAGGAGGTCGTCCGTGCCGGCGACCTGGTCCGGTCGCTGGGCGAGGCGGCGGGCCGGCCGGTGCAGAAACTCAATGTCGCCGCCCTCGGCAATGTCACCGCCCAGCTGCACATCCATGTGGTCGGGCGCCGCCCTGACGACGGCCTCTGGCCCGATCCGGTCTGGGGGCGCGGCGCGGCTGTGGCCTGCGGGGCTGACGGCCTGCAGGCGGCGATATCCCGTCTCCGGCTCAGCGCGGACGCAGGAGTCTGACGGCCCGCACCTGGCCGTCGGCGGCCAGGGTCCCACGCCAGCCGCTGACCGTCCGTTCCAGCGTCATGGCTCCGGCCCCGGACAGCGTCAGTGTGGTCCCGTCCGAGGTTGCGACACCCGAGCCCTCCGCGCTGCGCCATCCGCCCTCGACCGGACCGGCCCCGGGGTCGCTCAACACCAGATCATAGAGCTTCCGCCCGGTCGCATCGACGATCCGCCAGGACCCGTCCAGCCGACCGGCGGCCTGATCGGCCCGGAACTCCGCCGCGGCCACCCCCTGTTCATAGGCGGTCTCGGTATCGGTGGGGGCGAACTCATAGGACCGCACATAGGCCTCGAGGGTGACCGGTGCCTCCAGGGGGCGGCGTTGGGGCCCGGCGGCGGCATCGCCCCGGGACAGGTCCTGGGCGAAATCCCGGCCGGGCTCGAACGGACGGATCACCGGGGCCTGATAGGCGGCCTGGGTGGACGGGTGGGGCGGTGCGCGCTCCTGCATCAGCAGGCCCGCCAGGGCGATGATAGTCAGACCCGACATGGGGCCACAGTGCCGCGAACGGGCGCGAATGACAAAGCCCGGACTCCCGGCCCGGCGAATTCGTGATCCCTGATGCCGCACCGGCCCGGGTTTCGTTGACCCCCGCCCTCGCGCTGACTAAACCCTGATCACACGTTTCGAGCGGCTGAATTCGCTCAGGTTTCTGAGAACCATTCGCAATATGTCGACCTCCCCTCTTCCGGGCGACGCCTCCCACGCTCCGACCGACGACCCGTCCGGGCGTTTCGCGGTCCAGCCCAATGGCCGGGTCCGCCCGCTTTCGCCACATCTCCAGGTCTGGCGCTGGCATGTGACCATGGCCGCCTCGATCCTCAACCGCATGACCGGCGGGGCCCTGTCGGTCGGCGCGGTGGTGGTCTTCGCCTGGCTGATGGCCCTCGCCTTCGGCCCCGAAGCCTATGCCACCTTCACCGGCTGGATGAGCTCGCCGCTCGGCCTGTTCGTCTGGTTCGGCCTGACCCTCGCCCTGTGCCTCCACCTGGCCGGCGGCGTCCGCCACCTGATCTGGGACGCCGGTCGCGGCCTGTTGCCGAAGACCGCCGACGCCCTGTCCTGGGCCTCGATGATCGGTGGCGTCGTCATCGCCGTCGCCTTCTGGGCCGTCCTGTTCGCCTCGGGGAGGGTCGCGCTGTGAGCCGCGCCACCAAGACCTACATCAAGGGCGTCAAGGTTTCCGAGCGCCACGGTGCCGGAGAATGGACCGCGGAACGGCTGTCCTCGCTGATCCTGGTGCCCCTGACCCTCTGGGGCCTGTGGACCGGCTATGCCCTGTCCGGTGCCGGCTATGATGCCGCCCTCGACTGGTTCCGCGCGCCGGTGAACGCCGCGCTCCTGGCCGTCACCCTGGTGGTCAGCGTCTGGCACATGCAGATGGGGCTTAAGGTCATCGTCGACGACTATATCCACAAGCCCGGCTCGCGCGGTGCCCTGCTGGGCCTGATCGGCCTGTTCTGTCTCGTCATCGCGGCGGCGGGTGTCTTCTTTATCGTACGGCTGGCCCTGGGCTCCGCGCCCCTGCCCGCCGGCTTCGGGATCTGACGGCTGATGGCTGCTTATGAATTCGTCGATCACGCCTATGACGTCGTCGTCGTAGGCGCGGGCGGCTCGGGCCTTCGTGCCGCCCTCGGCGCGGCCCAGCAGGGGCTGAAGGTCGCCTGTGTCACCAAGGTCTTCCCGACCCGCTCCCACACGGTCGCGGCCCAGGGCGGCATCTCCGCCTCGCTCGGCAATATGGGCGAGGATTCCTGGCAGTGGCACATGTACGACACCGTCAAGGGGTCGGACTGGCTGGGCGACCAGGACGCCATCGAATACCTGGTCCGCAACGCCCCTAAGGCCGTCTATGAGCTCGAGCACTGGGGCGTGCCCTTCTCGCGCACCGACGAGGGCAAGATCTACCAGCGCGCCTTCGGCGGCATGACGCGCAATTTCGGCGAAGGCCCGGTGCAGCGCACCTGCGCCGCCGCCGACCGCACCGGCCACGCCATCCTGCACACCCTCTACGGCCAGTCGGTCCGTCGTGAGGTCGAGTTCTTCGTCGAATATTTCGGCCTCGACCTGATCATGCAGGACGGTGCCTGCACCGGCGTGACGGCGCTGAAGCTGGACGACGGCACCATGCACCGGTTCCGCGCCAAACTGGTGATCCTGGCCACCGGCGGCTACGGCCGCGCCTATTTCTCGGCCACCTCGGCCCACACCTGCACCGGCGACGGCAATGCCATGGTGCTGCGCGCCGGCCTGCCGCTGCAGGACATGGAATTCGTCCAGTTCCACCCGACCGGCATCTACGGTGCCGGCTGTCTGATCACCGAAGGGGCACGCGGCGAGGGTGGCTATCTGACCAATTCCGAGGGCGAGCGCTTCATGGAGCGCTATGCGCCGACCGTGAAGGACCTGGCCCCCCGCGACATGGTCAGCCGCTCGATGACCATCGAGATCCGTGAAGGCCGCGGTGTCGGTCCGAACAAGGACCACATCCACCTGCACCTCGACCACCTCGACCCGGCCGTGCTGCACGAACGCCTGCCCGGCATCTCCGAGAGCGCCCGGATCTTCGCCGGCGTCGACGTGACCAAGGCACCGATCCCCGTCCTGCCGACCGTCCACTACAATATGGGCGGCATACCGACGAACTATCACGGCGAGGTCCTGACCAAGGTCGGCGACAATGCCGACACCGTCGTGCCCGGCCTGATGGCGGTGGGCGAGGCAGCCTGCGTTTCGGTGCACGGGGCCAACCGCCTCGGCTCCAACAGCCTGACCGACCTGGTCGTCTTCGGACGGGCTGCCGGCCTGCGCTGCGGCGAGGTGGTCGACAAGGCCTCGAAGGTGCCGGACGCCCCCGCCTCCGCCACCGACGGCCACCTGGCCCGGTTCGACCGCTTCCGCCATGCGACCGGCTCGACCCCGACCTCGAAACTGCGCATCGACATGCAACGGGCCATGCAGTCCGACGCGGCCGTCTTCCGCACCGGCAAGACGCTGGAGGAGGGGGTGGCCAAGCTGCGCGCCATCCACGCCGCCGGCGCCGACATCAAGACCACGGATCGCGGCCTGATCTGGAACACCGATCTGGTCGAGACCCTCGAATACGACAATCTGATCGACCAGGCCCTGGTGACCATCGAGAGCGCCCTGAACCGGACCGAGAGCCGCGGAGCCCACGCCCGCGAGGACTATCCGGACCGCAACGACGCCGAATGGATGAAACACACCCTGTCCTGGAAGACGCCGGGCGAGGCTGTGAAGATCGACTATCGGCCGGTGCATAATTACACGATGTCCAAGGACATCGATTACATCGAGCCCAAGGCGCGGGTGTACTAATGGTTCAGCTGACTCTCCCCCGCGGCTCCAGGCCCACGCGCGGCAAGGTCCACAAGGCCCCCAAGGGCGCGAAGAACGTCAAGACCTACAAGGTCTATCGTTACGACCCCGAGGTCGACGCCGATCCACGCTGGGACACGTTCAAGGTCTCGGCCGACGACCACGGCCCGATGCTGCTGGACGCCCTGATCCACATCAAGAACGAGATCGACCCGACCCTGACCTTCCGGCGGTCGTGCCGCGAGGGCATCTGCGGCTCTTGTTCGATGAACATCGACGGGCGCAACACCCTGGCCTGCACCAAGGGCTGGGACGAGTGCTCCTCCTCGACCATCTCCATCGCCCCCCTGCCGCACCAGCCGGTGGTCAAGGACCTGGTGACGGACCTGACCCTGTTCTACGCCCAGTACGACTCGATCCAGCCCTACCTCCAGTCCGACGAACCGGACCCGGAGAAGGAGCGTATCCAGCTGCCGGAAGACCGCGCCAAGCTGGACGGTCTTTACGAATGCATCCTGTGCGCCTGCTGCTCGACCTCCTGCCCCAGCTACTGGTGGAACCAGACGGAATACCTCGGCCCCGCAGCCCTCCTGCAGTCCTACCGCTGGATCGCCGACAGCCGCGACGACGCCACCGACAAGCGGCTGGATGACCTCGAGGACCCGTTCAAACTCTACCGCTGCCACACCATCATGAACTGCGCCCAGGTCTGCCCGAAGGGGCTCAACCCGGCCGAGGCGATCGCGAAAACCAAGAAGCTGATGGTGGCCCCGGGCCGGAAGAAGACGAAAGCGGCCTGATCCTTGGCGAAGATTACCTACATCGAACACGACGGTCGCGAGCACACGGTCGAGGTCAAGACCGGCCTTTCCGTCATGGAAGGCGCGATCCGCAACAACGTCCCCGGCATCGACGCCGACTGCGGCGGGGCCTGCGCCTGCGCCACCTGCCATGTCTATGTCGATGAGGCCTTCGCCGCCGAAACCGGCCGGGCCTCGGCCATGGAGGAGTCGATGCTGGACTTCGCCGAGAACGTCCAGCCGAACAGCCGCCTGTCCTGCCAGATCCGGGTCACCGACGATCTCGACGGCCTGATCGTGCGCCTGCCCGAAAGCCAGCACTGAGCCGCGGCCATGGGCCGGGCCAATCCTGAACTCATCGACCGTGTCGGCCGTCTGATCGCCGACGGTCCCGGGGACCGCTCGCCCCTGATCGCGGTGGTCGGTGCCCAGGGCTCCGGCAAGACCACCCTCGCCCGCGCCGCGGCCGAGCGGTTCGGGGCCGTCCAGATCTCCATCGATGACGTCTATCTGACCCGGGCCGAACGCGAGGCCATGGCCCGAGACGTCCACCCCCTGTTCGTCACCCGCGGGCCGCCCGGCACCCACGATCTCGGCCTGCTGCAACAGTTGATCGACAGCCTGTCCGCCGCCGGTCCGGACGACGAAACCCTCATCCCCGACTTCGACAAGCGCGGCGACGACCGTCGCCCGGTGAAGGACTGGCGGGCCTTCCGCGGCCGGCCCTCGGCCATACTGATCGACGCCTGGTGTCTCGCAGCCCTGCCTCAGGACGCGGCAGCTCTCGCGGATCCGGTCAATGCGCTCGAGGCCGACCAGGATCCGGACGGCGGCTGGCGCCGGGCGGTCAACGGCTTCCTGGGTGGGGCCTGTGCGGACTTCATCGCCCGGTTCGACGCGGTCCTGTTCCTGCGCGCCCCGTCCTTCGATGTCGTGCTGGACTGGCGCTGCCAGCAGGAGGCCGATCTGCTGGGCATTCCCCCTGACGCCCTGCCGGCCGCCGAACGGACGCGGCTGGCCGGCTTCATCCAGTATTTCGAGCGGATCACGCGCCATATGCTGGCCGGCGGCGTGAAGGCTGATGTCGTCGTGCAACTGGATCGAAACCGTCTGCCGGGCTCTATGTCCGCATGACCCCGCCGCAGGACCGCCGTTTCGAGCCCCGCTCGCCCGCCAACGCCCGCGCGGTGGTGCTTGCGCCCGGGCTGGAACTGACCGGCGTCATCATCGATCACTCCGCGACCGGCCTGCGCCTGCGGCTCGACCGCACCCTCGCCCTGCCGGCCCGGGTCCAGGTCATCGACATCGTCCGCGGTGTGGTGCTGGAGGCCGAGGTTGTCTGGCGCAAGGGTCAGGAGGCCGGGTTGAAACAGGGGAGCGAGACGTCCCTTCGCGGTCTGGTCCCGTCGCGCCTCGCCGCCGCCCGCGACGCCTTTCTGCGGGCCGGGGGGCGCTAAAGCGCCGTGACCGCCTTGATCGCCACATAGACGGCGACGATCAGGATCAGGCCTGCGAACAGACGACGGCCGAGCACCGCATTGGCACCCAGTCTTCTGGCGATCGGCAGACCCGCCAGCGTTCCCGCCGTCCCGCCCACGGCCATGGCGGCCACGATCGGCCAGTCGATCAGGCCTGACAGGGCATAGTTGGCCGCCGTCGTGGCTCCGAAAGCCGCAACGCTGACCAGGGACGAGGCCTGGGCCAGGGCCAGGGTCATCCCGGCCGCTCCCATCAGGCCGGGAACAATCAGGAAGCCGCCGCCGATGCCGAAGAAGCCGGCGGCCAGGCCGACGCCCGCGCCCGAGGCCGCAACCCGCGGGGCCATGGCCGGGGTCAGGCGAACATCCTCGGCCCCGACGGGTGCGTTCGGCCTGAGCATGGCCAGGGCCACCAGCCCCATGGCCAGGGCGAAGAAGATCAGCAGGGCATGGCCGTCGATCGCCTTGGCCACGGATGAGCCGATGAAGGCTCCCACGGAACCCGTGACGGCGAACATCAGGGCACACGGCCAGCGCACACGCCCGGCCCGGGCCTGCCCGGTCAGGGCCGTCAATGCATTGAGCGCCACCCCGGCGGCCGAGGCCCCGATGGCCACATGCGGGTCCTGAACCCCGACCACATACAGCAGCAGGGGTACGGCCAGGACGGAGCCGCCGCCGCCGAATACGGTCAGCAGCAGGGCCACGATGCCACCGCTGAGCACGGCCAGCAGCAGTTGGGCGACAGTCGGGTCCACAGGATCACGCGGCCCGCATGGCCCGGTTCCAGGGCATCACAGCCAGAAGCCGGGCCATGCCGCAGAAGCCGGTCGCACCGGCCATGAACAGGCCCGCGCCGACAAAGGCCGACAGACCCCAGAAGCCGGGGTGGACCAGCAGGCCGAGCACGGCACCGACAAGGATCAGGCCGCCGGCCGTCATCTGTACCTGCCGCATCAGCTCCAGCGGGGCCCCGGCATTGGTCAGGGTCGGCAGGCCGGAGGCCTTCCAGGCTTCCAGCCCGCCGTCCAGCACAAAGGCCTCGCCGGGGATGCGGTCGGCCAGACGGACGCAGTTCATGCCGGTGCGGTTTCCGGTCCGGCACATGAAGACCACGTCGCGCCCCGGCCGGATGTCCAGATGGGCCGCCTCGAACATTGACAGGGGGGCGGCGACGCTGCCGGCGATCCGCTCGCGCGCGACCTCGTCGGCTTCACGGATATCGACCAGCAGGGCCTTGCCGGCCTTGATGCGGGCGGAGACTTCGACGGGAGAGAGGGCGGTGAGAGACGCCATGGGTCAGTGTCCTTGAACAGGGGGGCAATAGATTTCGGCGAGCACGGCGATGACCTTGAGGGCCGCCGGATCGGCGATGCGATAGAGGATGGAGACGCCCTCGCGCCGGCCGGCGATCAGGCCTTCCTCGCGCAGCACCGCCAGGTGTTGCGACAGGGCGGACTGGGACAGGCCGACATGGGGCAGCAACTCGCCCACGGCGCGTTCGCCGTCGCCGAGCTGGCACAGGATCATCAGCCGCCGCTCATTGGAAAGCGCCTTGAGCAGACGCGCGGCCTCGCCGGCGCTGGCCTGAAACTGGTCCGGAGACAGGGTGTGGGTCACGTCCATGGCGGATATATAACAGCGCTTGCTAATTTAGCAATACCTAATATATTGGTGCCAACAAGGGAGCTCCCGCATGACCAACGACACTGCCTCCGTCCCGGACGTTGAGGCCTTCTTCGATCCCGCGTCCCACACCATCACCTATCTGGTCGCCGATCCCGCGACCGGGGCCGCGGCCGTCATCGACCCGGTGCTGGATTTCGACACCGCCAGCGGCCGGACCTCGACGGCCTCGCTGGAACAGGTCCTGGCGCGGATTGCCGAACAGGGCCTCACCCTCGAGCGGGTGCTCGAGACCCATGCCCATGCCGACCACCTGACCGGGGCCGATGAGATCCGTCGCCGCACCGGGGCTCCGATCGGCATCGGCAGCCGCATCACCGAGGTGCAGAAGGTCTTCCGCGTCCTGTTCGAGGCGCATGACGTGACGGCGGACGGCGTCGTGTTCGACAGCCTCTATGCCGACGGCGCGCGCTTCACGCTCGGCTCCCTGCCGGTCGAGGTGCTCCATACGCCCGGCCATACCCCGGCCTGCGTCAGCTATGTGATCGGCGACGCCGCCTTTGTCGGCGACACCCTGTTCATGCCGGACTACGGCACGGCGCGGTGTGACTTTCCCGGTGGTGACGCGCGGACCCTCTACCGGTCGATCCAGCGGCTGTTCACCCTGCCGCCGGAAACGCGGGTCTTCGTCGGCCACGACTATCTGCCGGAGGGTCGCTCCGACTTCCGCTGGGAGACGACCATAGCGGCCGAGAAGGCGGGCAACATCCACCTCGGTGGCGGGCGGTCCGAGGACGAATTCGCGGCCCTGCGGGAAGCCCGCGACGCAACCCTCAAGGTCCCGGCGCTGATCCTGCCCTCCCTGCAGATCAACATCCGGGCCGGTGCCCTGCCGCCGCCCGAAGCCTCGGGCAAACGGTTCCTCAAACTGCCGCTGAACGCGATCTGACGACCGTCGTCGGGCCTAGAGCACGTCCGGAACCGTGCCGGCGGTGATGGCGATCCGGCCGATCAACCCCTTGACGATCAGGTCCAGGGCTGAGCCCTCGCGATAGTCGGCTGCGGCGACGAAATTGACCCGGTCCTCAGAGATGAGGCCATAGATCTTCTGCTGGTCGCGTTCGGAATTGCGCGGGTCATAGACGGCGATCGAATAGCCGCCCTTGGTGTGCATCATCTTCATGGTCGGCACATCGGTGTCACCGTCGCCGAGGAAGATCATCCGCTCGAACGGCACCGGCCGGTCGTCGTCGGCCATGAAGCGGTTGATCTTCTCGTGCTCCCAGTGGTTCAGCACGCCCTTGTTGATGCGGAACAGATACTGGGTCTTGGTCGTGTAGTTGACCCCGACCGCCGGCCAGATCGCCACCCCGTGGTCATCATAGACGAATTTTGACGCGAAGACGTGCCGGAACTCCGGCCGGATCGGGCAGCCCTCGATCATCTCCTCAAGGCCCGCCGAGATGATGTAGTGCTCGATCTCCAGCCCGTATTTCTCGCCCATGGCATTGATGCGTTCGAACCAGCCCTTGCCGGTCAGGTCGGACTTCAGCCCGTCGAACAGCTTCACATCCTCGCCGTGCTCGGCCAGCAGCTTGCGCGTGATCGGCGCATTGTTCTCGCGCGCCTGCTTCAGCATCAGCTGCATGTACATCAGGATGTTGTCGCCGTCGGCGTCCCGCGTCAGCCTGTCCGCCGCCCCCCAGAAGTCGCCGATCCCCATGCCGATCGACGGAATGAAGGTGACCTCCTGCATGTTGCCCCGCGCCAGGGTGCCGTCGAAATCGTAGATGATCGCGGTTTTGAGGGGCTTGGCCATGGCGGGTCCGGAAGCAGGTCTTGGGGCTCGGGTGACGGATAACGGTCGCCCGGACATTTTGACAGCCACTACGGCCTTCGCGGGTTGAGACTTCCCTAAGCCCCGAGCCCTCACCCCAGCCTGAGCTCCGGCGCCGCCGCCACGCCCGCGGCTTCCAGCGGCAGGTGCAGGATGAAGGTCGCGCCCTTGCCGGGTTCGCTCTCGACCTCCGCCCAGCCGCCGTGCAGCTCGACCAGGGCCTTTACCAGGGCCAGGCCGACGCCCGGCCCGCCGCGCTCGCGCCGCACGAAGCGGTCGAAGACATGGGCCTGCAGGTGATAGGGAATGCCACGCCCGGTGTCGGCAACGCGGATGCGGACTTCGGAGGCCGTGGCCTCGGCGCTCAGGGTCACGACCCCGCCCTCGGAGATCGAGCGGGCGGCATTGTCCAGCAGATGGTCCAGTGCCTGGCCGATCCGGTGGGCGTCGGCCCGGATGGGGCGCAGGCCATTGGGGCAGTCGACCGTCAGCGTCGCCCCGCGGGCCTCCACCCGGCCCCAGACCCGCTCGGCTGCAGAATCCAGCAGGTCGCGCACGCGCACGTCCCCGAGTTGCAGCTCCATCTCGCCCGCGTCGATCTGGGCCATGTCCAGCACATCGTCGATCGATCCGGCCAGCTGGCTGGCCGCGATCCGGATGGCCCCGGCATGCTGGCGACTGCGCTCGGGCAGGTCGCCCTGCATCTCGAGCAGTTCGGAATAGCCGACGATGGTCGTCAGCGGCGTGCGCAGTTCATATGAGACGCTGCCGACGAACTCGCGCTTCAGCGCCGTCGATTCCTCCAGCGCCTGGGCCTTGGCGGCCAGCGCCTGTTCCAGCCCGCGCCGCGCGGTCACATCGGAAAAGGCCACCAGGGTGGCACCGTCGGGCAGGGGGCGCGTCAGCCAGGAGGCGATACGGCCGTCGGTGGTCTTGCCCTCGCCGGCGATCGGCACCCGGCTTTCGGGGTCGGGGTCGGCCACCCGTGCCTTCAGGCCCAGCCACAGGGCCGGGTCGGGCATGGTCGACTGGCACAGGGCCGCCACCGCATCGAAATCCCCGGCCGCGGCCAGGGCCTCTCCGGTCACGCCCCAGAAGGCGTCGAAGGCCTCATTGTGCAGACGCAGCCGCCCGTCCGAACCGAACACGGCCACGGCGTCATTGAGCTTGTCCAGGGTCGCGGTCTGGACCTGGATCTGGGCGTTGTACCGGCTGCGCAGCTTCAGCTCGTCGGTGATGTCCGAGAACAGCAGCAGCACCCCGCCCAGCGGATGGGGCTGGCGCACGACCCGCAGCGTCCGGCCATCGGGCAGGGACCAGCTGTCGTCCGGCGCTGCGGCCGAGGCGCCGTAGAAATCCAGCTCCTTCGACTTCCAGCCCGCATAGTCGATGACCTCGGGCAGCAGGCGGCGCTGGCGCAGCCGGTCCAGCAGCTCGGCATGGGTCGGCCGCTCGTCCAGCCAGGCCGGATCGATGTTGAATAGGATCTGGAAGGCGGTGTTGTGGAAGGCCAGCCGTTTGGACGGACCGAAGATGGCCACTGCATCGGCCAGATGGTTCAGGGTCTCGTCATGGGCCTCGACGTGGCGGCGCAGGGTGTCGCGCGTCTCCTCGGCCTCGGTCATGTCCAGGGCAAAGGCCAGAACGGCCCCGGCCCCGCCCTGCACCGGCTCGGCCACGATCCGCCAGGCGCGGCGCCGTCCGCCGCCGGTGGTCCAGCGGAAACCGTCCTGATGCTGATGCGTGCGGCCCGCCTCGGCGACGATGGCATCGGCCCCGCGGTCGAAGCTCAGCCCCTTTTCGCGCGCCGCCTCGACGCTCTCGACCTTCATCTCGGTCAGCCAGGCCCTGTTGGCCCAGGCCAGCCGCCCGGCGGCATCGGTGATCCAGGTCGGGGCCGGATAGGAATCGGCCAGCAGGCCCAGTCCGCTTTCGGTGGCCGTCCCGACCAGTCCAAGCCGCGACAACCGCAACCAGGCCGCCCCCGCCGACGACCGGCCCTCGACCGACCAGGCCCCGCCGGACCCTTCCAGCACGGCGTCGAAGGCCTCGCCTTGGGCGATCAGGGCATCCAGCCGCGGTCCCGCCGCCCGCCGCGCGGCCTCGAGCACCACCAGCCCGGGGTCGCGTTCATGATCGTCCTCGCCGGCCAGGTCGCGGGTCAGGGCCGCCCAGGCCTGGGGTGATCCCAGCCGCCGGGTCTGGCCGTCGGGCGTCAGGGCCAGCCGCACATCCTCGAAGGCCGCCAGGGCTCCGTCGCGATCGGCCAGATCGACCAGGGCCGCGGCCAGCGCCGCCTCCGCCACCTGGTTGCGCTCGGCCAGCCGTCCACGCAGCCGCGCGGCCCAGGCGCTGAGGGCCAGGGCCAGCCCCGCAGCGCCCGCGGTCGCGACATAGGCGATGTCGGCCTCGGCCATGGTGTCGTGTCAGCTCCCCGGCGTGATTCGGTAACCATACCTGAAGAGGGGCTAGGGACTAGGGACTAGGGATTAGGGATTGGGGGGGAGAGATGTCGGAGATCGTGTCCCCGCGCGCCTCCGCGACCTTCCCAACCTAATCCCTAGTCCCTAATCCCTAGTCCCCATGACGACCTGGACCGATCAATCCGCCCCTTCCCTCGACGACTTCGCCCGGCTGGCGCGCGAGGCCTTCAATGCCCTGCCCGAACCGTTCCGGTCCCTGGCCGGCGAGGTGGTGATCCGCGTCGACGACTTCGCCGACGACGAGGTCCTGGCCGGCTTCGGCATGGAGGATCCGTTCGAACTGACCGGCCTCTATCACGGAGTCGATCTCGGCCTGCGCGACCAGATGGGTCCGGCGGCCGAACCCTCGCGCATCTTCCTCTACCGCCGCCCGATCCTTGACGAATGGTGCGAGCGCGGCGACGTCGGCCTCTCCGAGATCATCGCCCACGTCCTGATCCACGAAATCGGGCATCATTTCGGGCTGGATGACGACCGGATTGATGAGGTGGAGGGCGAGGACGAATAGGTGATTGGTGGTTGGTGACTGCAGCTTCACGGCTTGCGGAAGAGCGACGCCGCCACATCGGCTCCGCGGGCGGCGGCCAACCACCAATCACCCGGCGAAGCCGCCCGGCCTTAAATCCTTCCCGATCTGTGGTATAAGCCCTGCCTCCCTCTCCTGCAGGACTGACCTTTGAGCCTTACGCTCGACCTTTCGCGCACCGCCGCGGCCGCCAAGCCGGCGACCCCCGTCAACCTCTCCGGTCTGACGCGCGCGGGCCTGCGTCAGGCCCTGATCGACGCCGACATCTGCCCGCCGGAAAAGGCGAAGATGCGCGCCTCGCAGGTCTGGGGCTGGATCCACCATTTCGGCGTCACCGACTTCGCCGCCATGAGCAATGTGGCCAGGGAGACCCAGGCGAAACTGGCCGCCGCCTTCACCCTCGACCGGCCCGAGATCGTCGAGCGTCAGGTCTCGCAGGACGGCACCCGCAAATGGCTGATCCGTACCGCCCCGGGTATCGAGATCGAGACCGTCTACATCCCGGACGTCGGGCGCGCCGGGGCCCTGTGCGTGTCCTCTCAGGTCGGCTGCACCCTGAACTGCACCTTCTGCCACACCGGCACCCAGAAGCTGGTCCGCAACCTGACCGCCGCCGAGATCGTGGCCCAGGTCCAGGTCGCCCGCGACGACCTCGAGGAGTGGCCGTCCCCGAAGGAGGACCGCCGCCTGTCCAACATCGTCTTCATGGGCATGGGCGAGCCGCTCTACAATCTGGATCACGTCGCCGACGCCATCGACATCATCAGTGACAATGAGGGCATCGCCCTGTCGCGGCGCCGGATCACCGTCTCGACCTCGGGCGTGGTGCCGATGCTGGAGCCGCTGGGCACCCGCACCCAGGCCATGCTGGCGATCAGCCTGCATGCGACCAACGACCCCCTGCGCGATGTGCTGGTGCCGCTGAACAAGAAGTATGACCTGGCCGAGCTGATGGCCGGAATCCGCGCCTATCCCGGCATTTCCAATGCCCGGCGGGTGACCTTCGAATACGTCATGCTGAAGGGCGTCAACGACAGCCCGGAAGAGGCCCGTGCCCTGGTCAAGCTGATCGAGGGCATCCCGGCCAAGGTCAATCTGATCCCGTTCAACCCCTGGCCCGGCACGGACTATGAGTGTTCGGACTGGAAGACGATCGAGCGGTTCGCGGCCATCCTCAACAAGGCCGGCTATGCCAGCCCCATCCGCACCCCCCGCGGCCGCGACATCCTGGCCGCCTGTGGCCAGCTCAAGTCCGAGAGCGAAAAGGTCCGGGCCTCGGTGGCACGCAAGGCGGCGGCGGAAGCAGCCTGAAGGAAGTGACTAGTGGTTAGTGATTGCCGCCTCACTGGCGGCGGAAGGGCGGCGCGGCTCGCGCCACCACACAACTGCCGGCCAGCCACCAATCACCAACCACCAATCACGCCTCTCCCGACACACTTCTTCACCAACTGTGTCCCCGCGCCCCTTGCGGATTGAGGCAAAAGCCGGGCAATCGTTGCGGGACTCTTGCAACCGGACAACCATGGACCCCTCGTCCCTTTCCACAGTGCTCGAAAGCGCCGAGGTCCAGGCCTTCGCGACCGGCTTCCCGACCACCCTGGCGCACCTCGGCGTGACCCTGGCCCTGCTGGTGGCGGGCGCGATCCTCTACGCCCTGTTGACGCCGTGGAAGGAAATCGCCCTGATCCGCGATGGCAATGCCGCCGCGGCCGTGGCCTTTTCCGGCGTCCTGCTCGGCCTGGCCATTCCCCTGGCGATCAGCCTGAGCGTCTCGACCTCGCTCAAGGACATTGCCCTGTGGGGCGTCGCCACCGTGGTACTGCAGCTTCTGGCCTTCCGTATCGTCGACATGCTGCTGACCGGCCTGCCGCAGCGCATCCGCGAAGGTGAGGTCTCCGCCGCCGTCCTCCTGGTCGGCGCCAAGCTGTCGACCGCCCTGATCCTCGCCGCCGCCTTGACGGGCTGAGGCTGTGGCCTTCCCGAGACTGCCAGACTGGCTCGTCTATTCGCTGGTCGTCGGTGCCCTGGTGATCTGGTCGCTCCGGTTGCGGGAAAATGCCGACGCGCCACCGGCGCCGCCGCCGCCCGACGAGATCGAGGGTGCCCTGCTGGGCCCGATCACGCCCTTCGACCCGGCGGTCACCGTCAACGCCCCGGATACGCCGTTCCAGCCGAGCTCCGGCACCGCCTTTTCAATCTCACGCGAGGGCCGCTGGGTCACAGCCCGCCATGTGGTCGAGGGCTGCCGACGCCCGGCCATCCTCGTCGGCGGTGGCCGGGCGGTCGCTGCGGATGTGCGGCTGGCCCCGCGCGCCGACATCGCCGTCCTGCTGACCCAGGGCGGGCCGGATGCGGTCCCGGTCATGGCCAGCCAGGGGCTGCGCACCGGCCAGCGCGGCTTCCATCCCGGCTATCCCCAGGCGCGGGCGGGCGAGGTCGCCTCGCGCCTGCTCGGCCGCGAGACCTTGCGGGTGCGGGGCCGGGGCCAGCGCGATGAGCCGGTGCTGGCCTGGGCCGAGGTCGGCCGCACCGACGGCCTGGGCGGCACCCTGGCGGGCCTGTCCGGGGCCCCCGTACTGGACAGGCAGGGTCGTGCCGTGGGCGTCACCATCGCCGAGAGTCCGCGTCGGGGCCGGATCTACACCACCTCGCCCGACACCTTCGGACCCGCCATCCGCGGCGTGCAGCGGCCGGACGAGCCCCTGACCGGCCGGATCGTCACCGTCGACAACTACGGCCTGGTCGCCGACGACCTGCGCCGCGACCTGCGGGTGGCCCAGGTGGTGTGCCTGTCGATCTGACCCACGGTCAGCGCGGAATGCCGTATTCGCGCAGCCAGGCGGCCTTGGCGGCCTCCACGGCCCCCTGATCCAGCGCCGCGATCTGCTCCGCGAAGGCCCGCTGCAGCGCGGGGGCGTGTTCGTCGCCCGCCTTGGCGGCCAGGTCCAGATAGGCGGCCCCCGTGACGCCGTCGACGCGCCCGCCCTCGCCGGTCAGAAGCATACTGCCCAGCCCCCGCAAGGCATGAGCCGAACCGGTTTCGGCGGCGCGGCGATACCACTGCCGTGCCTGGGCCGGATCCGGCTCGCTCCCCTGTCCAAGGGCCAGCATGACGGCCATCGAGACCATGCCGGCGACATCGCCGCCTTCGGCCGCGGCCCGCACATAGGCCTGGGCCAGGTCCGGATTCGCGGTCACGCCGTCGCCGTTCAGCAGCGCCATCCCCACGTTCCACTGGGCCCGCGGATCACCGCCGTCGGCAGCGATCTTCAGGTGTCGATAGGCGGCCGGGTCGTCGACGGGAATCCCCCAGCCGTTCAGATAGGCGCGCCCCAGAAGGAATTGCGCATCGAGGTTGCCGGGCGCGGCCTCGACGGCGATCATCATCAGGCGTGAGCCCCGTTCCAGCTCCTGTTCGACTCCCTGGCCGAACAGATAGGCGCGGCCCAACGGATAGGCCGCGAGAGGGATGAGGTCTCCCTCTGTCTCGCGGAGCATGGCGACCGCCCGGGCATCGTCCGTCGGGTCGTCGTTGAGCAGTAGACGGGTTCCGTAATTCAGCCGCGCGCCGACGGATCCTCTCGCGAGCGCCCGTTCCCAGAGCGCGATGGCCCGCGCGGGGTCGGGCTCAATCGCCGACTCTGCCGGCGGATCGATGATCAGGCCGGCGACGACATTCATCGCTTCGGGCTCGCCGTTCGCCGCCAGGGCCTCCAGGGCCGCAAGGCCGGCGGCCGTATCGCGCGTCAGCAGTTCCAGGGCGTCATCGAGCGGGTCGCGGGGCGAGGCGCCCGCCGGCGTGAAGCACAGGGTGCCGGCCAGCACGACAGCAGCGATGAGCTTCATGGGTCGATCCCTCCGACCGTCAACCTCGCGACAGCCGGAGGAAAGATCAATGCTCTACCTCAAGGTCGCCGAGTCGAGGTTCAGCCCGGTCAAGGGAATGACCTCGACGTTCGGATATCGGGCCCGCAGCGCCTCGATGAAGGTGGAAGCGTCACCGACGATGACCAGGCTGGCGTCCGACGCCGGCAGGTGCCGGGCGAAGGCGGCCTGTACCTGTTCGGGGGTGATGGCCCGGACCCGTCCCGCATAGGCGGCCAGGTCGCTCATCGGCAGGTCGTACAGGGCCAGGCCGGCGACCAGGGACCCGAGGCCGTCGACCGTCTCCAGCGAACTGCCGAAGGCCCCGGTCAGGATGGCCTGGCGGGTGGTCATTTCGCTCTCGGTCGGCCGGGTCGTGGCCAGCCGGGTCAGTTCGGCCAGGATCAGGCCGGCGACCTCGACGGCCGCGTCATTGCGGGTCTGGGCCGAGGCGGTGAAGGCCCCGGTATCCAGCCGCACGCCCAGTCCCGAACGGGTGCCGTAGCTGAGGCCGCGCTTGATCCTGATCTCCTGGTTCAGGCGCGAGGTGAAGCTGCCGCCCAGCAGGGTATTGCCCAGGGTCAGGGGGAAATAGTCCGCGTCATCGCGGGCGATGCTGCGCCGGGCGACGAAGACGGCGGCCTGGCCGGCCCCGGGCTGGTCGATGACCACGACGCGGGGTGGTGCGGCCGCTCCTGCGCGGGCCGCGACCTCGGGCGCAGTGGCGGCGGCGCGCCAGTCACCGAAGGCCCGTTCGGCCAGGAAGCGGGCTTCCTCGACCGTGATGTCCCCCGAGAAGACCAGCTTGGCGCCGGCGGGGGAGTAGCGGCCGGCGTGGAAGGCGGCGACGTCCTCACGCGTCCGGGTCGGCAGGGAGTTCAGCGTGCCGCCGCCGGGCGCGCCATAGGGGGCATTGCCGAAGATCACCCGCGCCACGGTGGCTGTACCCACCGGACCGGGCGAGCTCAGCTGGATGCGCAGGCCGTCCAGCGCCTGATCGCGCTGGCGCTCCAGTTCCTCGACGGCGAAGTCGGGGCGCAGGGCCAGGTCGGCCAGGATTTCCATGGCCTGCGGGAAGACGTCGGCCGGGGCATTGGCATAGACGGTGGTGAAGTCGGGCCCCGGGTTGGCGCCGATGTCGGCCCCCAGCTGCTCGATCTGCGCCGCGATCTCGGGGGCCGACCGGCCGTCGGCACCCTGGGTCAGCAGGGCGGCGGTCATGTTGGCTACCCCCGCCTTGCCCGACGGATCATGGGCCGAACCGGCGGGCAGGCTGAGGCGGGCCGAGACCAGCGGCAGCCCCGGCTTGCGGGCGACGAAGACCTCCAGTCCGCTGTCCAGGGTAAAGGTCTGGATGGCCGGTGTGGCGGGTTCAACCGCGGTGCCGGGCTGCGGCATGGGCTGGCGCCGGCCTTCGGGCAGCAGTTCGAAGATACGGCCGACGGGGGCAAGGTCGGCGACCCGGACCGGGGCCGTCACGTCCACGGCCTGCACTGTCACCGGATTGGCCTCGTCGGCGTTCAGATAGCGGATGGCGATGCTGCGCTGGTTCGTCAGATAGCGCTGCGCCACCCGCTGGATGTCGGCGGCGGTCACGGCCTGCAGGTCGGCGATCTCCCGGTCCGCGGCGGCGGCGTCGCCCGTATTGATCAGCGACCAGCCCAGCACATTGGCCCGATCCTCGACCGTCTCGCGCTGGCGCAGGGCCGAGGCGACCAGTTCGTTCCGGGCCTCGGCCAGTTCGGCCTCGGTCACCGGCGTATCTCGCAGCCGGGCGGCCTCTGCGCGCAGGGCCGCCAGGCCTTCCTCGGGCGTCCTGCCCTCGGCCATGATGGCATAGGCGGTCAGGGCACCGGCCTGCTGGCTGGCGTCCAGGCTCGAGCTGGTTTGGGAGGTCAGCTGCTGGTCATACACCAGCGACCGGTACAGGCGGCTGGACTCCCCGGTCGACAGGATGCCGTCCAGCACGGTCAGGGCCGCGCGGTCAGGATGGTCATAGCGCACGGTCGGCCAGGCCAGGACCACGGCGGGCAGGGGCACATTCGGGGCGTGGAAGGTGGCCTCCCGCGGGCCGGTGGGCTCGGGTTCGCGCACATCATTGGCGGGCAGGGGGCGGTCCGGATTGGTCAGGGGCCCGAAATAGCGGTCGATCCAGCCGTCCAGCTGGGCCTGGTCGAAATTGCCCGAGACGATCAGATAGGCGTTGTCCGGGCGATAGTAGGTGGCGTGGAAGCGGCGCACGTCCTCGATGGTCGCCGCGTCCAGGTTTTCGATCGAGCCGATGGTCGAGCGGCGGTAGGGGTGCTCCTGATAGATGGTCGCCGGCACGAACAGGCTGAACAGACGGCCGTAGGGGCTGGCCAGAACGCCCTGGCGGTACTCCTCCTTGACCACGTCGCGCTCGCTCTCGAACACGGATTCATTGACCACCAGCGAGCCCAGACGGTCGGCCTCGGCGAAGATCAGCCGCTCCAGATGATTGGCCGGCACGGTCTCGTGATAGGCGGTGACGTCGTCGGAGGTGAAGGCGTTGTTGTTGCCGCCCACGTCCTCGGTCAGCCGGTCAAAGGTCTCGTCCGGGAAATTCTCGGTCGCCTTGAACATCAGGTGTTCGAACAGATGGGCGAAGCCCGAGCGATCCTGCGGATCGTCCTTGGACCCGACCTTGTACCAGACCTGGATGGTGACGTTCGAGGTCGAGGTGTCGCGCGCCGTGAAGACCCGGAGGCCATTGGCCAGGGCCCGCTCCCGGAAGCCGAGCGGCGGCACCACGACGGGCCGGGACTGAACCTCTGCGGCCGCTGCGGCGTCTGCCGCGGCCCGGGCGGCGGCCGTTGCGGCGTTGATCGTCGCATCCGAATGGGACGTCGTGGCGCAGGCCGAAACGCCCAGCATCAGGGCGGCGATCGAGGCGGCGGCGAACAGGCGGGACTTCATGGGGCAGGGCTCCGGTCACCCGGCGCTCGCGGGCGCGCGGACCCTATCAGGGCCGAAACCGGACGCACCTTACGGAGTCGTAATGTCAATCCAGCCTGAGCGCACCCGCCAGCAGCCTCGCCTCTGCGGCCCGGCTGGAACCGGCGCGCCAGGCCACCACGATCTCGCGGCGCGGGGCCTTGGCCGCGATCGGCCGCACCACCACGCCGGGCAGGTCCGCCAGCCCGGCCCGCACCGCCATCTCGGGCAGGAAACTGACCCCCAGCCCCGCCGACACCATCTGGACCAGTGTATGCAGGCTGGTCGCGGCGAAGACGTCCTCGCCGCGCGGCGGCTCGATGCCGAAGGCCGCCAGGGCGTGGTCGCGCAGACAGTGGCCGTCCTCCAGCAGGATCAGGTCCTCGGCCTTCAGCGAACCGGCCGGGATCGGCCCGGTCCCCGCCAGGGCGTGGCCGACGGGCGCGGCCGCCAGGATCTCGTCGTCGCCGATCCGGGCGTGGTCGATGCCGGGGGCGGAATAGGGCAGGGCGATCACCGCCGCATCCAGTTGTCCCGCCTTCAGCCCGGCGACCAGTCGAGGCGTCAGGTCCTCGCGGATGAACAGCCGCAGGGCCGGCCATTCCGCCTTCACCCCCGGAAGCCTGGCAGGCAGCAGGAAGGGAGCCACGGTCGGGATGACGCCCAGCCGGAACCGCCCCGACAGCGGCTTGCCCGCATTGCGCGCCGCCTCGACCAGATCCTCGGTCCGGGCCAGAACATCCTCGCCCCGGCGCACGGCCTCGGCCCCGACCGCGGTCAGCTGGATATTGCCGCGGGTCCGTTCGACCACCGGCGCGCCCAGGATCTTCTCCAGCTCCTGCACCCCGGCCGACAGGGCCGGCTGGCTGACGTGGGCCGCCTCGGCCGCCCGGCTGAACGAGGCGTGTTCGGCCAGGAGCTTGAGATACTGCAGCTGTCGCAGGGTCGGGAGCATGGTCGACATATAGGGGCCTGCTATGGTTTGGCCAAAGGCAATCGAGCGGCCTTATGGCCAGGTGCCGGTGGTGGCGACGGACCGATCAGGCCGTCGCCGCCCCGGGTGCTCCCGTTCAGGCCAGGTCGAAGCGGTCGGCGTTCATGACCTTGGTCCAGGCGGCCACGAAATCCTTGACGAATTTCCCGCCCGCATCGGCCGAGGCATAGACTTCCGACAGGGCCCGCAGCTGGGAGTTGGAGCCGAACACCAGATCGGTGCGCGTCGCCGTCCAGCGCTGGGCGCCGGTCTGCCGGTCCGAGCCGACGAAGACGTCATCCCGGCCGTCCTCGATCGCCTTCCAGCCTGTCCGCATGTCCAGCAGATGGACGAAGAAGTCGTTGGTCAGCTGTCCCGGACGGTCCGTGAACACGCCGTGCTTCGAGCCGCCGTGGTTGGCTCCCAGCACCCGCAGGCCGCCGACAAGCACCGTCATCTCCGGCGCGGTCAGGCCCAGCAGTTGGGCCCGGTCGACCAGCAGGGCCTCGGCCGACACATTGAACCGGACCTGCAGATAGTTGCGGAAGCCATCGGCGCGGGGCTCCAGCACGGCAAAGCCGTCGACGTCGGTCTGGTCCTGGCTGGCGTCGGTCCGGCCCGGGGTGAAGGGAACCTCGATGGCATGACCGGCCGCCTTGGCCGCCTTCTCGATCCCGACCGATCCACCGAGGACGATGAGGTCGGCGACAGAGACGTTCAGGCCGGACTCGGCCTTGATGGCTTCATAGGCCTGCAGGACTTTCGACAGAGCGCCGGGCTGGTTGACGTCCCAGCTGCGCTGCGGCTCCAGACGCAGGCGTCCGCCGTTGGCCCCGCCGCGGTGGTCCGAGCCGCGATAGGTCGAGGCCGAAGCCCAGGCGGTGGTCACCAGTTCCGCCACGGACAGACCCGAGGCCGCGATCCGGTCCTTCAGCGCCTTGATGTCGGCCGCGCCGATCATAGGTCCCTGATGGGCCGGGATCGGATCCTGCCAGATCAGGTCCTCCGCCGGGACGTCCGGTCCGAGGTAGCGGGCCTTGGGTCCCATGTCGCGGTGGCACAGCTTGAACCAGGCGCGGGCGAAGGCGTCGCCGAAATAGGCCGGATCTGCCCTGAACCGCTCCATGATCTTGCGGTATTCCGGGTCGATCTTGAACGCCATGTCGGCCGTGGTCATCATCGTCGGCACGCGCTTGCCCGGGGTATGGGCGGCAGGGGCGAGGGTCTCCGGCGGATTGCCGACCGGCTGCCACTGTTTGGCGCCCGCCGGGCTCCGGACCAGTTCGTATTCATGGTCCAGCAGCATGTCGAAATAGCTCATGTCCCACTGGATCGGGGTGGGCGTCCAGGCCCCCTCGATGCCTGAGGTGATGGTGTCATCGCCCTTGCCGCTGGCGTGGCTGGAGATCCAGCCCATGCCCTGCTGGGCGATGTCCGCGGCCTCCGGTTCGGCCCCGACCTTCGAGGCATCGCCCGCGCCGTGGGCCTTGCCGAAGGTGTGGCCACCGACGGTCAGGGCGACGGTTTCCTCGTCATTCATCCCCATCCGGGCAAAGGTCTCGCGGATGTCGCGGGCCGACAGCAGGGCTTCCGGCACGCCGCCGGGGCCCTCGGGGTTCACATAGATCAGACCCATCTGGATGGCGGCCAGCGGGCTTTCCAGCTCCAGGCCCTTGTCGGGCTGGATGCGGGTTTCCTCGGCGGCGACCCAGTTCGCCTCCGTGCCCCAGTAGACGTCCTTCTCGGGTTCCCAGACATCGGCCCGGCCGCCGCCGAAGCCGAACACCGGCCCGCCCATGGACTCGATGGCGACATTGCTGGCCAGGATCATCAGATCGGCCCAGGACAGGCTGGCCCCGTATTTCTGCTTGATCGGCCACAGCAGGCGCCGCGCCTTGTCGAGGTTGCCGTTGTCCGGCCAGGAGTTCAGCGGGGCGAACCGCTGCTGACCGGCCCCGGCCCCGCCGCGCCCGTCACCGGTGCGATAGGTACCGGCACTGTGCCAGGCCATGCGGATGAAGAAGGGGCCATAGTGGCCATAGTCCGCCGGCCACCAGGGCTGGCTGTCCGTCATCAGGGCGGTTAGGTCGCGTTTGACGGCGGCATGGTCCAGCGCCTTGAATGCCTCGGCATAGTTGAAGCCCTCGCCCATCGGATCGCCCGTTCGGCCCTGCTGGTGCAGGATGTCCACGGCGATCTGGTTCGGCCACCAGTCGCTGTTGGTCCGCCCGAGCAGCGAGCGCGGCGCGGCCGGCTCCTTGTTCGGATCCTTGAGGGGGGCGTGTCCGTCCATGATGTCCTCCTGATGCGTCTGGGCGCGATGGCTCCCAGCCTAGACCGTTCGCGTCAGAAGAGAAAATCGATAAACCCTGTTAGCAGGAACAGGAAAATCTATCGATGCGCCCGATCAGGCCACCGCGGCCTGCTCCATCAGGAAGGCATTCAGCTTGTTGCCGTCGGGATCGCGAAAATAGGCGGCGTAGAAACTGTCCCCGCGCGGTCCGGGCGGTCCGTCACAGGTCCCGCCGTGCGCCAGGGCAATCTCGTGCAGCCGGTGGATCTGTTCGCGCGATCCCGCTTCCAGCGCCACCATCACCCCGTTGCCGACGCTGGCCGCCTGGCCGTCGAAAGGCCTGGTCAGCCCGATCCCGGCCCCGCCGCCCGGCGTGCCCCAGGCGATCGCCCCGGGCCACTCCATCATCCGCGACGTCCCCAGTTCGGCGGCGATGGCGTCATAGAATTTCGCCGCCCGCTCGAGGTCATTGGTACCCAGCGTCACATAGCCGATCATGTGGAAATCCTCCCTTTGGACCTCACTCAATCACGAACAAAGCAGGAACGTCAACCGTTCGCCAGCCACCGCATCCGGCAGGCCATGATCGCCGTCTCGCCCAGCCGGTCGACCAGCCGCCAGTTGACCACGGCCCCGATCGGCGCGCCGACCACCGGGATCAGCCGGGCCAGTTTGGCCAGGTCGATGTAGTCCCGGTACTCGATCTGGAAGCGCCGCCAGTCGTATTCGGTGATGGCGTCGGGCTGGTCCACACCCGCGATCCAGCGCTCCAGGTCCGCCAGGGCCCCGGGCCGCCGTCTCGCGCTGGCGAAGGCCAGGTGGAAGATGTGCAGCAGGAACAGCCGCTCCCTCACCGTATCGCCGCCCCAGCCATAGGCGGCGACCACCTCGCCCAGCATCCGCACCTTGATCGCCATCAGGGCCGGGAAGTCCGCCGCCGCCAGCACGAAACCGCCGGCCCCTGCGACCCCGCCCTCGACGCTGGCGGTGGTGCGACAGGCCTTGATCCTCGCCCGTGCCCGCAGTTCCCGCGCCGCCAGCGAGCCGTCCGCCATGGGCCGGGCCGGGATCAGGTCCGAGCCGAACAGGATTCCCCTGGTCATTGCCTCGACGCCCGAGGTGATGATGGCGTGGACCCGCTCGGGGATGATCCGGTTGATCCGGTCCTGGGTCCCCCGCGTGGCCCTGTCCCAAAGACCTGGCGGCTTCAGCACCTGCGCCCGCCAGGCCCCGACCTCGGCGCGCACCGTCGCCTCGTCCACGACCCTGATCAGGTCGTCGGGCACGGCCTCGGCGGCAATGATCTCGGGCAGACTGGCCATGATGGCTCCGGCAGACGCAGGGTGACGGTTGCAGGCGAAAGCGCACGGGTCTAGACCGCCGCCAACGCTTTCCCAACCACCCATCAATATGGCCTCAAGTAGCGCGAAGGCGCGGTAGGCCAAGGAGACCTGTATGGCTCGCGCGAAGATCGCCCTCATCGGGGCCGGCATGATCGGCGGCACCCTGGCTCACGTGGCCGCCCGCGAAGCCCTGGGCGACATCATCCTGTTCGACATTGCCGAGGGCACGCCCCAGGGCAAGGCGCTGGATATCGCCGAGGCCACCGCCGTGTTCGGCACCGACGTCGCCCTCAAGGGTGCCAATGACTATGCCGACATCGCCGGTGCCGACATCTGCATCGTCACCGCCGGCGTGCCGCGCAAGCCGGGCATGAGCCGCGACGACCTGATCGGCATCAATCTGAAGGTCATGAAGGCCGTGGGTGAGGGCATCAAGGCCCACGCCCCCAACGCTTTCGTCATCTGCATCACCAACCCGCTCGACGCCATGGTCTGGGCCCTGCAGAAATTCTCGGGCCTGCCGAAGGAGAAGGTCGTCGGCATGGCCGGCGTGCTCGACTCGGCCCGCTTCGCCTATTTCCTCGCCGAGAAGACCGGCGTCTCCATCCAGGACATCCACGCCTGGACCCTCGGCGGCCACGGCGACGACATGGTGCCCATGGTGCGTCACTCGACCGTCGGCGGCCTGCCCCTGCCCGACGCCGTCAAGGCCGGCATGCTGACCCAGGCCGAGCTGGACGCCATCGTTGACCGCACCAGAAAAGGGGGAGGCGAGATCGTGGCCCTGCTCAAGACCGGCTCGGCCTTCTACGCCCCGGCCGAGAGCGCCATCGCCATGGCCCGGTCCTATCTGCTGGACCAGAAGCGCGTCCTGCCCTGCGCCGTCTGGCTGTCGGGCGAATACGGCCTGTCCGACCTCTATGTCGGCGTCCCCGCCCTGATCGGCGCCGGCGGCGTCGAAAAGGTCATCGAATTCACCACCAATGACGATGAGAAGGCGATGTTCGCCAAGTCGGTGGAGTCGGTCCAGGGCCTGATCCAGGCCTGCAAGGACATCGACGCCAGTCTCGCCTAGGGCGCTCACGGCCTGGGCGCCGTGGAAGAAAACAAAGGGGCCGCAGAGCGATCTGCGGCCCCGATCTTTTGTGGACGTCGCTCCCGCAAGACCAGGGCAGGCGCGCGGCATTGTGGTCCCGGCCTAGGCTGATCTCTCACGCGCCAGCCAGTCGGCGCTCGCCATTTCATTGAGCCGCGACGCTGTCCGCTCGAACTCGAACGCCCCGACGCCCTCGCGGTACAGGGCCTCGGGCGCCGCCCCGGCCAGCACCACCAGCCGCGTCCCGGCCTCATAGAGGGCGTCGATCAGGGTCACGAACCGCCGCGCCGCCTGCTGATTGTCCGGTCCCATCACCGGGACATTCTCCAGGAACAGCGTATGGAACCGCCCGGCGATGGCCAGATAGTCCTGCGGCCCCAGCGCCGTGCCGCACAGTTCCGCAAAGGTCGCCCGCGCCAGCCCGCCGTCGGTCCGCGCGATCACCAGTTCCCGGCCGAGCACCGTCAGCCGGGTCGGCGATTCCTGCTGCTCGCCCTTGAGCTGTTCCCACAGCCCCTCGAACCCGGTGCGCTGCCCGGCCTCGGTGGCCGTGTACCAGACCCGCGTCCCCATCAGCCGGTCCAGCCGCCAGTCGCGCGCGCCCGAAACCCCGACCGCCACACACCGGCGCTCCAGCATGGCGATGAAGGGCAGGAAGAGCTGCCGGTTGATCCCGTTCACATACAGCTGGTCCGGGGCCCGGTTCGAGGTCACCGCCAGCACCACCCCCCGCTCGAACAGGGCCTCGAACAGCCGGCCCAGGATCATGGCGTCGGCAATGTCGGTGACCTGCAGCTCGTCGAAACACAGCAGCCGTGCCTCGGACGCGATCAGCTCCGCGACCGGCTTGATGGGATCGTCGCCTTTCGACTGGCCGAACACCCGCTTGCGCGCCCGGGCATCCCCCTCGCGCCACTGGCGCACCAGGTCGTGGACCCGGGCCATGAAGGCGTGGAAATGGGCGCGGGTCTTGCGCGGCTCGGGGGCCGTGGCGAAGAACATGTCCATCAGCAGGGATTTTCCGCGCCCCGGCGGCCCCCACAGATAGACGCCGCGCACCTCGGGACGGCCGCCGAACAGGCCACGCCGGCCCAGATCCTTCTCCAGCCGGGTCAAGGCCTCGACCACCGCAATCTGCGACGGATCGGGTGTCAGCCGGCCCTCGGCCAAACGACGGTCATAAGCTTTGCGTATGCGTGAGGGCATGGTTTCCGGGCTTAGCGGCGCGCGCGACCGCTGAAAAGCGATTGCTTCGCGCCCGCGAAAGCCTACATGCCTGTTTCATCCCCGCATTCCGCCCTCAACCAGCGAGCGACCGCGTCGCGAGCACAGGGCGTCCGAAGGACCGTCTCTCATGGGTTACAAAGTCGCCGTCGTGGGCGCCACCGGCAATGTCGGCCGGGAAATGCTGAACATCCTCGAGGAACTCGATTTCCCCGTCGACAAGATGCACGCCGTCGCCTCGCGCAAGTCCAAGGGCGTCGAGGTCTCCTGGGGCGACCGGACGATCAAATGCGAGGACATCGAACTGTTCGACTTCTCGTCCGTCGACCTCGTGCTGATGAGCGCCGGCGGCGACGCCTCGCGCCTGTGGTCAGAGAAGATCGGCAAGGCCGGCCCTATCGTCATCGACAATTCCTCGGCCTTCCGCATGGACCCGGACGTGCCCCTGATCGTGCCCGAGGTGAACCCCGACGCCATCAAGCTGGCGACGAGGAAGAACATCATCGCCAACCCCAACTGCTCGACCGCCCAGCTGGTCGTGGCCCTCAAGCCCCTGCATGACGCGGCGAAGATCACCCGGGCGGTGGTCTCGACCTATCAGTCGGTTTCCGGCGCCGGCAAGGCGGGCATGGACGAGCTGTGGAACCAGACCAAGGCCATCTACGGCCTCGGCGACGCGACCCCGAAACTCTTCCCCAAGCAGATCGCCTTCAACGTCATCCCCTTCATCGGCTCCTTCCGCGACGACGGTTTCACCGACGAGGAAGCCAAGATGTGGAACGAGGTCCACAAGATCATGGACCCCTCGATCCGGCTGACCGTCACCTGCGTGCGGGTGCCGGTCTTCGTCGGCCATTCGGAATCCGTGAACCTCGAGTTCGATCGCCCGATCAGCCCGGACGAGGCCCGCGCCATCCTGCGCGAAGCCCCCGGCGTCATGGTCATCGATAAGCAGGAGCACGACGGCTACATAACCCCCGTCGACGCCGCCGGCGAACACGCGGTCTATGTCAGCCGCATCCGCAAGGATCCGACCGTCGAGCACGGCCTGTCGCTCTGGGTCGTCTCCGACAACCTGCGCAAGGGCGCGGCCCTCAATGCCGTCCAGATCGCCCAGCTGCTGGACGAGACCGGGACCATCAAGCCGTCGTCGGGATATCGCAGCATCACGGTCTGACGACCGTGCCGACCACCCCGTCCGCCACGCCCCGCGCCGCCCTGGTCTCGGCCTTCGGCTGCTATGTCATGTGGGGGTTCATGCCCCTGCTGTTCATGGGGCAGGGCGCGCTCGGCTTCGACTCGCTCGAAATCCTCGCCCACCGCGCCCTCTGGTCGGTGGCGGTCGCCGGCCTGCTGGTGCTGCTGGCGAAACAGGGCGGTCAGGTCCGGGCCGCCTTCGCCTCGCCCCGGACCCTGGGCTGGCTGACGGCCTCGACCCTGCTGATCGCCGTCAACTGGGGCCTCTATGTCTGGGCCACGACGCACGAGGCCACGCTCGAGGCCAGCCTCGGCTATTACATCAACCCGCTGCTCAACATGGTCGTGGGCCTGTGGCTGTTCCGCGAGAAGATCGACAAATGGGGCTGGGTCGCCATCGGCCTGGCCGCCATCGGCGTGGCCTTCCAGACCGCCGCCCTCGGCCGCCCGCCCTGGATCTCCATCGTCCTGGCCATCAGCTTCGCCAGCTACGGCGTGATCCGCAAACGCGTGCCGATCGACGCCCAGGCCGGCCTGCTGGTGGAATGCCTGCTGCTGGTCCCCTTCGGCCTGGCCTGGGTGCTGTGGCTGCAGCACACCGGCACGGGCGTGGCCTTCGACAGCCCGGTCAACACCGCCTGGGCCCTGCTCAACGGCCCGGCCACCGTCCTGCCCCTGGCCCTGTTCGCCTGGTCCGCCCGGCGCCTGCCGCTGTCGACCCTCGGCTTCATCCAGTTCCTCGCCCCGACCCTGCAGTTCACCGTCGGCGTCTGGGCCGGCGAGGCCCTGACGCCCCTGCGGATCATCAGCTTCGCCTTCATCTGGGGCGGGGCCGGCGTCTTCGCCGCCGCCGCCTTCTTCCGCCACCGCGCCGCCCGCGAGGCGCTCAAGCGGTGCGCGGAGCCGGTGTGAAGGAGTGACCAGTGGCTAGTGGCCAGTGGCGAGCGATAGCCTTACGCCGTCGAAAGTTGTTGGCCAAAGGCCGCATGCTCCAACACTAGCCACTAGCCACTAGCCACTAGCCACTAGCCACTAGCCACTAGCCACTCCGGCTCACAGCCCCCCGTACACCGCCCCGATCAACCGTTGAGCCCGCGGGTCCCCGATCAGATACGGCGACTGGCGCGTCATCACATAGGCCATCGACAGCCCCGCCTCCGGATCGGCGAAGGCGCAGGACCCGCCCCAGCCGCAATGGCCGACGGCGTTGGGGTTGGGACCGAAGATGTGCAGCCCTTCATTGCGCATCAGGCCCGCCGCCCAGCTGATGTCGAAGGGCAGGACCCGGTCTCGCCCATGGATCCGCTCGCGCAGCATCCCGGTCCGCAAGCCGGGTGACAGCACGGTCCGACCCTCCAGCGTCCCGTCCACGACCACCCCCATGATCCGCGCCAGATCCCTGGCCGTGCCGTGCAGATTGGCCGAGGGCAGTTCCATCGTCCGCCATTCCGCCGAGCCGCGCCCGCCGGGGGCTGAACCGCTGTCGAGGAAGGCCGCGCGCTTGACCGCGTCGATCATGCCCAGATCGGGGGCCGCCGCCGGCTTTCTCATCTGCGCCACCCGCCCGTGCTCCGCTTCCGGCAGGCCAATCCACAGGTCCAGTCCGGGGAAGTCCTCGCGCAGGGCCGTGCCCATGCTGCGCCCGTCGACGATCCGGAACAGCTCCCCGGCCAGCAGGCCGATGGTGATGGGGTGATAGCCCGACTCCGTCCCCGGTTCCCACATCGGCGGCTGTTCGCACAGTCGTGCCAGCGCCGCGGTCCGATCGAACCAGATCGCCGGGTCCACGCTCTCCGAAAACCCCGGCAGCCCCGCCTGATGGCTCATCATCTGGCCGACCGTGATCCGGTCCTTGCCCGCCTGCCCGAAGGCCGGCCAGTAGCTGGCGACCGGCCGCTCATAGTCCAGCAGGCCGCGCTCCACACAGATGGCGATCAGCAGCATCATCACCGCCTTGCCGGTCGAGAACACCGGCGTCAGCGTCGTCTCGCCATAGGGAACGGTCTTCGCCGCATCGGCCCATCCGGCCCACAGATCGACCACCACCTCGCCGCCGATACAGACGCTGACCCGTGCCGCCTGCTCGTTCAGCCCCTCCGGGGCGTCGGTGAAATTGGCCGCGAAGGCGTCCTTCAGGGCGGCGAAGCGGGGCGGGCAGAGGCCGTGGATGTCGGGGAGGGTCATGGGGGAGGTCTAGACGCCTTCTCCCATGGGGAGAAGGTGGCCCGAAGGGCCGGATGAGGGTTGGTTGTATCCGTCGGCGTGAGCCGCCGCTCCAGACAGCGACGCGGCTTCGCCGAATGCCGCCGCCCGACCCACACCCTTTCGCGCAACCGATCGCTATGCTCCCGGGCGCTCAAGCCCTCTCCCAAAGGGAGAGGAATCCTACTCTCTTGCCGCCGCCGACACCGCCCGTGCCGCCTCGAACTCCGCCCCGGGGTTCCATTCCGGCCAGGCCCGGCTGTCCGCCAGATCGCGGCCGACCAGATACAGCAGGTCCACATCCACCGCCGCGGCGTCCATCACCCAGTCGCTCGTCCATTCGTCCGAGGGCTTGTGGTAGCGGTTGGCCACATAGTCGCGGCTGGCCGCATTGTGCCCGGTGAAGCCCGCGAAGCCGAACAGGGCGGGCACGCCCTTTTTCGCCAGCGGGAAATGGTCCGAGCGGTAGAAGCCGCCGGCCTGCGGGGCCGGGTCGGGGATCAGGGTGCGGCCCTGTTCCGTCGCGCGCCGCTCCAGCCAGGCATCGGTCTCGCTCTTGCCCGCCCCCATGACCACGATCTGCGGCGAGATCTCCGTGCCGGGCAGGAAGCTGTCCATATTGATGTTGGCCACCGTCGTCTCCAGCGGCCAGACCGGATTGGCGGCATAGTATTCCGCCCCCAGCAGCCCGGCCTCCTCGGCCGTCCAGGCGGCGAAGACCACCGACCGGTCGGGGGCCGCGCCCGCCTTGAACAGCCGCGCCAGCTCGATCAGCCCGGCCACGCCCGTCGCATTGTCGACGGCGCCGTTATAGATGTCGTCGTCCCCCACCGGCGTCGCGCGGCCATAGGCGTCCCAGTGGGCACCGTAGAGCACCGTCTCGTCAGGATGTCCGGCACCCGGGATGCGGGCCAGCACATTGCGGCTCTCGATCCGGTCGGCGGTCTGGCCGAAATCGACCGACATCGTCACGCCCGTCAGGGTCACGGGCGCGAATTCCGGCGTCCGCGCCGCCGCGCGCAGGGCGGCGTAGTCGAGGCCCGCGTCGGCGAACAGCTGCGCCGCGACTGGACCCTGGATCCACCCCTGCGCCGGGACACGCTCGGCGTCCGGATTGGCCCGCACGATGTCGAATTTCGGTGCCGTCGACGATCCCTCCAGCACGCTCCAGCCGTAGCCCGCGCCCGCGGTGTCATGGATCACCAGCACCGCCGCCGCCCCCTGCCGCGCCGCCTCCTGGAATTTGTAGGTCCAGCGGCCGTAGAAGGTCATGGCATTGCCGTCGAACCGGCCCGCCACCGGATGCCCCTCGGGCGCGCCGAAGTCCGGGTCGTTGACGATGACCAGCAGGATCTTGCCCCGCAGGTCCATGCCCTTGAAATCGTCCCAGCCGCGCTCCGGCGCGCTGACGCCATAGCCGGCGAAGACCACCTCGGCGTCATTGACCGTAATCCGGTCCACCGGACGATCGCTCGACACCAGAATGTCCGGCCCCCGCGCCAGCGCCCGGCTCGCGCCGCCGGCGTTGACCGTGATCGTCGCCGGCCCGTCCTGACGCGTCCGCCCCAGCTGCGCCCTCTGCACCCACTGGCCATCCGGCCCGCCGGGCTCCAGCCCCAGGGCCTGGAACTGCCCGACCAGATAGTCGACCGTCCGCTGCTCCCCCGGCGTCGCCACCCCGCGCCCCTCGAATTCGTCCGAGGCCAGCACCCGCACATGCTCGTTCAGCCGCGCCGCATCGGCCTGCTGGGCGAGGGCGGGGGAGGCCGTCAGGAGGGCGAGGACGGCGGCGAGGAGGATGCGGTGCTGGGTCATACCCAACTCTAACGCCCTTCCTTCGCTTTCGTCATCCTCCGGCAAGCGGCGCAGCCGCGCAGACCGGGGGACCCAGCGGTGCCGCGACGGCGGCGAAACACCGCTGCGTCGAGCACGAGCGCTCCAGACAGGGTCGCGCTCGCGCGCGCCGCTGGGTCCCCCGGTCTCGCTTCGCTCGCCGGAGGATGACGAAAGTCAGGGGTGCCCCTCCAGCCACCCCAGAACCCCGTCCGCCACCACCACGCCCGAGGCCATCGACCCCTGCAGCAGATAGCCCCCCGTCGGCGCCTCCCAGTTCAGCATCTCGCCGGCCACGAACACGCCGGGCAGGGCGGTCAGCATCAACCCCGCATCGACCTGGTCCAGCCTCACCCCGCCCGCCGAGGAGATCGCCCGCGCCAGCCCCTGTACCCCGGTCAGGGTCAGCCGCACCGCCTTGATCCGTTTCGCCAGCTTGTCGGCCCCCGTGGGCAACGCGCCCGGGATCTCGCGCAACAGCCCCACCGCCGCCGGCGACAGCCCCGCCACCTTTCTCAGCCAGTTGGTCGCGCTGTCCTTGCCGCGCGGCTTTGCCAGCCGCCCCGCCAGCGCCTCGACGCTCAGGTCGGGCCGCAGGTCGACCGTCAGCGCCGCCGACCCGTCCCGCTCAACCGCGTCCCTCAGCCTCGCCGACAGGGCATAGATCGCCCCGCCCTCAAGCCCGTAGCGCGTCACCATGGCCTCGCCACGGACCGTGTGGTCCCCATGCGTCAGGGCGATCGGCTTCAGCGGCTGACCCGCAAACCGGTCCGCGAACACCTCACTCCACGCCACGTCGAAGCCGACATTCGACGGCCGGAACGGTTCGACCGCGACGTCCTCCGCCTCCAGCCATTCGCGCCAGCTCCCGTCCGACCCCAGCCTCGGCCAGCTGGCCCCGCCCAGCGCCAGCACCACGGCGTCCGGCGTCTCGACCCGCTCGCCGTCGGGCGTCTCGAACACCCAGCCGCCGTCGCGGCGGCCGACGAGCCGCGACCGCGTCCGCACCTCCACCCCCAGCGCATTCAGCCGCCCCAGCCAGGCCCGCAGCAGGGGCGAGGCCTTCATCGCCCGCGGAAACACCCGCCCCGACGAGCCCGTGAACGTCGACTGGCCCAGTCCCTCGGCCCAGCCGATCAGATGGGTCGGCGAAAACCTCTCCAGCCAGGCCGCCACCGTCCCGGCCGCCGCGCCATAGCGGCCGGTAAAGGGCACCAGGTCCTCCGAATGGGTCAGGTTCAGCCCGCCGCGCCCGGCCATCAGGAATTTCCGCGCCACGGACGGCATGGCCTCATGCACCACCACCGCCACGCCGGCCCGCGCCAGCCGCTCGGCGGCCATCAGCCCGGCGGGCCCGGCGCCGATGATGTGAACGGTCCTGGATGAATTGCTCATGGCCGACCCACTACCCTGTTCTGCGGCGAACGTCCGGGGAAAGCGGGTTCATCACCGCAGGGCGAAAAAACCGCTCCGGGAACCCCCCAAACCCGCATACGCTCATCCCCCATGAGCGTCGCCTTTACCCGCGAGGAAGATCTGGAGGCCACGGCTGCCGATCTTCCCGACCGTCCGATTTCGCCCCACCCCAATCTGGTCACCCCCTCGGGACTGGCCCTGATCGAGGCCGCCCTGGCCTCGGCCCGGGCGGCCTATGCCGCAGCCCAGGCCAAGGGCGACATCGAGGCCGACCGCACCGCCATGGCCCGCGCCACCCGCGACCTGCGCTACTGGTCCGCCCGCCGCGCCACCGCCCAGCGGGTCGAGACCGAACCGGACGGCCGGGTCCGTTTCGGCGGCTCCGTCACCCTCGAACGCGCCGACGGCCGCACCCAGACCTGGCGCATCACCGGCGAGGACGAGGCCGATCCCGCCGCCGGCTCGGTCAGCCATGTCTCGCCCCTTGCCGTCGCCCTGATGGGCAAACAGGTCGGCGATGAAGCGGTCGTGGCCGGACAGGCGGTGGCGATCATCGCCGTCGATTGACCGTCAACGGTTGCCCCGGCTCCCCGCTTGCCCCACCTTGGGGAGACAGGCGGCTGCCCGGCAGCCGGTCCCGCGCCTTCGTCCGGTGCCAATAATCTGCGCTCAAGTAGCGCGAAGCGCCGTAGCGCCAGGAAAAAGAGAAAGAACCGCCGATGGCCCGAAAGCCCAACTACAGTTTCGAGCGTCAGGAACGCGATCGCGCCGATGCCAAGAAGGCCGCCGAAAAGGCCGCCGCCAAGGCTGAAAAGAAGGCCGCCGCCGCTGCCCGCAAGGAAGCCGGCCTGCCGCCGCTCGAGGACTGAGGGCCGGACCCGGACAAACGGTCGCGGTGCGGCCGGACATCTGAGTCGAGCGAGAGGCATTGCGTGACGGTCCGCCGCGGCTATGGTCGCGGCCGTCAGTCAACAGGAATGCCCGACCATGCGTCTTCGTCTCGTATCCCTCGCCGCCCTTCTCGCGGTCGTGGCCCCCGCCGCCCCGGTCTGGGCCCTGTCTCCGGAGTCCGGATCGATCACCGCCGTCGCGGCCCAGCCCCAGGCCGCGCCGCTCCAGGGCGCGCCGGTCGCTGACCTGGTCGCCCGCGTCGACATTCCCTGGTCGCGCTTCCAGCTCGACAACGGCCTGACCGTTGTCGTTCACACCGACCGCAAGGCTCCGGTGGTCGCGGTTTCCGTCTGGTACAATGTCGGCTCCAAGGATGAGCCCGCCGGTTCGACCGGCTTCGCCCACCTGTTCGAACACCTGATGTTCGGCGGGTCCGAGAACTCCCCGACCAGCCACATCCAGGCCATGAGCGC
Source organism: Caulobacteraceae bacterium (assembly GCA_019746095.1). Taxonomy (GTDB): domain Bacteria; phylum Pseudomonadota; class Alphaproteobacteria; order Caulobacterales; family Caulobacteraceae; genus Brevundimonas. The sequence goes on from JAIESL010000022.1 coordinate 155,489, forward strand.
GGCGGGCGCCACCGGTCTGAACGGCACCACCTGGTTCGACCGCACCAACTATTTCCAGACCGTTCCGACCCCGGCGCTCGAACAGACCCTGTTCCTCGAGAGCGACCGCATGGGCTATCTGCTCGGCCAGGTCGGCCAGGAGGTGCTCGATCTGCAGCGCGGCGTGGTCCAGAACGAGAAGCGTCAGAGCGACAACCAGCCCTACGGCCTTGCCAACTATGCCCAGCTGGCGGCCCTGTTCCCCGAGGGTCACCCCTATCGCCACTCGACCATCGGCTCGATGGCCGACCTGGATGCGGCCAGCCTCGAGACGGTGCGCAACTGGTTCCGGGACAACTACGGCCCCAACAACGCCGTCCTGGTCCTGTCGGGCGACATCGATGAGGCGACCGCCCGCGTCCTGACCGATCGCTATTTCGGTGCCATCCCGCGCGGCCCGGTCAATGTGCCGGCCGCAGCCGACATCCCGACCCTGGCCGCCCCGGTCGAGGAAGTCCTGCGCGACCGCGTCGCCCAGACCCGCATCAGCCGCGCCTGGGTCGTGCCCGGCCTGCTCGATCCCGATGCCATCCCGCTCGCGGTCGGGGCCTCCATCCTCGGCGGCCTTGAGTCCTCGCGTCTCGACAACGCCCTGGTCCGCGGTGACCAGACCGCCACCGGTGCCAGTGCCGGGGCCCAGGCCTTCCACCGCCTCGGCTTCTTCAACTATTCGGCCACGGTGAAGCCCGGCGCCGACCCCGCGGCCGTCGCGGCCCGGATGGACGCCGTCCTCGCCGAGCTGATGGCCAATGGCCCGACCCAGGACGAGATCGACCGGGTCGTTACCCAGTATGCCGCCCGCACCATCCAGGGCCTGGAACAGGTCAACGGCAAGGCCTCGGCCCTGGCCGAGGGCCAGCTCTATGCCGGCGATCCGAACTTCTACCGCACCCAGCTGGACGCCTATGCCGCCGTCACCCCGGCCCGGGTGCGCGAGGCCATGCAGCGCTGGCTGAGCCGCCCGGTCTACAGCCAGATCGTCGAGCCCGGCGAGCGCGCGGCCTATGTCGAGGCCGCCGCCACCCCCTCGGGTGCCACCCCGGTCCCCGCCGCCGAGATCCAGCGCGTCGCCCGCGACCCCATGCCGACCATCGGCGACGTCCCCAACCTCGACTTCCCGACGGTCCAGCGCGCCAGCCTCTCGAACGGCGTCGAGATCGTCTATGCCCGGTCGACCACCGTCCCCGTCACCCGCGTGGCGGTCGAGTTCGACGCCGGCTATGCGGCGGACCGGGCCGATGCCCTCGGCGTCCATTCGATGATGCTGACGCTGATGAGCGAAGGCACCACCACCCGCGACTCCAACGCCCTGGCCGAGGCCCAGGAGCGGCTCGGCGCCTCGGTCAATGTCGGCGCCTCCATGGACCGCACCGCCGCCAGCCTGACCGCCGTCACCACCAACCTCGACTCCTCGCTGGTGCTTCTGTCGGACATGGTGCGCAACCCGGCCTTCGCCCCGGCCGAGGTCGAGCGTCTGCGGGCCCAGCGCCTCGCCGGCCTGGCCAATGAGCGGACCCAGCCGGCGGCCATCGCCGCCCGCGCCCTGCCGCCGCTGATGTATGGCGAGGCCAGCCCCTATGGCCGTCCCTTCGCCGGCACCGGCACGCCCGAGACCATCCGCGCCCTGACGCGTGAGGACCTGATCGCCGAACACGCCGAATGGGTCCGGCCCGACAATGCCCGCATCTTCGTGGTCTCCGACCTGCCGCTCTCCGACATCACGGCACGGCTTGAGCGGTCCTTCGGCGACTGGCGCGCCCCGGCCGCCCCGCGCGGGACCAAGGTCTTCCCGACCGACATCCCCGCCACGACCGCCCGCATCGTCCTGATCGACCGGCCGCAATCGCCGCAGTCGATCATCTTCGGCGGCGCGGTCCTGGACGTCTCCGGCACCGACGACCTGCTGACCCTGCAGGCCGCCAACACCGTGCTGGGCACCGACTTCCTGTCGCGGATCAATGCCGATCTGCGCGAGACCAAGGGCTGGTCCTACGGCGTGCGCGGCTCGATCAACACGCTGCAGAACCGCGTCCCCTATATCGTCAACGCCCCGGTCCAGGCCAATCGCACGGGCGAGTCCATCGCCGCCCTGATCGCCCAGTATGAGCGCTTCCTCGGCCCCGACGGCGTCACCGCCGCCGAGCGGGACCGCACCGTCAACGGCGACACCCGCGGCCTGGCCGGCGGTTTCGAGACCTCGGGCCAGATCCTCGGCGCCCTGCGCTCCAACGCCCTCTTCGGGCGTCCGGACAACTACCAGGAAACCCTGGCCAGCCGCACCCGCGCCCTGACCGCCGAACAGATGGACGCCGCCGCCCGCGCCACCATCGACCCCTCGACCTTCGTCTGGGTCGTCGTCGGCGACGCCTCGGTCGTCAGGCCCCAGCTGGAAGCCCTCGGCCTCCCGGTGGAAGTGCGTCCGGCGCAGTAGGCCGCCCACAAAAAAGCCCTCCCCCTCGACGGGGGAGGGTTGGGTGGGGGTGCGGGCTCCGCGCTCACAGACGTCCGAGCGTGAGGGCTCGACTGCGCCTTCCGTTCTTCATTCACAATGCCCGGGCTCCACCCCCATCCGCGACCCTTCCCCCGTCGAGGGGGAAGGGGGGGCGGAGAGAGCTAGGCCGCCCGCAGCGGCTCAATCTTCGCCAGCTCATCCCGCGCCGCGATCGCCGCCTTCGACAGATCGTGCTGGGTCTGAAGGTTCATCCAGAATTCCGCCGTGGTCCCGAACACCCGCGCCAGCCGCAGGGCCGTGTCCGAGGTCACAGCCTGCTGCTCGCGCACTAGCCGCTCGATCCGCGCGCGGTCCTTCAGCCCCATGGCCCGCGCCAGGGCACCGGGCGTCAGGCCGTAGTCGGGCAGCAAGTCCTCGCGCAGATGCGCGCCCGGATGGGCCAGGGGCTCGGCGAAGGTGGTGTAGTCGTGAGCGGTCATCCTGGCATCCTCAGTGATAGTCCACGAACTCGACCTGCGGATCATAGCAAGGTGTAGCGCGTCACGCTACGCGTTCTCGCCTTCCCCCGCTTGCGGGGGAAGTGTCGCGACGTCTCGCGAAGCGAGGCCAGCGACGATGGGGGATTTTCAGAAGACGTCCCTCTCCGACCCTGGGTCGGCTGCGCCGACCGACGGGCCACCTCTCCCGCATGCGGGAGAGGACCGGCCGCCACCAAGCCATGAAAAAAGGGCGGGCCCGTTGCCGGACCCGCCCTCTTCTGTCTCGGCTCAAGGCCGGGATGACAAACGGACTTCCTTAAAAGTCCATATCGCCCATGCCGCCCATGCCGCCGCCCATGCCGCCACCGGCACCGCCGGCCGAGGCCTTCTTCGGTGCGTCGGCCACGGCCGCTTCGGTGGTGATCAGGATGCCGGCCACGGAGGCGGCGTCCTGCAGGGCGGTGCGGACGACCTTGGCGGGGTCGATGACGCCCATCTGGACCAGGTCACCGTATTCTTCGGTCTGGGCGTTGAAGCCGAAGGTGACCGAGGGGTTTTCCAGCACCTTGCCGACCACGATCGAGCCTTCGACCCCGGCGTTTTCCGAGATCTGACGGATCGGGGCCTGGATGGCGCGGCGGATGATGGCGAT
>JAIESL010000002.1 GCA_019746095.1 Caulobacteraceae bacterium
GGATGTTGCGGATGGTGCCGTTGGGCGACTTCCACATCTTCTTCAGGCCGAACTCGGCCACGCGGGCCTCGTCGGGGGTGATGGTGGCGCATTTCACGCCGACGCCATGCTTCTGGATCGCATGGGCGGCATCGATCGTCACCTTGTCGTCGGTGGCGTCGCGGTTCTCCATCGACAGGTCATAGTAGTCCAGCTCGACGTCCAGGAAGGGGAAGACCAGCTTGTCCTTGATCCACTGCCAGATGATGCGGGTCATCTCGTCGCCGTCGATGTCCACGATGGGATTGGCGACCTTGATCCTGGTCATGCGGGTTCGCGCCTCTGATTGGGAATGAATGTGTGGCGGCGGTATAGCGGGGCATGCGGACGGGCGCAAAGGGGGGCCGTCCGGCAAGGCGCGGCCCCGGAAAGGCGGCGTCCCCGGGCCGTCAGCTCCGCATCAGCCCTTCCAGCACCGCCAGCGGCACCGAGCCGTTCAGCAGCACCTTGTCGTGGAAGGCCTTCAGGTCGAAGCCCGGACGGGCCTCGGCCTCGGCCCGCAGCCGGGCGATGACGGTCTGGCCCAGCTTGTAGGAACAGGCCTGGCCGATCGAGACGCAGTAGCGGTCGATCTCCTTCTCGGCCGACTCGGGCGGCTCGCCGCATTCCTCGATCATGTAGCGGATGGCCTGGTCGCGGCTCCAGCGCTTGTGGTGCAGGCCGGTGTCGACCACCAGCCGCACGGCGCGGAACAGATAGGACTGCAGGTAGCCGACCCGGCCCAGCGGATTGCCGGCATAGACATCCAGATCGTCGGCGGCGACGCGCTCGGCATACAGGGCCCAGCCCTCGTTGAAGGCGGAGTTGCCGGCGACGCGGCGGTACAGCGGCAGGCTGCCGGCCTCGCGGGCGACGGTGATCTGGAAATGGTGGCCCGGCGAGGCCTCGTGATAGGTCAGGGTCGGCAGGCCCCATTTGGGCCAGTTCGCCGTGTTCGACAGGTTGATATAGTAGGCACCCGGTCGCGACCCGTCGAGCGAGGCGGCCTGGTAGTAGCCGCCCGGCGCGCCCAGCTCGATCGAGGGGGGCACGCGGCGGATCTCGACCTTCGCGCCCGGCAGGGTGTTGAACACCCGCGGCAGCATCGGCTCCAGCTCGGCCATCTGCCGGTTCAGGGAGCCGATCAGCTCGACCTTGGCCTCGTCCGTATTGGGCCAGAGGTGTTGCGGGTCCTCGCTGAGCGTCTTGATCCGAGCCCCGACCGAGCCCTCGGTCATGCCCATCCCCTTGAGGATGGTGTCGATCTCGGCCTGGATTTCAGCGACCTGCTGCAGGCCGATGTCATGGATGTCCTGGGCGCTGTAGTCGGTGGTGGTGAAGGCGCGCAGGGCCAGCGCATAGGCGGTGTCGCCCTGCGGCAGCTTCCAGGCCCCGGCATCCTCGGTCGCATTCGGGCGCTGGGCCTCGAAGACCGCGATCTGGCGGGACAGGGCCGGCTTGATCTCGCTGTCGATGACGCTGGCGGCCTGGGCCCCCCAGTCGCCGCCCATGTTGCGCTCGTCGGTCTTGCGGATCAGCGCCTGGAGCATGGCCATGTCATAGGCCGGCGTATCCCGCAGCGTCCGCAGCTGGGTCAGGGTCTTGTCCATCAGGAAGGACGGCAGCATGACGCCGAGGGCGGCGTCGGCCGCGATCCGCTCGCTTTCCTGATCCAGCACCATGGCGAAGGCGGACAGCCGCGAGATGAAGGCCGCAGCATCGGCCTCGGTCTCGACCCGGTGCTGGTTGGCCATGAAGTCCGGGACGGAGAAATAGGCCCCCGACCGCTGGGTCACGACATAGGGGCCGATGCCGCCGCCATAGGGGATGTCCGCCGCCCGGGCCGCGCCCTCGGCGGTGAAGCGATAGACCGCCAGCGATACCCTGGCCTGATCCGACAGGCCTTCATCCGACACCGTCCGGATCTCGGCCCAGCGGGCGCGGGCACGGGCGCGGTCGGCCTCGGTGTCGGCCGGTCCGATCCGGCGCAGCTGGCCGGCCAGGTGGGCGCGGGCGCCCCGGTCGAGGCCGAGGTTGGTCGCATACTCGGGCGACAGGTCGACATTCTCCTCGAACCATCGGGTCAGCATGGCATCGAGCCGGGCATCCGCCGCGGACATGGCGGGGGCCTGGGCCGCAGCCGGCAGGGCCGCCATCAGGCCGAGACCGGCAGAGGACAGCATCAGGCGGCGGCGGTCGATCATGGGGATATCCTCAAACGGCAGGGACTGCCGGTCCGGGCCGTAAGCCCGAACCGGCGCGGGTCAGACTCAGGCCCGCTGGGCCGCGATCCAGTCGGTCATGATCTTGTCGAGCACGGTCAGGGGCACGCCGCCCGCATTCATGCCGGCATCATGGAAGGCCCTGATGTCGAACCGGCTGCCCAGGGCGGCCTGGGCGCGGGCGCGAAGCTCGACCCATTTGTTATGGCCGACCTTGTAGCTGGAAGCCTGGCCGGGCCAGACGCAGTAGCGTTCGACCTCGGTGGTGACGGCGGTCTCGGAGTCGCCCAGGGTGTCGACCATGTAGCGGATGGTCTGTTCGCGGCTCCAGCGCTTGTGATGCAGGCCCGAGTCGGCGACCAGACGGGTGGCGCGGAACAGCAGGGACTGCAGATAGCCGATCTGGCCGATCGGATTGTCGGCATAGACCCCCATCTCGTCGGCCAGCTGTTCCGAATACAGGGCCCAGCCCTCGGAATAGGCCGAGAAGCCCAGCACCTTCATCAGCAGCGGCCGGTCGGCCTGTTCCTGCTGCAGGGCGATCTGGTGGTGATGGCCCGGCGAGGCCTCGTGATAGGTCAGGGTCGGCAGCTGCATGCGCGGCCATTCCGCGGTGTCACGCAGGTTGATGTAATAGGCGCCGGGCCGCGAGCCATCGAGCGCCGGCGAGTTGTAGTAGCCGCCGGGCGCGCCCGCCTCGATGAAGACCGGCACCCGGCGGATCTCGACGGTGGAAGCGGGGATCCGGCCGAAATACTGCGGCAGCCGGGTCGCCATATCGGCCATCTGGGCATTTAGATCGGCCAGCAACTGCTCCTTGCCGGCATCGGTGTTCGGATAGAGCTGGCTGGGGTCCCGGCCGAGGGCGGCGATACGCTCGCCGACCGTGCCCTGGGTGAGGCCCTGGGCCTTGAGCAGGACATCGGCACGGGCCGAAAGCTCGGCCACCTGCTGCAGGCCGAGGTCATGGATCTCGGCCCCCGACAGGGTCGAGGTGGTGTAGCTGCGGATGCCCCAGTCGTAATAGGCCTCGCCGTCCGGCAGCCGCCAGACGCCGGCGTCGTGCGTCGCCCCGGCGCGGCGGGCGCGCATGGCCTCGGCCTGACGGCGCAGGGCCGGATAGACCTCGCCCTCGACGATCCTCTGGGCCCGGGCGGCCCAGTCGCCGGCGATGTTCTTCTCACCCGTCCGCCGCGCAATCGAGGTGGTCAGGACCATCCGGTCGGCAGGGGTTTCATAGAGGTTGGCCAGCTGGAGCAGGGTCTTGTCGATGACGAAGTCCGGCGGCACGGCCCCGGCCGCGAAATCGGCCTGCATCCGGGCGGTTTCCTGGTCGAGGGCCGTCGGGAAGGCGGCGACGCGCGCCAGATAGGCCTCGGCGTCCTCGGCGGTCTCGATCGAATGCTGGGTGTCGAGGAAGTCGGGCAGGCCCTGGTAGGACCCGGTCAGCTGCGAGATCGTATAGGGCGCGGGGCCGAAACCGCCGCCGCCATAGGGGAAGCGCTCGCCCATGATCTGGGTGTCGCCGAAGAAGGTCAGGGTGTCGTGATAGACGCCCTCGGTCTCGGGCAGGGCGTTGCGATCGATGGCCTTGAGCTGATCCATCTGCGCCCGGAACACTGCCCGGTCGGCGTCGATCTTGGCCTGGGAGCGGTCATCGAGGCGGGACTTCATGGCCGCCATCGGGCCCTTGTCCATACCCAGTCCGGTCAGGGTCTCGGGCGAGGACAGCAGGAAGGTCTGGACGATCCCGTTCATCAGGGCCGTCAGGGCGGCGGAGGCCGAGGCGGCCGCAGCGGGCGTCTGCGCCAGGGCCTGGCCGCAGGCGGCGAGGCCCGCTCCGGCGGCGGCAGTGAACATAAGGCGGCGACGATCGATCGACATGGCGGCAGGCTCCCTTGGCGCGAGGCGGCAGAGGACGCCGCCCGGCCACGAATGGCAAGTTACGGATGCTTCAGCCGGCGTGGAGTTCCTGCTTCACGCGTTCGGCGAGGGTCTTGATGTCCAGCGGCTTGGGCAGGAAGGAGACGCCGACCTCGTCCTGGAGCAGGTCGGAGAAGTCGCTTTCGGCATAGCCCGAGATGAACAGGACCGGGGCGTCGCCGAGGTATTGCCGTGCCTTCTTCAGCAGGGCCGGACCATCGAGGCCGGGCATGATGACGTCGGAGATCATCATGTCGATGGTCCCCGCATGCTGTTCGGCCAGTTCGAGGGCCTGTTCGCCATCCTCGGCCTCGATCACCTCATAGCCCCGCTGGCGCAGCAGGCGGGCGGCGATGCCGCGCACGGCGGCCTCGTCCTCGACGAACAGGATGCGGCCGGCACCGGACAGGTCGCGCGGGGCCTTGGCGACCTTCTCGACCACCGGGACCGCCGCCAGCTCGGCCTCGGCCGCCTCGGGCAGGAAGATGCGGAAGACGGCCCCGCCCCCGGCCGCGTTGGAAACATTGATGTGGCCACCGGCCTGTTCGACGATACCGTAGACGGTGGCCAGACCCATGCCCGTGCCCTCGTTCACCGCCTTGGTGGTGAAGAAGGGTTCGAAGATCTTGTCGAGCAGTTCGGGCGGGACGCCCGGTCCGCTGTCGGCCACTTCGATCAGGGCGACGGCGGAGGTCGGGGCCGCGCTCCAGCCCAGCAGACGGGCCTCATCGGCGGTCAGGCGGGCGGTGCGGATGGTGACCACGCCGGCACCGGGCTCGACCACGCCGCGCATGGCGTCCCGGGCGTTGACGGCCAGGTTCATCACCGCCGTCTCGAGCTGGCTCTTGTCGGCCAGGACCACGGGCAGGTCGCGGCCATAGTCGGTTTCCAGCCGCACATCCTCGCGCAGCAGGCGGCGCAGCAGGACGGCGAATTCGCCGACCAGTTCGCCCAGATCCAGCCGCTCGCGCCGTACCGTCGACTTGCGCGAGAAGGCCAGCAGCTTGCGCACCAGGTCGGCGGCGCGGATGGCGGTCTGGCGGATTTCGTTGAGCCCCTCATAGGAGGGATCGCCGACCGGATGGCGCTCCAGCAGCCCCGAGAGCTGCAGCTGGATGGCGGTCAGCAGATTGTTGAAGTCGTGCGCCACGCCGCCGGCCAGCTGGCCCACGGCCTGCATCTTCTGGGCCTGCGACAGCTGCAGCTCCATCGACTTCTGGGCCGAGACGTCGAACAGCCAGATGCGGCGGCGGTCGCCTTCGGGGGCGACATAGAGGTGCAGCATCCGGTCGGGATGGGCGCGGGCGACCAGTTCGATCGGACCGGACGAGCCGCCGTCCAGCTTCAGCCGCGCCTCGGCCACCCCGGCCGGATCGAACAGGTGTCCGAAGGCGGCGTCGCGGGCGGCGGCAGGGCCGGTCAGGACGGCGAGGGCGGCGTTGGCTTCCTCCACCTTGCCGGAAAACAGGTCATCGGCGGCGATCACCGCGGAGCCGAACGGCGCGCCGGCGGCCATGGCCCGGCTTTCGACGGCGTTGGAGGTCGCAGCATGGCGCGGCGAGACACCGGCCCCGACCGGCAGCACGGCCTCGGGCGCGGCGCGGACGAGGAAGCGCCCCTCCCCGGCCTGACCGATCAACACCTCCTGTTCGCGCTCGCCGATGACGACGATGGCGCGGCCCTGTTCGCCGGCGCGGGCCTGGGCGAAGGCCATGTAGAGGGCCGAGGCGGACTTGCCCTTGGGCAGGACGACGGTGGTGCCGTTGGCCTCGGCCCAGGCGGCGTTGAAGGCCAGCACCTGGCCGGTCGACCAGACCAGGGCCGCCGGCTCGGCCATGGCGTCCAGCAGGTCGATGGTGGCGTCGCCGAGGGGTTTGCGGGTCTCGCTGCGGGCGAAGGCGAACAGGCCGATCAGGGCCACGGCCCCGACGGTGAAGATCAGTACCAGACCCGGCGCGCTGGTCGGATCGGCGCGGAAGGCCGGATAGGCCAGGGCCGCAACCGCGACCACGAATCCGACCGCCATCACGATCAGCAGCGGATCGAAGGAACGGCCCCTGGAGGAGGTCACGGCGGTTGCAGTCATGGCGCCTCAGCCCGAATCAGCACGGGAAGCATGCGCCATAGTGTTCCCTATGCGCCCCGTGCGCGAATCCGGCCTTCAGGCGGCCTTGCGCTGTTCGGCCTTCAGGTCGCGGGCCGCATTGATGCGGGCCTCGGCGATGGCATCGGCGACCTCGTGCGTCGGGCGCTTCTCGGCGGCCGAGCGGTCCAGGACCTCCTCGAAGGTTTCCATCAGGCGCGACAGCTTGGTCTCGACCCAGGCCGGATCATAGGCGGTGGCGGTCTGACGGGCGCGCAGTTCCGAGGCCACATTGATGATGCCGCCGCCGTTGACGACATAGTCGGGGGCATAGAGGACGCCGCGCCCGAACAGGGCCTGGCCGATGTCCGGGGTGGCCAGCTGGTTGTTGGCGGCACCGACCACCGCCTTGACCGTCAGCCGGTCCAGCGTCTGCGGGTTCAGCGTCGCGCCGAGGGCGCAGGGGGCATAGATGTCGGCCTTGACGTCATAGATGGCGTCGGGGGCCACGATCTCGGCCTTGGTGCGGGCAGCGACCTCGGCCAGCAGGGCGGTGTTGACGTCGGTCATGATCAGTTTCGCGCCGGCGGCATACAGTTTGTCGGCCAGATAGCCGCCGACATGGCCGATGCCCTGCAGGGAGACCGTCAGGCCGGTCAGGTCGTCCTGGTTCCAGAGACGGCGGGCGACGGCCAGGGTCGAGCGATAGACGCCCTCGGCGGTGACCGGGCTGGGATCGCCCGAGGCTTCCGGACCGTCGTTCAGACCCAGCACGAACGGGGTGACCTTGCGGGCCTCGGCGATGTCGGACACCGACACGCCGACGTCCTCCGCTGCATAGTAGAGGCCGCCCAGGGTATCGACGGCGCGGCCAAAGGCGCGGAACAGTTCTGGCGTCTTCTGGGTCCGGGAGTCGCCGATGATGACCGACTTGCCGCCGCCCATCTCCAGATCGGCGACCGCATTCTTGTAGCTCATGCCCCTGGACAGGCGCAGCACATCCTCGAGCGCCTCGGCGCTGGAGGCATAGTTCCACATCCGGGTGCCGCCACAGGCCGGGCCGCGCGCGGTTGAGTGAACAGCGATAATGGCACGCAGGCCGGTCTTTTCATCAAAGACGGCGTGCACGCCCTCATGGTTCGCGAAGGACGGGGAATCGAACAGCGTCATGCTCATTTGAGCGTCTCCCGGGGTATTTTTTGTTTCGGCGGCTGATACGCGGAGACGCTTAACAGGGCAAGCATGGCGGTTTCGCGACGGGAAGTGGCCAGTGGTTAGTGGTTAGTGGTTAGCGATGGCGCGCCGCTGGTGGCGGAAGGGTGCCATGGGCCGCGCGTCGCACAACCGCTGGCCAGCCACTAGCCACTAGCCACTAACCACCAGCCACTCCTTCCCTTACCGAAGCGCCGGCAGCACAGCCCCCGCCCCCGAAGGCAGCGGTGCCGCCGCGTCGCGGAGCCAGGCCTCAACGTCGCGGTACATGACCTCGGCCTGGAGGTCGCGGTTCAGGATGTGCCAGCCGTCTGGATAGAAGCCGGTGCGCAGGCCGGGCCGGTCTCCGGCCCGCTCCAGCGCCAGGCGCATGGGCTCGCGCTGGATCACATGGTCGTTGGCCCCGTACAGCAGCAGGGTCGGGGCCCGCACCTGACCCAGCCGCATCGAGGCCGTCTCCATGAGATCGACCAGGCCGTAGAGGGCATCGACCCGGGTCGACAGTATGCTGTTGGGATCGCGGCCGTTGCGGAACAGCTCGAGCCGGTTGTCCGAGGCGGGGCGAACCTTGACCGCCCATTCCGGGGCACCGACGGGTCGTTCGCCCATGGCGCGGGCCGCGACCCAAAGGCCGGCGGTGTTGACCGGTCCCTGCGCCGTCCAGCCCCACACGGCCGGGGCCAGCAGGATGACGCGGTCGGCGTCCGGCGCCCGGTCGGCGCTGAAGGCCGCGATGGTCACCGCCCCGCCCATACTCTCTCCGGCGACGGCGATGACGGCACGCGGATGGCGGGCGCGGGCCAGGGCCACGGCGGTGCGCAGGTCTTCGGTCATCCGCGCCTCTCCGGCCCAGACGCCGCGGCCGGGCGCCTCGCCGAAGCCGCGCTGGTCGATCGCCCAGGTCTCGATCCCCCGTTCGGCCCACCAGGGGCCGGCCATCCGGAAGGAGGCGCGGCTGTCGTTCATGCCGTGCAGGGCGACGATGACGGCCCAGGGCTCGCCCGTTTCCGGCGTCCAGCGCGCCAGCGGCAGGCGGGCACCGTCATCCATCCGCAGCCCCCCGGCCTCGACGGCGGGGCCGGTGAAGCCCGGCGGCGGGGTCAGCGGCGGCTGGATGGCGGGTGTGGCGCAGGCGGCGAGCGCCAGGACCGCAAACAGGGCTGCGAGGGGCCGCATCATGGCCTCACGATGCCATCGTGCGCATGATCAGGCGAAGTCGTCATCGTCCTCGACGACCGGCGGCAGGGCCGCCAGGGCCGCGGCGGTTTCGGCCTCGGTCGGCAGGCGCAGGCGGATCACCCCCTTGAAGGCATTGGGATCGACCGGCTTGCCCTTCTTGGTGATGGTCAGCTTGCCCTGCCGCATCAGGGCCAGGGCGCTGTGGCGCACCTTGGGCAGCATTCGCTGCCACTGCTCCGGCTGCAGTTCCTTGGCCACATCGGCCGGTTCAATGCTCTTGCCGCCGACGCCCTTGGGGTCGGCCTTCGCCAGTTTTTCGAAGATGGCGGATTCGATGGGGTCGCTCATCGTGCCTATATGCTGCATTGCGAGAGCAATAAGAAGGCAGGGTCCGCATGGTTGAGAAAGTCACCGTCACCGAAGGCGAGTTCGCCGGCTGGCAGATGTACGATCTGCAGGGCACCTTCGATCAGGTGGTCGGCCCCTTCTATTTCCGGCCGGACCCGGACGGGCGGATGCGCTGCGCCTTCCGTGCCGAGGCCAAACACATGAATGCCGGTCACCGGATGCACGGCGGCTGTCTGATGACCTTCGCCGATATCGCCCTGTTCCAGATCGCCTACCAGGAGATGGAGGGGGCGTCCGGCGTGACCGTGTCGCTGGATTCCACCTTCATCGATGCGGCCTGGGTCGGCGAGCTGGTGGAAGCGACGGGCGAGGTGGTCCGCGCCGGCAAGAGCCTGATCTTCGTCCGGGGCCAGATCCATGCCGGCGAGCGGATACTGATGACCTGGTCGGGCGTGATCCGGAAATTCCAGCCGCGCGGCTGACTGCGTCGGTTGTCGATGATGTCCTGCAGAATGACGCTCATCCGGTCGCATTCCGCCGAGCTCCGCCGGATCACCCTCTCGCAACACCTCGCCCGTTGAACAACCGTCGAGCCCGGCGATGAACTGGTCTTCGCGGTATCCGGAATAGCAGGACACCATGGCCGGTCGGCCCCGTCCGTCCATGGGTGCCTTCGCAGTGCAACAAGGGGGATTGACGTCGCGGGAAGGGTTCGCCACCGTAAGCGCACTCATCAAGACCGGCGGAGGGATAGGCCCTTTGATGCCGGGGCAACCTTCCGGGACTTCCCAGTCCCGGAGATGGTGCCAACTCCTGCGAGGCCTCCCCGGAAGCCGCGAGAGATGAGTGAAGCGACGGCCCCCTGACGTCCGGGGTCCGGCTGACTTCACGGGTCTGTCACGCACGAATTGGTTCGCCCCATCGGTTTCGCTGAGCGAAAGCGGAGCGGATCGTGGCGTCCACGAACTGGATCATCAACGCAACGCCGGGACGGGATGTCCGGGCCGTGCTTCCCGACAATTTCCGGCTGGAGTCCGGCCAAGGACTGGCGGCGGGCGAGATCGTCGGCCGTCTGCACGGGCCTGAACAGGGCCCGCTGGTCTTCGTCGCCGGCGGCATCTCCAGCGGCCGTTTCGCCACCCTCTGGTGGTCCTGGGCGGTGCGCAGCGGCGGGCCGATCGATCCGGAGCGGGTGCGGGTCCTGGCCTTCGACCTCCTGCCCGGCCCCGGAGAATCCGGCATCACCCTGACCACCACCGACCAGGCGCGCCTGCTGGCCCTGCTGCTCGACAGCCTCGGCGAACCCCGCATCGATGTCTTCGTGGGTGCCTCCTACGGCGGCTGCATCGGCCTGGCCTTTGCGGCGGCCTTCCCTGATCGGATCGGCGAACTCGCAGTGATCTCGGCCGCGCACCGGGCCCATACGGCCGCCACGGCGCGGCGCGGGGTGCAGCGCCGCCTGCTGGCCTTCGCCCGTGACTGCGGCCGCGAGGCCGAGGGGATCGCCCTCGCCCGGGAACTGGCCATGACCACCTATCGCACGGCCGACGAGTTCGCCCTGCGGTTCGCCTCGACCCCGCCGGCGGAGGCCGGCGATCCCTATCCGGTCTGCGACTATCTGATCGCACGCGGTGCTGAGTATGCCGGGGCGACCAGCGCTGACCGCTGGATCACCCTGTCGGACTCGCTCGACCGTCACGCCGTCGAGCCGGAGGCCGTGCGCTGCCCCCTGACCGTGATCGGCTTCACCTCGGACGGGCTGGTGCCCATCGAGGACAGCCGGGACCTGGCCGCCCGCGCCCCGAACCTGCGCCGCCTGATCGAGGCTCCCTCGATCTTCGGCCACGACGCCTTCCTGAAGGAGCGCGAGTTGATCGGCCGCGCGCTGCACGACCTGCTCTCCCCCCTGACCCACCTCCAGTCCCGCGAGATTGCCGCATGACCTGTCCGTCCGCCCTCCACCCCTGTACGACCGCCGCCCGTCACGGCGTAAACAACGATCCGGCGCACGGCGCGGTGATGCCACCCCTCTATCTGTCCTCGAACTACAGTTTCGACGGCCTCGACGGTAAGCGGCGCTATGACTACACGCGGTCGGGCAATCCGACCCGCGACGTCCTGGGCGAGACCCTGGCCCGGCTGGAAGGCGGCTGCGGCGCGGTGGTCACCGCCACGGGCATGGCGGCGGTCGATCTGGCCCTGTTTTCGCTCGAGCCCGGCGACCTGCTGATCGCGCCGCATGACCTGTATGGCGGCACCCACCGCCTGCTGTGCGCGCGGGCGAAACGGGGGCATTTCGCGGTCCGGTTCGTGGACCAGAACGACCGCGCGGCGCTGGACGCCGCCTTTGCCCTGAAGCCGAAACTGATCCTGATCGAGACCCCGTCCAACCCGCTGATGCGGGTGGTGGATGTGGCCGATCTCTGTGCCCGGGCCCATTCGGTGGGCTGCAAGGCGGCGGTGGACAACACCTTCCTGTCCCCGGCCCTGCAACAGCCCCTGGCGCTGGGCGCCGACCTCGTGATCCACTCCACGACCAAATACATCAACGGCCATTCCGACGTGGTCGGCGGCTGTGTGGTGGCGAAGGACCCGGCGGACCTGGAGCGGCTGACCTGGTGGGCCAACTGCCTCGGCGTCACCGGCTCCCCGTTCGATGCCTATCTGACCCTGCGCGGTGTGCGCACCCTGTTTGCCCGGATCGAGCGGCAGCAGGCCACGGCCGGGCGGATTGCCGACTGGCTGCTGGCCCAGCCGGCGGTGCGCGCCGTCCACTATCCGGGCCTTACCTCCCATCCGGGCCATGCCACCGCCGCGCGCCAGCAGTCCGGCTTCGGCGCCATGCTCAGCTTCGAACTGCACGATATCGCCGGCGTCCGCGCCCTTGTGGACCGGCTGGAGGTCTTCACCCTGGCCGAGTCCCTCGGCGGGGTCGAAAGCCTGATCGCCCATCCGGCCCTGATGACCCACGCCGCCATGACGCCCGAGGCGCGCCGGACGGCCGGCATCACCGACGGCCTGCTGCGGCTGTCCATCGGCCTTGAGCATCCGGAAGACCTGCTGGCCGATCTGGCGCAGGCGCTGGAGGCCGTGCCGGTCCCGCTCGCCGCCGAAGCCGCGTGAGGGACAGCGCCATGACCGCCCTGCCGCTTCCCCTGCCCGATCCCTCGGCCGTCGCCTTCAATCACGTTCCTTACCCGGACGAACCGGTCGCCCTGCTGCAGCTCGACGCCTCCGACCCCGTCCAGGCGGCCTCGGCCGTCTATCGGGAGATCCGGCGGGGCCGTCGGGTCGTGGCCGTGGCCTGTGGCGAGCCCGACGCCGCCGCCCGGCTGACGGCCGCCCTCGAGGCCATCGGCGTGGCCACCAGCCGACCCGGTCCGGGCGAGGCCGTGGTGGGTCCGGGCGTCAGCGTCGTGGCCGGCCCGGCGTGCCCGGCCGAGCGCCCCCGGGCCGCGCCGGACCGGGTCCTGCGCGTCGGACTGGCCGGATGCGGCGTGGTCGGCGGCGGAGTGCTGGTGCGCCTGCTGGGCGACCCGCGGTTCGAGGTCGTGGGGGTTCTGGTGCGCGACCCCGCCCGGCCGCGCGACACCGCCCTTGCGGCAGGGCTGGCCGTGTCGGACCCGGCCACGCTTCTGGCGCGCGAACCGGACATCCTGGTCGAGGCCATTTCGGACGCCTCCACCGGCCTGGCCCTGATCCGGGCCGCCCTCGCGCGGGGCGTCGATGTGGTCAGTGCCAACAAACAGGCCGTCGGCGCCGACCTGCCGGCGCTTGTCGCCCTGGCCGGGGCGAGCGGGGCGCGGCTGCACTATTCCGCCTGCGTCGGCGGGGGCGCGCCCCTGATCGAGACGGTCCGGCGCGCGCGCGCCCATGGGGTTGTGGTGCGGATCGAGGCTGTGCTGAACGGCACCTGCAACTTCATCCTCAACCGCCTGGCGGAAGGCCTTCCGTTCGACGCGGCCCTGACCGCCGCCCGGGCGGCCGGCTTCGCCGAGGCCGATCCTTCAGCCGACCTGACGGGACTGGACGCCGGTGCCAAGCTGGCCATCCTCGGCCATGAGGCCTTGCAGGGCCGGCTGACGGCGGACGTCCCGCGCGAGCGGCTCGGGCCCGATGTGGACCTGCCGCGGGGACGGGTCCGGCAGCTGGCGCGGCTGGATGTCCGCACCGGCGAGGCCGGCGTCGCCCTGCGCCCTGTGGACGGCGACCCGCTGTTCGCGGACCTGCCGGATGAATGGAACGCCCTGCGGGTCACCACCGGGGACGGGCGGGTCTTTACCGCGCGGGGGCGTGGTGCCGGACGGGTGCCGACCACCGAAAGCGTCTGGGCCGATCTCTCCGACCTCGCCGCCGATCGTCCCTGAACCAAAGAAGACGCCGCCGGTTCGCAGGAACCGGCGGCGTTGAGTTCGGCCTCGATCAGGAGAGATCAGAAGCGATAGCGGGCCCCGACGAAATACTGGCGGCCGGTGTGGTGGAAGACGGAGGTGCTTTCGCGATTGAGACCGTCGCCGACGAACTGGTGGTTCTCCTCGTCGGTGAGGTTCAGGGCTTCAAAGGTCACCTCGACCTGGTCGCTGATCTGCCAGGCGGCGGAGGCGTCGATGTTGAGCGTCTCCTTCTTGCCCTCGATGGCATTGCCGTTCCGTCCGGGGACGTTCTGGATATAGCCGTCGCGCGCCGCGGCCGAGACCCGGGCCGAGAAGGCGTCGTCTTCGTAATAGAGGGTCGCGTTCCAGGACACCGGCGACAGGTTCACCAGGTCTTCGGTCTGGAAGACGGTGCACAGGGCGTTGGCGCAGTAGTCGATCTCGGATTCGACGTGGGTGTAGTTCAGCTGGACGCCGGTATTGGCCAGCGGACCCGGCAGGAAGCGGAAGGGCTGCTGGTAGCTGATCTCGAAGCCCTTCAGCGGACCGCCTTCGGTGTTCACCGCCGCCGTCAGCTGGAAGACGGTCGAGGGGGTGCAGACCCCGGTGCAGAACGCAGGCGCGAAGGCCGAGGGGTTCAGGGTTCCCAGCTGCGCATAGGACAGGTCCTGGCGCAGGATCTGGATGTAGGTGTCGATGTCCTTGTAGAAATAGGCGAAGGACAGCAGGCTTTCCGGCGCGAAATACCATTCGACGCTGAGGTCGTAGGTGGTGGCGCGGAAGGGCTCCAGCTTCACATTGCCGATGGTGGCGGTGAAGTTCGGGCCGGTCGCGGCCAGCGAGGTCGTGGGCACCAGATAGTTGGTGCCGGCCAGGGTGTTGCCGATCTGGGGCCGCGCCATGACCTTGGCCACGCCGAAGCGCAGGATCAGGTCCTCGACCGGCTCGAGGGCGAGGTTCATCGACGGCAGGGTGTCGGTGTATTCGTTCTCGCCGGTCACCAGGGTGCCGCCACCGGTCGAGCTGTAGCCCTCGGCCTCAAGGATGGTCTGGACCTGACGCACGCCGACGTTGCCGCGGAAGGGCATGTCGAACAGCAGGGTGTTGAAGTCGGCCTGCAGATAGAAGGCCAGGTCCTCTTCGCTGATGTAGCGGTTGCCGCCGCGGGCGTTGCCGTTGGTCACGCTGGTCAGGCGGAAGTCACCGCCCGCGACGCCGGTGTCGCAGTTGCAATAGATGTTGAAGAGGGAGGCGATGGCACCGAGGTCGGGCCGCACCCAGCTGCTGTTCGTGCCGGCCGGGATCAGGTTGACGCCGAAACCGGTCAACAGGCTGGAGATGTTGGCGACGGTGGTGCCGCCCGGCAGCGCGGGAACGACGGTCTCGTCGGTCCGGCGCATTTCGAACGACCGCGAGCCATAGCTCTTCCAGTTGAAGCCGGCCTTGAACGTCAGCCAGTCCTGGGCGTCGTATTCGATATCGCCCTGGACGGACTCGAACAGGGTGTCGACGCCGTTCGGGCGCAGACGGATTTCAGAGCGCGGCACCGCTGCGGTCGACGGACGCCATTCCCAGTTGGCGGGGTTGGCGACGTCAAAGCCATAGCTGATTACCGGGGTGTCCGGATTGCCGCGGAAGTCCCAGGAGTAGCCGCTCACATTCGAACGATCGAGCGTAACCGTCGTCTGGATCGGATTGTCGAAATTCGACTCGGCCCGGCCATAATAGTAGCTGCCCCGCAGCTTGTCGCTGAAGTCATGCTCGGCCGTGACGCTGTACTGCAGGAACTCGGTCGACAGGACGTCGAAGCGGCTTTCGGACCGGATGTCGACGTTGTCGAACAGGCCATAGACCAGCATGTTGTTCTCGACGGCGGCATCCCGGACGTGGATCTGCGTCTGTCCGCCGGCCGCGGCGTTGCGGCTGAAGGAGAGGGCCGCGAGGAAGTCCTCCTGGCGGGTGGCGTCGAGCTTGGAATACAGGACGTCAACCGAGATCGTCGTGCTCTCGGCCGGGCGCCACTGGAAGGCGCCGGTCACGCCGAGCCGCTCCTGGGTATGGCTCAGGCGGCCATAGCGCGGCAGCCGCGGGATGAAGACGTTGGGGTCATTGGCCAGCGTATAGGCAGCGACGTTGGCCGCGGTGTTTGCCGGGCGCAGGACGCCGGTGGCGCAGTTGGTCGCGGAGGCACCAGTCGATCCGCTGTTGGCGGGGTTCTGGGGCGCGACGCCGACCGGAGAGCAGAAGCCGCCGCTGTTGGTGGCACCCGGCGCCGCGGCCGGGGCCCAACGCACGGAGCTGAAGCCTTCCTCGAGCGAGTCGCGCTCGCTGTAGGCCACCGAAACCAGGGCCCCGAACTGATCGTTCTCGCCGAACCGGTCGCTGATCAGGAAGGCCGTGCGCGGGCTCCAGTTCTCGGACAGGTCGTTGTAGCCGCCCTGGAAGGAGGCGGCCATGGTGAAGCCGTCATAGTCGAACGGGCGCGTCGCCTGCAGATCGACCGTCGCGCCCAGCGAGCCCTCTTCGGTCTCGGCGGCGGCGGTCTTGCGGACCGTGATTCGGCTGAACAGCTCGGAGGCGAAGACGTTGAAGTCGAAGCCGCGACCACGGTTGGCACCGCCGGAGGAGTCGGTGCCGCCGGCGGTGGCCTGGGCCTCCATGCCGTTGATGCGGGTGCGGGTGAAGTCGGAGCCGAGGCCGCGGACGGTGATCGACCGGCCCTCGCCGGCGTCACGGTCGATGGCGACACCCGGAACGCGCTGGATCGATTCCGCGAGGTTGAGGTCGGGGAAGTCGGCGATGTCCTCGGCGACGATGACGTCAATGACGTTGGCATCGCGCCGCTTGGCATCGAGGCCGGCGGTCAGGCTGGCCCGGAAGCCCGTGACGACGATCTCGTCGATCTCGGCGGCGGGTTCCTGCTGCGGGGCGGTCTGGGCCGCGGCGGCACCGGCGGTGCCCAGCGACAGGGCGACGGCCAGACCGGACGCTCCGGCGAACAGGCTACGACGAAGAGTGCGGGTCATCCCCGGCTGAATGGCTTGCATCATATGCTCCCTCCCATTGGGCATACAGAACGCCGAGGTAGCCCCGGTCTATCAGTTATTGCGACCCGGCACCCTTGGCCCAATCGTTTGACACCGGTGTCATATCTGCGAGAAAGAGTGACTGACACCGGTAGCAACCATGAGCCTAACCCGATGATCCGTGTTTTCGCAAGCGCGCTTCGATGTCGCATCCTCAGTTGCGTAGCGGTAACTGCGATATCCGTGTCGTCGGGAGCACACCCGGCGACCGCACAGACCATTGAGCCCACCCTCGCCTTCCCCGGCGCGGAAGGCGCGGGCCGGTTCGCCCTGGGCGGCCGGGGCGGCCGGGTGATCCGCGTCACCCATCTGGGCGACGCCGGCCCCGGCAGTCTGCGGGCAGCCGTCGAGGCCGATGGACCGCGGACGGTGATCTTCGACGTCGGCGGCGTGATCCGGCTGGCCTCACCCCTCACCATCCGGCGCGGCCGCATCACCCTCGCGGGCCAGACCGCGCCCGGCGGCGGCATCACCCTGCGCGACCAGCCGCTGGTCGTCGCCGCTGATGATGTCATTGTCCGGCATATCCGGTCGCGCCTCGGCGACGAGAGCGGCGTCGAGGCCGATGCCGTCTCCATCACCCGCGGTCGCCGCATCATCCTCGACCACATCTCCGCCTCCTGGTCGGTCGACGAGACCCTGTCGGTCGGCAGCCGCTATGACCCGCCGGAGCGCGGCATCCATGACGTGACGGTGCAGTGGTCGTTGATCGCGGAATCGCTCAATGCCTCCGGCCACGCCAAGGGCGATCACGGCTATGGCTCCCTGGTCCGGGGCGGGCACGGCGCCCGCATGACCTTCCACCACAATCTGTGGGCCGCGCATCGGGCGCGGATGCCGCGACCGGGCAATTACAATCCCCCCGCCGTCGACCCCGAGGGCCCCCGGTTCGAGTTCCGGTCGAACGTCTTCTACGACTGGGGCGGCGGCCATGCGGGCTACAATGCCGACACCGAAAGCCTGTCGGCCTATGCCTTCATCGGCAATGCCTACATCCCCGGACCGGACTCGGAGGGGCATTGGGCGTTCGAGGAGTCCAACCCGCTGGCCCGCGCCTGGTTCGACGGCAATGCCATGGACGGCACGGTCCCGACCGATCCCTGGAGCCTGGTCAAGGATTCAGACCGGCCGGGGTACCGGCTGGCGGCCCGACCGGACTGGGCGGAGGCGGCCGGCGAGTCGGCGGCCGGGGCCGAGGTCCGGGTGCTGGCCCGGGTCGGGGCGGGGCGCGTCCGCGACCCTGTGGACGCCCGCATCATCGAGGGCGTCCGCAACCGCACCGGCCGCATCATCGACAGCCAGTCCCAGGTTGGCGGCTGGCCCGAACTGGAGGCGGGATCCCCCTGGATCGACAGCGACGGCGACGGCATGCCCGATGACTGGGAGCGGGCGCAGGGACTGGATCCGGCCGTTCCGGGTGACGGAAACGCCGACCGTGACGGTGATGGTTTCACCAACCTCGAGGACTGGCTGAACAGTCTCTGATCAGCGCGCCAGCCAGCCGCCGTCGACGGCCAGGACCGTGCCGTGGACATAGGCCGCCGCGTCCGAGGCCAGAAACACCGCCGCGCCGCTGATGTCGGACGGGTCGCCCCAGCGACCTGCCGGAATGCGCGCGAGGATATCGCGGTTGCGGGTCTCGTCGGCGCGCAGGGCCTCGGTGTTGTTGGTCGAGAAATAGCCCGGGGCGATGGCGTTGACGTTGATCCCCTTCGACGCCCATTCGCAGGCCAGCAGGCGCGTCAGCCCGGCCAGACCGCTCTTGGACGCCGTATAGGAGGGCACCCGGATGCCACCCTGGAAGCTGAGCATCGAACAGATGTTGATGATCTTGCCGCCCCGGCCCGTCGCGGCCCAGGTCCGGGCCACGGCCTGGCTGAGGAAGAAGGCGGTCTTCAGATTGGTGTCGATGACCGCATCCCAGTCCTCCTCGGTGAAATCGAGGCTGTCGTTGCGGCGGATGATACCGGCGTTGTTGACCAGGATGTCGATGGCTCCGACATCCGCCACCGCCCTGGCCACCACATCGGCGATGGGCGCGACGGACGAAAGGTCGGCAGGGATGGCGTGCAGGGTCCGCCCGGCCGCGGCGACCATGGCCGCCGTTTCGGTCGGTGCGGAACGGCCCACGGCGACGATGTCGGCCCCGGCCTGCGCCAGTCCGACGGCGATGGCCTGGCCCAGGCCGGTGTTGGCGCCGGTGACCATGGCCACCCGCCCGGTCAGGTCGAAGGAGACGCTCATTTCAGCTTGCCCTTGTCGCACGCGTCTGACGCGGATTGTGCCGATAGGTAACCGGTGTCATAGGCTTATGCAAACGATGGTCGGCGGTCCGCCCCATCTCCCTGCCTCGAGAAAAATCCATGAAAATCGCCCTCATCATCGAGAACAGCCAGGCCGCCAAGAGCGAGACCGTTCACGCTGCCCTGACGGCCGTCGCCGAGCCCCTGGGCCATCAGGTCTTCCACTACGGCATGTACACGCCCGAGGATAAGGCGTCGCTGACCTATGTGATGAACGGCCTGCTGGCCGGCGTCCTGCTGAACTCGGGCGCGGCGGACTTCGTCGTGACGGGTTGCGGTACCGGCATGGGCTCGATGCTGGCCGCCAATGCCATGCCGGGCGTGTTCTGCGGCCTGGTCATCGACCCCACCGACGCCTTCCTGTTCGGCCAGATCAACGACGGCAATGCCATCTCCATGCCCTATGCCAAGGGCTTCGGCTGGGCGGCCGAGCTGAACCTGCAGGACTGCTATCGCAAGCTGTTCGAGGGCGAGCGCGGCCTGGGCTATCCCAGGGAGCGGGCCGAGATCATGCGCCGGAACCGCGGCATCCTGAAGGACCTCAAGGCCGCCACCTGCCACGACATGCTGACCGTGCTGAAGTCCGTCGACCAGGACCTGCTGAAGGCCGCCGTCGCCGGCGAACGCTTCCAGGAACATTTCTTCGCCAATGCCACCGATGAAGGCATCCGCGACTACCTCCGGGGCGTGGTCGGCGGCTGAGGACCGACCGCAGCGACGGCTGCGCAACCCTATCGCGCCGGCGCGGCCGTTGAATCCCGGACCACGAGGGACGGATCGACCTCGGGCTGGACCAGGGTGGCCGGGTCGAGACCGCGCAGACCCGCCGTCAGTTTCTCGGCCGCCATCCGGCCCATGTCGCGGATCGGCAGGCGGACGGTGGTCAGGTTCGGCCAGACGCGCGAGGCCATGGGCAGGTCGTCGAACCCGACGATCGACAGGTCGCGGGGCACATCCAGACCGGCGTCGCGTGCGGCCTTCATCACCCCGATGGCCATCTCGTCATTGCCGGCGAAGATGGCGGTCGGCCGCTGCGGCAGGGCCAGCAGTTCCGTCGCGGCCTCAACGCCGGATTCGAACGTATAGGTCGCGCGCCGGACATAGGCCGG
This sequence comes from Caulobacteraceae bacterium, assembly GCA_019746095.1. Lineage (GTDB taxonomy): Bacteria > Pseudomonadota > Alphaproteobacteria > Caulobacterales > Caulobacteraceae > Brevundimonas. The sequence continues at coordinate 19,857 of JAIESL010000002.1, forward strand.
ATCCAGTGTCAGCCCATGCTCGGCCAGACCCTCGGCGAAGCCCCGGCCGCGCTCATGGGACGAGCGGAAGGTGTCGGGGCCCGAGATGAAGGCGATCCGCCGGTGGCCCAGTTCGGCCAGATGCCGCGCCGCCCGCGCCGCGCCGCGGCTGTCGTGGGTCACCACCATGCGGGCAGGTTCGTCCAGCGAGACCGAGGCGATCCGCACATAGGGGCAGTCCGCCTCCTTCAGGATCGCCACCACCCGGTCGTCCTCGGACACGGAAGGCGGCATGACCACGCCGAACAGCTTCTGCCGCACGATGAAATTCCGCACGTCGTTCAGAAAGGCGTCGGTCGCCCGGTTGCAGGGATGGACGACCAGTTCCAGCCCGGCCCCCCGCACCGCGTCCAGCACCCCCTGCTGCATGTTGACCACGTAGTTGGGACTGGGGTTGTCGTAGATCATCCCGACCAGGAATGACCGCCGGAAGGCCAGGCCCCGCGCCTGCGGATCGGGGCTGTAGCCATGTTCGGCGATCACCGCCTCGACCCGTTTGCGCGTCTCTTCCCTGACAAAGGGCGAGTTGTTGATGACCCGCGAGACGGTCTTCTTCGACACCTCGGCCAGCCGGGCGATGTCGTTGATGGTGGCGGGCTTGCCGCCGGTCCGTCGGGGTTCGTTCACTGAGGCCATCTCTCTGGTCGAAGGATGTCCTTAGCCCCTGCCGTCCGCCCTGTCAGCGCCTACGTCCCGCGCCGCACCGCCGGACGGTCCAGGACATCATCGCGTAGCGGCGTCATGAAGCGCAGGTCCCAGTCATCGGGGTTGAACGGCTTGCGCGTCGCCGGGACCACGGCCGGATAGCCACCGACCTCGCGCTCGTGATCGATGATCTCGCCCCGGCCCTCGGCCACCTCGGCAATCAGCAGCACATCACGCATGTCGCGGTCCCAGGGGCGGGCCCCGACCTGTGACAGCACGGCGCGCTGGACATCCACCGCAGGGATCGGGGTCAGCCCCTCCCACCAGACCGGCGGGCGGCGTGTCTGGATGATCCGGGCGCTGGTGGTGGTGTAGCGGCCGAACATCCGCAGCGGTTCGCCGACCTGGTCAACGGCGATGTTGTCGCGGCCGTAGTATTCCACATCCCCGGCCCCGCCGATCATCATGAAGGCCAGACGGTCGACCGGAGTCGACGGTCCGGCGCGCAGGACATTGCCGATCACCGTCATCTTGCCGACCTCGAACGGGACGGTTCCCCACTCTTCCGGCGCAAGGTTGTAGTGGATGGCGCGCGGGCCGGGATTGTAGATCAGGTTGTTGACGATGACCCCGTGCACCCCGCCCTTGAACAGGGGGCTGCGCTCATAGTTGTGGGCATACAGATTGCCCACGATCAGCAGGCCGGTGACGTTGTCGTGGATCAGCGACCCCTTGGAATGCTCGCCCTTGGAATGGGTCGAATAGGCCAGGCTCTCGCCGTTCAGATTGTTGGAAAAGGTGATGTTGTGGCTGGTGCCGCGGCGCCACTCCTCCGGCGTCGAGCCGGTGAAGCGGGGGCCCGAGGCCGACAGGTTCTCGTCGGTCGCCCAGGTCAGGCTGCAGTGGTCGATGATGACATTGTAGGCACCGACCGTGGCGATGCCGTCCTCGTCCCAGCCGCTCATCCATTCGCCGCCGGCCGAGCCGGGGCGGATGCGGATGTGCTGGACCACCACATCGTGGGAGGCGATGTCCATGCCGCCGCGGATGAGGGTGATGCCCGGCGAAGGTGCCGTCTGGCCTGCAATGGTGATGAAGGGGTTGCGCAGACGCAGGGTCTGGCGACCCAGATCGATGACCCCGCCGACCTCGAACACGACGATCCGCGGGCCCTCGGCCTCGATGGCTTCACGCAGTGAACCAGGTCCGGCGGCGTCCAGATTGGTGACGCGGATGATGCGGCCACCCCGCCCGCCCGGTGTCTGGGCGGCCCAGCCGAGGGCCCCCGGAAAGGCCGTCAGCGGGGCCTCGGCGACCGGCTGTTCCGGCGCGGGAGTCCCCCGCAGGAAGTTGAGGATCTGGGCATTGGCAGCGGGCGGCGCAGCCGCCGTCAGGACCAGGGCCGCAAGGCCGACGATGAAGCGGTTCAGGGTCATGCGTTCCATCCTATCCGTCGTCGCTGTGATCCGCGACCTTCCCGGGACGCCCGGACCGGGCGTCGCCGGATTCAAATTGACACCGGTTTCCTTCCTGCGCAATGTCTGCCGTAACAGGGAGGCTGCGTGAGCCACGCACACGACAATTCAGCGACGTCACCGGTCGCGCGCGCCTTTGTCAGCGCGCGTCGCGGCGGCCGTGCGCTCAGGGACTATCCGGGCGTCCAGCCCGAATCGCTCGCCGCGGCCTATGCCATCCAGGACGAGGCCATCGCCGCCTGGCCGGACCGGGTCGCAGGCTGGAAACTGGGCCGGATCAATGCCCCGCACGATGTGAATTTCGGTGCCGGGCGACTGGCGGGGCCGATCTTCTCGCGCAATGTCTGGACCGCCGGACACAGCCCGACCCGGTTCGGGGTGATCGAGGACGGCTTCGCGGCGGTCGAGGCGGAATATGTGCTCGAGCTGGGCGAGACGGCCCCCGATCGCGGCGGCTGGACCGTCGACACCGTCGCCCCGCTGGTGTCCCGCGCCTTCATCGGCGTCGAGATCGCCGGCAGTCCCTTTGCGGGCATCAACAACCATGGTCCGGCGGTCACGGCCTCGGATTTCGGCAACAATGCCGGCCTGATCCTGGGCAATGAGATCACCGGCTGGCGCGACCGCCTGTCCGACCTGACCTGCACCATGAGCCTGAACGGCATCGTCATCGGGCGCGGGGGCGCGGCGGCCATTCCGGGCGGACCACTGGACTCCCTGGCCTTCCTGCTGAACCTGCTGCATCAGCGCGGCCGGCGGCTGGAGGCCGGACAACTGATCTCGACGGGCGCCGCCACCGGGGTCCACGACATCCTCGCGGGTCAGGCCGCCGTCGCCGATTTCGGACCCGACGGCCACATCGACTGTCTCGCGGTCCCGGCGACAGGAGCCATCGCATGAGCCTGACCCGTCGCACACTCGGCCTGGCCGGTCTCGCCGGCCTCGGACTGGCATCCTGTGCCCCGCGCCCGGCCGCCAACGGCCAGACCATCTTCAACGCCGTCGACGTCCACCCCGCTGACTATCCGACGGTCACGGCGGTCAAATGGATGGGCGAGGAGCTGGGGCGTCTGACCGACGGCCGGCTCGGCATACGCCAGTTTCCGGCGGGACAGCTGGGCAATGAGGACGACTCCATCGGCCTGACCCGCTTCCAGGCCGTCGACATCTGCCGCGTCGCCGTCGCCGCCCTCAACAACGCCTTCCCGGAAACCCGCCTCCTGGCCCTGCCCTATGTCTATCGCTCGGTCGCCCATGTGCGGGCCGTGGTCGACGGAGCCATCGGCACGGAACTGCTCAATGTCTTCGAGGGCCGGGGTCTGGTGGGACTGGCCTATTACGACGCGGCGCCGCGCTGCTTCTACAATGTGCGCCATCCGGTCACCGAGCCGGGCCAGATGCACGGCCTGAAGATGCGCGCGCCGCAGTCGGACATCTTCCTCGACTCCATCCGGGCCATGGGCGCCAATCCCACGCCCCTGACGTTCGGGGCCGTCTTCTCCTCGCTGCAGACCCATCTGATCGACGGGGCCGAGAACAACTGGCCCAGCTACCAGTCCAGCCGCCAGTTCGAGGTCGCCCGCTACTGGAGCCAGACCGAACACTCCTTCTCGCCCGACGCCCTGCTGATATCCAGGGCCAGCCTGGAGCGTCTCAGCACGGCGGATCAGGAGCTGGTCCGCGACGTCGCCCGCCGCTCCGTGCCGATCATGCGCGCCCTCTGGGACGAGCGCGAGGCCACCGCCCGCGCCACCGTCATCGCCGCCGGTGTCCAGGTCGCCGAGGTCGACAGGGACGCCTTTGCCGCCACCGTCCGGCCGGTGCTGGACAAATACCTCGCCGAGCCGCGCCTGCGCGCGCTCCACGAACGGATCGCAGCGGTCGCCTGAACGGCCGCGCAAAACCACGGCGCTCAGGGAGGGCCCGAAGATGTCTGAACCTCGACCCGGCCTCGGCCGCGCGCTCGACGGCCTGGCCAGCCTGGCCATGACGCTGGCGGGGATTGCTCTCGTCGCCATGGCCCTGGTCCAGGCCTGGCAGGTCTTTGCCCGCTATGTGCTGAACGACAGCCCCGGCTGGACCGAACCGCTGGCCCTGCTGCTGATGAGCTTCGCCGTCATGTTCGGCGCCGCCGTCGCGGTGCGGCGGGAATCCCATTTCGCCTTCCAGACTCTCCGGGATGCGATGCCGGGTCCCCAGCAATGGCTGATGAAGTCGATCTCCCGCCTGATCGCCGCCGCCGGCGGGGCCGGGCTGATGGTCCTCGGCGGGACCCTGATGATCGATGACTGGCCCGTGGTCATGGCCGGAGCGCCGCTGCCGGCGGGCCTGAAATTCGCCGGCCTGTGTCTCGGCGGGGGCCTGATCCTGCTGTTCGCGATCGAACGCCTGCTGACCGGCGACTATCGCGCGCCCGAGACTGAAGCCCAGGCGGAGGACTGAGCATGGAATACATCATCCTCTTCGGCCTTCTGTTTGCGCTTCTGGCCATCGGTGTCCCGGTCGCCTTCTCGCTTCTGGCCGCGACCCTGGCGACCGTCCTCTATCTGGCCCTGCCGCCCATCGTGGTGTTCCAGCAGATGGGGTCGGAGATCACCTCCGTCGCCCTGCTGGCCATTCCCCTGTTCATCTTCACCGGCGAACTGATGATGAAGGGCGGCCTGTCCGACCGGATGATCGCCCTGGCCTCCTCCATGGTCGGCCATGTGCGCGGCGGTCTGGGCCAGGTCACCGTCGTGGGCTCGACCCTGTTCGGCGGCGTCTCGGGCAGCGCCATCGCCGATGTCTCGGCCGTCGGCGGCACCATGATCCCGCAGATGCAGAAGCGCGGCTATGACGCCGACTACGCGGTCAACGTCACCATCTCCGCGGCCCTGGTGGCCCTGCTGGTGCCGCCCTCGCACAATATGATCCTGTATTCGGCCGCGGCCGGGGGCGGGGTTTCCATCTCGGACCTGTTCGCCGCCGGCATCATTCCCGCCCTGCTGCTGGCCGCGACCCTGATGGTCACCGCCTATATCGTCGCCCGCAAGCGCGGCTATGCGGCCGAGGTCTTTCCCGGCTTCCGCACCATCGCCGTCCGTCTGGTCGCCGCCATTCCCGGCCTGCTGCTGGTCGGCATCATCTTCACCGGGATCCGGATGGGCGTCTTCACCGCCGTGGAGAGCGCTTCGATCGCCGTGGTCTATGCCACGGTGGTCACAGGCCTCGTCTATCGCCACATGACCTGGTCGGCCTTCAAGGCCGCCTGCCTCGGGGCCGCCCGGACCTCCGGCATGGTGCTGTTCATCATCGGCTGCGCCGGCGCCTTCGGCTGGCTGATGGCCTATATGCAGGTGCCGACCATGATGGTCGACCTGCTGCAGACCCTGACCGACAACCCGATCCTGATCCTGCTGCTGATCAACGTCATCCTGCTGATCCTCGGCACCTTCATGGACATGGCGCCCCTGATCATCATCTGCACGCCGATCTTCCTGCCCGTGGCCAAGGCCTTCGATGTCGACCCGGTCCAGTTCGGCGTCATCCTGCTGCTCAACTGCGGCATCGGCCTGATCACACCGCCGGTCGGGTCGGTCCTGTTCGTCGGCAGCGCCATCGCCGGCATTCCCATGACCCGGGCGCTCAAGACCATCTGGCCGTTCTGGCTCTCTTGCCTCGCGGTGCTGATGCTGGTCACCTTCGTCCCGGCACTTTCGCTGTGGCTGCCCTCGCTGATGAAATGACCGAACTGCTGGCCGTGCGACCGGCCGAAGACTGCCGCTGGGACTGCGTCGCCCTGGGTGAGGTCATGCTTCGCCTCGATCCGGGCGAAGGCCGTATCCGCACCGCCCGCAGCTTCCAGGTCTGGGAGGGCGGCGGCGAATACAATGTCGCCCGCGGCCTGCGCAAAACCTTCGGCATGCGCACCGCGGTGGTCACGGCCCTGCCCCGCAACGAGATGGGAGCCCTGGCCGAGGACCTGATCCTGCAGGGCGGGGTCGACACCGCCCATATCCTGTGGCGCGAGGCCGACGGCATCGGGCGCAACACGCGGATGGGGCTGAATTTCACCGAGCGCGGCTTCGGCGTGCGCGGGGCCCTGGGGGCCTCGGACCGGGCCAATTCCGCCGCCTCCCAGATGCGGCCCGACGAGGTCGACTGGGACGCCCTGTTCGGAACGGAAGGCGTGCGCTGGCTGCATACGGGCGGCATTTTCGCGGCCCTGTCCGAGAGCACCGCGGCGACGACCATAGCCGCCATCCGCGCGGCCAAACGGCACGGCGTCGTGGTCAGCTATGACCTCAACCATCGCGCCAGCCTGTGGTCCAGCCATCCCGATCCCGACGCCGCCCGGCGGGTCAACCGCGAGATCGCCGGCCTGGTCGATGTCCTGGTCGGCGATGAATATGCCTGGGACTCCTGCCTCGGCATCGGCGGCCATGCCGCCCGCACGGATCCCACCGACGCCGCGCCGTTCGACGCCCTCGTCGCCCGCGCCTCGGTCGATCTGCCCAATGTGAAGGTCTTCGCCGCCACCTTGCGCGACCCGGTCTCGGCCTCGGTCAACCGCTGGGGCGCGGTGCTGTGGGCGGACGGCCGGCGCCATGCGTCACCGGTGCGCGAGATCGCCGTCCTCGATCGCGTCGGCGGGGGCGACGGCTTTGTCTCGGGCATGGCCTGGGCCTTCATGAACGGCCACGGCGCGCAGACGGCCGTCGACTACGGCACCGCCCATGGAGCCCTGGCCATGACCACCCCCGGCGACAACGCCATGACCTCACTGGCCGAGGTTGCGGCCCTCGCCAAAGGACGGGGTGCGGCGGCGATCCGCTGAACCGTCAGGCCCGCTCTTCCTCGTGACCGCACAGGGCGCACTGGAAACGGGCGACCTTCGACTTTGACGGCATCGGCCTGAGGACCGAGGTGCGCCCGAATTCGAACCGGCAGCGCTTGCACTCGTCCGCCTGCGGCGGCCGGGCCGCCAGGACACTGGCAATCGCGGCGGTCTTTTCGGCCACCCGCGCCCGCGCCCGCGCCTCGTCCGCCTGGGCCCGGGCGATCTCGTCCTGCGCCGCCTGTTTCTCGCGCTCCAGACGCTCGATCAACTGCCGTCGGTAAAGCTCGTGATCCGCCATCCTGTCCCCCCGCTCGCTGACCGACAGCGAGAAACAGATGATCGACAGAGTCAACGGGACGATGCGCTTTCGATCGCACCGGTCTAGGCTCGCGCAAACGAGTCCGGGGAGGGACCATGACCGACGCTGCCAAGGAAGAGCACACTGTCGACCGCGACGACCGGCAGGTCATTCTCGCCTCATCGGTCGGGACGGTGATCGAGTGGTACGACTTCTATCTGTACGGCTCGCTGGCGGCGATCATCACCGTGCAGTTCTTCTCCGGCGTCAATGAAACCACCGGCTATATCTTCGCCCTGATGGCCTTTGCGGCGGGGTTTGCGGTGCGGCCGTTCGGGGCGGTGTTCTTCGGCCGGCTGGGTGATCTCTGGGGACGCAAGAACACCTTCCTGGTGACCATGCTGCTGATGGGGCTGTCGACCTTCGTGGTCGGCCTGCTGCCGTCCTATGCCGCCATCGGCGTCGCGGCGCCGATCATCCTGATCGCCATGCGCCTGTTGCAGGGCCTGGCCCTCGGCGGCGAGTACGGCGGGGCGGCCACCTATGTCGCCGAACACGCCCCGCCCGGAAAGCGCGGCCTCTACACCAGCTTCATCCAGATCACCGCGACGGCCGGCCTGATGCTCAGCCTTCTGGTCATCCTCGGTGTACGGACGGTTGTCGGCGAGGAGGCCTTCAAGGACTGGGGCTGGCGCATTCCCTTCCTCGTCTCGATCCTTCTGCTCGGCGTGTCGCTGTGGATCCGGCTCAAGCTCGCCGAGAGCCCGGCCTTTGCCCGCATGAAGGTCGAAGGCAGGGGATCGAAGACGCCGCTCAAGGACAGTTTCGGCAAATGGCCCAATCTGAAACTGGTGCTGCTGGCCCTCGTCGGCCTGACCGCAGGTCAGGCGGTGGTCTGGTACACGGGCCAGTTCTACGCCCTGTTCTTCCTCGAGAAGACGCTCAAGGTCGATGCCGCCCTGGCCAACATCCTGATCGCCATCTCGCTCCTGCTGGCCACGCCCTTCTTCGTCTTCTGGGGCTGGCTGTCGGACAAGGTGGGGCGCAAGCCGATCATCCTCGTCGGCTGTCTGCTGGCGGCCCTGACATATTTCCCCCTGTTCCACGCCCTGACCGGCGCCGCCAATCCGCAGCTGGCAGCCGCCACCGCCGCGGCCCCGGTCAGCGTCCACGCCGACCCCGCCGACTGCGCCTTCCAGTTCGATCCGGTGGGCAAGACGGTGTTCGACAGCTCCTGTGATCTGGCCAAGTCCTGGCTGGCCAAGGCGGGTGTCACCTATGCCAATGTCGCCGCCCCGGCCGGGTCGGTGGCCGAGGTCCGGATCGGCGAGGTGGTGGTGACCGGCTTTGACGGCAGCGCCCTGTCCCGGTCGGACTTCGCCGCCCGCAAGTCCGAATGGGAGGCCGGTCTCGGGGCCGCCCTGGCCACCGCCGGCTATCCGCCCAGGGCCGACAGCGCCCTGGTGAACAAGCCGCTGGTGGTCGCCATCCTGTTCGTGCTGGTGATGTTTGTGACCATGGTCTACGGCCCGATCGCGGCGGCGCTGGTGGAGATGTTCCCGACCAGTATCCGCTACACCTCCATGTCCCTGCCCTATCATATCGGCAACGGCTGGTTCGGTGGCTTCCTGCCCACGACGGCCTTCGCCATGGTCGCGGCCACGGGCAATATCTACTACGGCCTCTGGTATCCGGTGGTGGTCGCCCTCGTCACCGTGGTGGTCGGCTTCCTGTTCATCCGTGACCGGAAGGATGTCGACATCCATGCCTGAGCTGTCGCCGACTGCGCAGCTGCTGCTTCGGCTGTTCCTGCATTTCGGCCTGGTTGTCGGCCTCTACATGGCCCTGACCTGGTTCCGGCTGGTGGCGGTCCGGCGCGGCGAAGCGACAAAGGCGGACTTCGCCCGCGCCGACGGTGATCCGCCGGTGTCGGCCCGCATCCAGCGCAATCTGGCCAATCAGTTCGAGGTGCCGGTGTTCGTCTGGATCGCCGCCCTGCTTCTGATCCACACGGGCCAGGTCTCCATCCCCGATGTGGCCGCCGCCTGGGTCTTTCTTGTGGGCCGCCTGATCCACACGGCGGTCCAGTGCGGCGGCGACAATGTCGCCTTGCGGGGACAGGTGTTCACGATCAATTTTCTGGGCCTTCTCTGGCTTATGGCCCACGCCTTCCTGGCCGTCCTCAGCGCGGGGCTATCGGTCGCCTAAGTCTTGAGCCGGGTCGGGATCACCGCCCCGGCAAAGGCGCGTCGGCAGCACCAGTAGGCACCGGCTAGCGCCAGGAAGAGTGGGTAGTGCCGGGAAGCACCGGGTATAGCGCCGGGAAGATTGGGTAGCGCTGGGAAGCATCGGGCAGCGCCATCAAGCAGCGGTGGACCGCCGCAAGACTGGCTATGCCTGGTAAGCCCGCGAGCGCCACTCAGGAATTGCAGCGCACGGAACATCTGCAGCGTCAGCCGGGAGGCCCCGCGGCGCACAGGCCGACAGTTCAGTTCACAGCAGCGAAGTGGCGCTGCGGGTTTCTTCGCGCCTTGCGTCTGCGTCGGCCTGGGCTGCGTCCATCTTGCTGATAGCCGCCGCTGTTTTCGCATCATCGGCGGAACTGCGGCCGGGTCGCAGGGCGTAGGTCGCAAGCAATCCGATTACCAGAACCAGCAGCACGCCAATGGCGATCCAGGCAATCGAGGGGCTGAACTGTTTGGTTATAAAGCGGTCTTTCGCCAAAACTCTGGCTCCATATTCCCGGAACCTGACCGGCGAGGTTCTTATAAGGGCATCACAGCGCAAGCGATACCGCCAAGGTAATGAGCCAACCCTGACGAGGTTCCCGACAGCCGCGGTCGCCCCAAACCCTCCACCCGGCCGAGGCGGGGATTTACGATTTCAAAGAACCCGTCTCGAGCAGATGGGGCGAGTGGCTTCGTTTCGCCAACCCCTCGCTAACGCTCTTTCAACATGCCGGCCAAACGGGAAGCCGACTTGCGCTCATAGGTGTGTATCCGCCCAAGCTGCGCCAGCGCCCGATGCAGGTCGTCGACCGCGGTTTTGGCATCGGACGCCCCCGCCTCGAGGACCGACCTCATCAGCCTGGCTCGGTGCGCCCGCAACCGCGCGTGGGCGGCAAGCGCATAGACCAGATCCGCGCCGCCGTCGGGCACCGATGTCCGCCGGACATGGTCGAGCAGTTCGCGGTACTGGTCTGCGCAGGCTCGAACCATATAGTCCGGCACCGGAGTGTTCAGACCGTGTTTGATCGCATTGAGTTTGGCGATCGCCTTGCCGGCATCGGTTTTCGGCCCCGTACTGCGCTGGGCGTTGCGCCGGTTCGCCGCCGACTTGCGAGGCAGCGGCGGCAGTTTCATCGTATTTGGCCCGAGACGGCGCGGTTGTCAGCGATGAGGTTGCGCCGACCGTAGAGCCGGGCCAGGACGGCGTCCCTCAGCCGGGACGTCGCATGGATGGAATACTCCAGGCTTGCCAGCACTTCAGTCTGTTCCGCCTGCACGAACTGCAGCTCGTCCTCCATCTTGAGGACCCCGAGCCTGTCCCCGATATACTGATGGCCTGCCGGGTCGCCCAGGACGCATTTTCGGGCCTGATGTTTGATCGAAGCGAGCTCGATACCTGCATCCGCGGAGTGCGCTGAATAGTCCGAGACGGGCCGCAATGACCCTATCACGGCATTCATCATCACCACCCTTTGGGTGAGCCTCTCAACCAACGCGTTCTCCACGACGGTGCGGCGCGTGCGACGCATACGGTGCAGGTCCCATTCGAGATCAACGATCTCGTCAGCCCACATCCGCTCGATAGGGTCAGTCGGCCGAAGCTCTTGGTCAAAGGCCGCCTTCAGGCCATCGAAACTCGCTCGGGCCTCCCAGAACAGCAGATACTGACCCGGTCCCTCCCCGATCAATGACGCCATCGCCCCAGGATCTTGGGCCGCACCTTCGGACGGCGAGGCGGCATCAGGGACTTGGGCTGCACCTTCGGACGGCGCGGCCGCCTGAGCGGCCTGCCCGCGCGAACGTGTACGGGCGCGCACGGGCGGCAAGGCCTGCGGCGGGGGGCTGGGAGGTGCCGAGGAATCAGTCGCCATCACTGCAAGCTATACGGGCATTTCTTACTTCGAAAGCGGTGCCGCCGCGATTTGTCGCCCACAAGTTTAGGCTGCGATAAGTTTGCGATTTTCTGTTTGTTTTCAGTTGTTTATGGGTTGTTTTCGCGCCATCCGCTGCTAGTATGAAAACCCAACCGCAACCATGGAGGTGTGACATGCAAATCGGCGATCAAGTCTTGTTCAAGGGCTACAGCCGCAATCCCGCCGGCTATGAGCCTGTGCTGGAGCCAGGCGATGCCTGCATCGTTGAAATGGTCGACGGCGATGTCGGCCTCAGGATCCGAAAAATCCCCGCGCACCCTCGAAAACCCAACACGGAATGGGTCTTTGTCGAAGAGGTCATGCCCCTCGATCCAACGCCGCGGTGGTCCGACCCACGGCCGGATCCCCGCCAGGTTTTCAGGATGATGGCCAACGAAAACACCAAGGCGTTCGCCGACCTTCGGGACCGCACCGCCTATATGTATGTGACAGGCGCGTACCCGACGAACATGCGGCCCTTCTTCACCGGCGCGCTCACTGTGCTCAGCGAACCCTGCAGGGCGTCAGGTCGTTTTGGCCCATTTCTGATCGACAGCTCGGCCATCCATACGCTCAACCTGCGCCGCCATCCGATGGTGGTCGAGGCCCGACGACTGCTGTCGGAAGGTTGGCGGCTGGTGGTATCGTTCGGCGCCAACCATCGCCGGCCTTACGGCAACCTGTATTTCGCGTGCGGCAAACAGAGGCTCACCGTCAACGCCGAAGGCTGGGCCAAACCGGGCTGGCCGCTGGACTGGGAACGGCGCTCAACGCGGCGGTAGCGCGCACTGGAAAGAGGCGCGCTGAAATGGGGTGTGCGGGAAGGGGGAAGGAAGCGCACTGGAATGAGGCGCGCTGGCCGGTGCCTGCTCCAACCTCTGATCCTGTCTCGCCTGGCCCGCAAGTCAGGCGAGACACTGCCATCCGTCGGCCCTTGCAACGGGTTGCAAAGGCATCTGCCTAAGTCGGGCAGGCCGGGTGTCAGAAAGACTGGCTTACGATAGGTTTCGGTCTCAAGAGCTTGGTTTGGCTTTGAGCAAGGACTTCGCTGTGACCGATCCGGAACTCTATCCCGTCCCGTCCGAATGGGCCCAGCGCGCCCGGATGAACCGCGCCGCCTATGACGGGGCCCGCACGGCGGCGCGCGAGACCCCCGACGCCTTCTGGGCCGAGCAGGCGCGGCGGCTGGACTGGATGACGACGCCGACCCGGATCAAGGACGTGTCCTTCGACAAGGCCGACTTCCGCATCCGCTGGTTCGAGGACGGGGTGCTCAACGTCGCCTGGAACTGTCTGGACCGGCATCTGGCCGAGCGCGGCGACCAGACGGCCATCATCTGGGAGGGTGACGAACCGACCGTATCCGGCGGCCTGACCTACCGCGAACTGCACGCCGAAGTCTGCCGCATGGCCAATGTGCTCAAGGGCCTGGGCGTGGTGAAGGGCGACCGCGTCACCCTGTACCTGCCGATGATCCCCGCCGCCGCGGTCGCCATGCTGGCCTGCGCCCGCATCGGCGCCGTCCATTCCGTGGTCTTCGGCGGCTTCTCGCCCGACAGCCTGGCGGGCCGGATCGAGGATTGCGGCTCGAAGATCATCATCACGGCCGACGAGGGCCTGCGCGGCGGCAAGCGGGTGCCGCTAAAGGCCAATGTCGATGCCGCCCTCGAACGCCCCGGTGCGGCCATTGTCGAAACAGTCCTGGTCATCACCCACACCCGGGCCGACATCCCGATGATCGCGGGCCGTGACGTCCGCTACAGCGAGGCCCGGGCCGGCGTCAGCGCCGACTGCCCGTGCGAGCCGATGAGCGCCGAGGACCCGCTGTTCATCCTCTACACCTCAGGCTCGACGGGCAAACCCAAGGGGGTGATGCACACCACGGGCGGCTATCTGTTCTGGGCCGCCTGGACCCATGAGCTGGTGTTCGACTACCGGCCCGGCGAGGTGTTCTGGTGCACCGCCGATGTCGGCTGGGTCACCGGCCACAGCTATTGCGTCTACGGCCCCCTGGCCAATGGCGCGACCACCCTGATGTTCGAGGGCGTGCCCAACTATCCGGACTTCAGCCGCTTCTGGCAGGTGGTCGACAAACACCGGGTCGAGATCTTCTACACCGCCCCGACCGCCCTGCGGGCCCTGATGCGTGAGGGCGACGGGCCGGTGAAGGCGACATCGCGCGCCAGCCTGCGCCTGCTCGGCAGCGTCGGCGAGCCGATCAATCCCGAGGCCTGGCGCTGGTATCACGAGGTCGTCGGCGACGGCCGCTGCCCCATCGTCGACACCTGGTGGCAGACCGAGACGGGCGGCATCCTGGTCTCCCCCCTGCCCGGCGCCACAGACCTCAAGCCTGGGTCGGCAACCCGGCCCCTGCCCGGCGTGGAGCTGCAACTGGTCGATGCCGAGGGCGCAGTGCTGGAAGGCGCGGCCAGCGGCAACCTGTGCATCACCGACAGCTGGCCCGGCCAGATGCGCACCGTCTGGGGCGATCACCAGCGCTTCTTCGACACCTATTTCAGCGCCTATCCGGGCAAGTATTTCACCGGCGACGGCTGCCGGCGAGACGAGGACGGCTACTACTGGATCACCGGACGGGTCGATGACGTCATCAACGTCTCGGGGCACCGGATGGGCACGGCCGAGGTCGAGAGCGCCCTGGTCCTGCACGGTGCCGTCGCCGAGGCCGCGGTGGTCGGCTATCCCCACGACATCAAGGGTCAGGGCATCTATGCCTATGTCACCCTCAATGCCGGGGTCGAGGCCCACGACGATCTCAAACGCGCCCTGGTCGCCCATGTCCGCAAGGAGATCGGTCCGATCGCGGCTCCGGACGTGATCCACTGGGCACCGGGTCTGCCGAAGACGCGGTCGGGGAAAATCATGCGGCGGATCCTGCGCAAGATCGCCGAGGGGGACGTGGAGGCATTGGGGGATACGTCGACGCTAGCGGATCCGGGGGTGGTGGAAGAATTAGTTCTGGGTGTTAGCAATATCAGATAGTTGCCTTCGCAGCGTAAGGTGGGCCCGGACCTCCCTCCCATCTGGTTCCGCAGTCATGTTGGGAGTCCGCAGGCGTAATAGCTGATCCTGGCCCGCCGGCAGATGCCCGCCACCAGCACGCCGTCCGCGCCCTGCTTCACAATGAACACCTGCTTGGCACCCGACCATCGGCGAGGCGAAGCCAAAAAATGACACCCTTATCGATTTCCGCTCCTTTCCAACCAATGATATCCCAGTGTAGAGCAGCAATGACCCTTGACCCGGCCTCCCGAGACCAGGTCGCCCGAGCCAAGCCCAACCCGCCCCCCCCTGATAAGGGGTTTACATATATGTATTAAACGCCATTTTACTTATAGATAAAATCTGATTTAATTAATCATGATAAAAATACAATCATCAACCCTCATAATGTTTTATCCATTATTATTTGTCTTCGTTTGGCTTAATGGAAACATTTTGTTTTTTGGCACGCTAAACATCTGGAACGAAAGCCTGGAAATAATTATACACTGGTCATTAGTTTCAATTATTTCCTCTACAGTTCTTTTAAGCGCGTTAAGATCCAAAGGGCCCATCCAAGAATCAATATCTCATATATTTTTTCTAGCCGCGGTTCTTTTTGGTACTTATGCGGTAGCAATACTTACGGGTAGGTACTTTTTTTCCAGAACTATAATGCTGACCGCTATACCAGCAACATTAATAATTTCATTGATTTTGATCTGGTGCCGCCACATTGTATTGGGCGTTAAAGTTGCCATAGTTGAACCGCTAGTATTTGAAGTACCTAGCTCTCTCTCTAAAAAGACGATATTGACGTCTCCGCTTTCTGATTTCGGCGATATCGATATTCTACTGATTGATCTTCATGCTCCGGTTAGTGCTGATTGGGCGCGCGCGCTCTCACGCGCACTTCAAGGCGGATGCCGAGTGCGACATATAGTTGATTATATGGACGACATGGCTGGAACTGTTGCGGTGGAGAGTTTCGAACTCGAACACATGCCCTCCGCGTCTTTAAGTTCATACGCTTTGTTGAAACGGCTATCGGACATCATCGGTTCAGTAGCCCTCCTGCCGATAGCAATCCCTCTCATAATGATCGCGGCGGTAGGCGTGTTCTTGACAAGCGGCGGGCCGGCCTTTTTCGTTCAAGATCGGGCCGGGCTTGGTGGCAAGTCATTTAGAATGTGGAAGATTCGGACGATGCGCCCGCTTCCGCCCGGGGTTCCGATGCATGAAGCTGTCCCCGGTGATGTCCGGGTGACCAAGATCGGTCGCATCCTTAGACGGACACGAGTGGACGAGCTCCCGCAACTCTGGAACGTGCTTAAGGGTGATATGAGTCTGATCGGTCCTCGGCCTGAGGCGATTCAATTTCACAATTCTTACACAGACACTCAGCCCAAGTTTGCCTATCGGTGTTTGGTCCGCCCCGGAATAAGTGGGTGGGCCCAGGTCAACGCTCCGCCATCGTCGGGGTTTGATGAAGCATTCGTGAAGTTAAGATATGATTTATACTACGTGAAGAGACATTCAGCCTCACTCGATGTTCAGATAGTGTTTCGCACTCTATGGACCATACTGCACGGATCCGGCGTCCGCTGACGCCGGCGCGCGGGGCGTCAAACGCCGCTTCGCGACTTGGCCGCTTGACGCCCTCAGCCATGTAACCACACTGGAGAAACTATGACGAAGATTGCGCTGATCGGATGCGGGTACTGGGGCAAGAACATCGCGCGTGCGCTCAACAAGCTCGGCGTGCTGGCCGCTGTAGTTGACGGTGACTCGAGGACGGCAATCGCTGTTGGCAGTCTGTACGGCGTTCCGGCGGCTTCTCTCGAGGAGGTTTTGGCCAATCCT
The DNA here is from genome assembly GCA_019746095.1 of Caulobacteraceae bacterium. GTDB lineage: Bacteria > Pseudomonadota > Alphaproteobacteria > Caulobacterales > Caulobacteraceae > Brevundimonas. The sequence continues at coordinate 36,137 of JAIESL010000002.1, forward strand.
GAAATCGTCGGCGTTGCGATCGCAGCCCCTGCGGAACTCCATGCCGCCCTCGCCAGTCGCGCCCTTTTGGCCGGAAAGGGCGTTTTCGTCGAAAAACCACTGGCGCTGCTCCTAGAGGACGCGGAGAAGCTCCGTGACCTAGCCAATTCAACTGGCAAGGTCCTGATGGCAGGCCATCTGCTGCAGTATCATCCAGCTTTCGAGTCCCTTCTCGCTGCCGTTAAATCGGGTCGGTTGGGGACTCTGCGATATGCCTATTCGAACAGGCTAAGCTTGGGAAAGTTCAGAATTGAGGAGGACGTCATGTGGAGCTTTGCTCCCCACGACCTGTCCATGCTGCTCGCGCTTTTTGACGGGGAGCCGTCGTCGGTCTCGGCGACTTCCGGCGCGTTCCTGACGCCTGGGATCGCGGACGAGTGCCGTATCGATATGGTTTTCCCCAACGGTGCGCACGCTCACGTTTTCTCCTCTTGGCTCCACCCATTCAAAGAACACCGTCTGGTGGTGGTCGGAGAGAAGGCGATGGCGGTGTTTGAGGACTCCGCAGCAGGGGACCGCAAGCTTTTGCTTTATGCCCATCAGATTGACTTATCTTCGGAGACGCCCGCTGCCGAGAAGACGGAGCCGCTGCCAATTCCCTACGGCGACGCAGAACCGCTGCTGTCCGAATGCCGGCACTTCGTTGAATGCATAGCCACGGGTGCCACGCCCCGCACCGATAGCGTCGAATCTCTCAGGGTTCTCAGAGTCCTCGCCAAAGCGACTACCGCACAGAAAGTTAAGCCGTAATGCCGCCCGCCAAACCTAACAATCCGATCGCTTTCATCGACCTGCAGGCCCAGCGCCGTCGGATAGGGCCTAAGCTCAACGATGCCGTCATCGCAGCGATTGAGTCCGGGGCCTATATCATGGGGCCGCCGGTCAAAGAGCTTGAGAGCAAGCTCGCCAACTTCGGGCAGGCCAAGCATTGTCTCACGTGCGCGAACGGAACCGAGGCACTCGTGCTTCCGCTGATGGCGTGGGAGGTCGGTCCAGGCGACGCAGTGTTCTGTCCCAGTTTCACGTTCGCAGCGACCGCTGAAATCGTGCCTTTGGTCGGTGCGAGCTGCGTCTTCGTCGATGTTGATGGCGATACATTCAACATGTCGCCCTCCCATCTTGAAGCGACGATCAAGGCGACGCTCCGCGAGGGAACGCTCAAGCCCAAGGTCGTGATTGCGGTCTGTCTTTTCGGGCAGCCCGCAAACTACCCGGCTCTTAGGGAGATCTGCGATCGCTATGGGCTCAAGCTCATCGCGGACAGCGCCCAGGGGTTTGGGGGCACCTTGAAGGGGAAACACCCGACATACTGGGCAGACTGCACCACCACCAGCTTCTTCCCCGCCAAGCCCCTTGGAGCCTACGGGGATGGCGGCGCCGTGCTGACAGACGACGACCTGCTGGCTGAACAGCTGGTATCCCTGCGTATGCATGGCCAAGCGGGGCCTCGCGATGTCCAGAATGCAAATTTTTCTCACGAGGCCAAATACCTCAATGTTCGCATCGGGATGAACTCCCGACTGGATACTGTGCAGGCCGCTGTCCTGCTCGAGAAGCTGGCGATCTTCCCTGACGAGCTGGCTGCGCGGGACGCCGTCGCTGCGCGCTATGGGGCAGGACTTTCCAACGCGGTCAGTACACCGCGCCTCATGACGGAAGCGACATCGTCGTGGGCGCAATACACCATCAAGACCGACCGTCGAGATGATCTGGCAGCGCACCTCAAGTCAATGGGCGTTCCTGCCATGGTCTACTATCCGATCGCCATCCATAAGCAGATTCCGTACGCGAAATATCCGCTTGGCCCGGGGGGGCTTCCGGTGACCGAAAGCCTTACGCAGAAGGTGCTCAGCCTTCCGATGCACCCTTATCTCGAACCTGATGTGCAGGATTATATCATCCACGCCGTCAATTCCTTTGGCGGAGATTAGGATGACCACCGACGAAATGGCGGATTTCGCACAACACGCCAACGCGATGGCGGAACGGTTCAGCAACAAGATCACATCCAAGGAGATCGTGATCGGCATTGTCGGGCTTGGCTATGTCGGCCTGCCGCTTGCGGAGAGTTTCATCGCCGTGGGGCATCGTGTTCTCGGCTACGATATCGACCCGGCGAAGGTGGACGCTGTCAACGAGGGCCGCCAACTCATCAGGCACATTCCAGCGAGCCGGATGGAGGCCCTGCGTGCGACCGGTCGGCTCAGCGCCACGACAGATCTTCAAAGGATGGCCGAGGCCGACGCCCTTCTGATCTGCGTGCCGACACCGATCAATCTGCATCGGGAGCCTGACCTGAGTTACGTAGAAAAGACGACCGAGAGCCTGGCCCAGGTGCTGCGGCGCGACCAGATCGTGATCCTCGAATCCACGACCTACCCGGGTACGTCTTCCGAACTTATGCGGCCGCTGCTCGAGCGCATCAGCGGGTTGCGCGCCGGCTTCGATTTCGCGATCGCCTACAGTCCCGAACGCGAAGATCCCGGGAACCCAGATTTCCATACGTCCACGATTCCCAAGGTTGTGGGCGCAGATTCCCCTGCCGAGCAACGGATGGCCGTCGAGCTCTACGGCACATTCACGACGCCGGTGCCGGTCAGCAACCTGCGAACCGCGGAGGCTGTAAAGCTGACTGAGAATATCTTCCGCCTGGTCAACATCGCCTTGGTCAACGAGCTGAAGCAGGTCTTCTCCGCAATGGATATTGACATATTCGAGGTCATCGATGCGGCCAAGACGAAGCCGTTCGGGTTTATGCCATTCTATCCGGGACCCGGCCTGGGCGGACATTGCATCCCGATCGACCCCTTCTATTTGACTTGGAAAGCGAGGGCAGTAGGGGAGAGCACCCGGTTTATCGAACTGGCCGGCGATGTCATCGCCAGCCTGCCGAAGACCGTGATCGAGACGCTGGCTTCCGCAATGAGCCAGCACCTCAGCAAGCCCGTGATGGGATCACGCATTCTGGTCCTCGGCCTCGCCTACAAGAAGAATGTCGATGACATGCGGGAAAGCCCGTCACTCCACCTGATCGCGCTGTTGCGCAGCAGGGGAGCCACCGTGGATTTCTACGATCCCTTCATCGCCCAGGTGCCTGCGACGCGGGACCATCCCGAAATGGCCCACGAGCGCAGCGTTGTATGGGATTCTGAGGTGCTCAAGACCTATGACTGCGCACTGATCGCGACCGATCATGACGGCGTGGACTATGCAGGTCTCGCTGAGTGCGTCGGTCTCATAGTCGACACCCGAAACGCAATGTCCAAGGTCGTCGCGCCCTACCGCGCCAAGATAGTTAAGGCTTGAAGATGACGACTTTTGTACACACCACCGCGATCGTGGACGATGGCGTGGAGATCGGGCCCGGAACCAAGATCTGGCATTTCAGCCACGTCCTGTCCGGTTCCACGGTAGGCCGCGACTGTTCAATGGGACAGAACGTAGTTGTGGGCCCCAACGTCAGGGTAGGCGACGGCTGCAAGATCCAGAACAACGTGAGCGTCTATGAGGGTGTCACACTGGAGGACGGAGTCTTTTGTGGTCCCTCAATGGTTTTCACCAACGTCCGCACGCCGCGAGCGTTTGTTAACCGCAAGGCGGAGTTCGAGCCGACGCTCGTGAAGATGGGCGCAACGATTGGCGCCAACGCCACCGTCGTTCTGGGCGTGACCTTGGGCGAGTTCTGCCTCATTGCGGCCGGCGGCGTTGTGACGAAGGATGTGCCGTCGTTTGCGTTGATGGCAGGAGTCCCGGCCAAGCGGATCGGTTGGGTGAGCCACGCCGGGGAAGTCCTGGGTGCCGACCTGGTCTGCCCCCGGACGGGTGATCGTTACGCCGAGGTCGAGGGTCGGTTGGAGCGAATCGAACTTGGCACCGACACCATAGATTGGCCCCAGTCTCGCCCGACCTCGTCATGACCGGTGTCGTCGCGGGAGCGCCCGTTGATCAAGGCCCTGCGGCGGGCTGGCACCGGTGTAGCGCCACGGTGATGGACACAAGCGATTCAGAAATCACTTTCGATGACCAAGGCGTCAGCAACCACGCGCGAATCGCGGACTGGCGCTGGCGGAACGAGGTCTTTCACGGCCAGGATGCGGAAACCCGCCTGTCTACCTGGGTTGAGCGCATCCGCCGCGACGGCCGTGGCAAGGACTACGACTGCATCATCGGATTGAGCGGCGGCGTCGACAGCAGCGTCGTGGCTTGCCGTGTGGTGGACCTTGGCCTGCGTCCCCTGGCGGTACATCTGGACAACGGATGGAATTCGGAACTGGCCGTCAGCAATGTCGAGAGGATCGTAAAGCGGCTCGGAATCGATCTCTTCACCCATGTTGTCGACTGGGATGAGATCAAGGATCTGCAGCGTTCCTATTTCAAGGCCTCGGTCATGGACCTTGAGTGCGTAAGCGATCACGCTATCAACACCATCCTGCTGCGCATCGCGAACCGGTACGGCATAGGATACGTGGTGCACGGAGGGAACGTCGCGACGGAGTCGATTCTGCCTCGAAGCTGGGCATACGACAAAAGGGATGGCGCGAACGTCAAGGCCATTCATCGCGCATATGGTGAGCGGCCCCTGCGGACGTATCCGATCATGCAGCCCGTGGAGCTGGCCTACCGCCTGCTTTTGAGACGGATCATCTTCTTCCCCATACTGAACTACGTCGAGTTTAAGAAGTCGGAGGCGCTGGAAGAACTGGTGACCCGACTGGGGTGGCGCCCCTATGGACGCAAGCACGGGGAGAACCGCTTCACCCGGTTCTTTCAGGAATATTTCCTCGTGCGCAAATTCGGCATCGACAAGCGCAAGGCCCACCTGTCCAGCCTTATCGTCTCCGGCCAGATCACGCGTGAAGAGGCAATTCTTGAGCTGGAACACCCCCTGTACAAGGACGGTGAAGCTGAGGAAGAGCTGGCCTTCGTCGCCAAGAAGCTGGACTTCAGCGTTGAGGAACTGAGCGGCCTGATCGAGGCGCCTCGTCGAGACCATACGGACTTTCCCAACGTCTCTTGGATGTTCGACCATACATCGGGGCTGACCCAGTTGATCCGCTACTTCGCCAAAGGGGAACTTTCGCTCGGCACGCTCAAAAAGGCGTGGCGGGCGGGGAGCACTCCTGATGGGTGACCGCGCGTCTCCTAGCGGACGCCACATCCATCTCTACTTTTCGCCCTGGCTGCACGAGAGCCGCGCGTGGCGCGCCGGGCGGGCGGCGCTGGATGCCGGACTGGCCGCCGAGGTGGACTATGTTGGTCATGCCGTGGCGGGCCTTGATCTGATCGAGCCGCGGGGCCCCGGCGAGACGGTGCGTCGGGTCGGGCCGTCGCCAGCGGTGCCGGGAACGGGCCGGTTGACCCGCGCTCTGGCCCTGCCGGCGTGGTGGCGCGCCACGGTTCGAGACATGGGTCAACGTACACCGGCGACCCTGGTGATTGCGCATAGCCTCGCCTCACTTCCCTTGGGAGTTCTGCTCAAGATCCGGAGCGGAGCCCGCCTGTTGTACGATGCGCACGAACTCGAATCTGAAAGAGAAGGCTGGTCATGGCCCGTGCGCAAGGCTGCTCGGATCGTTGAGACAGCGCTGATCCGGTTCTGCGACCACACCATCGTGGTCAATGACTCGATCGCGGATTGGTATCGGGTGGCCTACAGGGGCCTGAGCGTAAGCACGGTCCGCAACGTTCCCACCTCGCTGGCGTATCGCGGTGAGAGCACCTTACGGCAGGATATCGGGGTGGGTGAGGACGCCGTCGTCGTCGCCTACGCCGGCGCCTTCACGCGGGGCCGCGGACTAGAGACCGCCGTGGAGGCCTTTTCGAGAGTCGGCGGCGACAAGCACCTTGTTATGGTCGGATATGGACCGATGTCCGCCGACTTGGCGGCTCTGGCGGCCGGCCAACCCAATATTCATCTGCGGCCCTCTGTGGCGCACGATCAGGTGGTCTCATACCTGAGGGGCGCGGATGTGGGGCTTTGCCAGCCCAACGGGACGTCGCTGAGTTATCATTTCGGTCTCCCGAACAAGCTGTTTGAGTACGCGGCCGCCGGGCTCGCCGTCATTGTGGGTGAGGGCCCCGAGTTTCGGGCGTTCGCGAACGAGAGCGGGCTCGGCTGGTCTATTCGAAACGACGTGGATTCGCTCGTTTCGACCATTGCTCAGCTTACTCGCGCCTCCATCAAGGAACGTATCGCGCAGTCAACCTACCGACCGCCGACCTGGGCTGATGAAAAAGTACGGTTGTTGGACGCGCTTCGGAGAGCCGTAGGTGGTATTGGTTCGGCAGACGAAGACAGTTCAGCGAGCGTTCAAGAAGTTCGGGCCCTTCAGTAGGCTTCACCCAATAACCGCACGCCAGATTACGAATCAAAAGGCTATGTCGTGACCGCACTATCTAGAAAATATCAGCTCTGTACGCAGTGCGTGATGGACACGTCAGACCCTGACATAACGTTCGATGAGGGTGGAAAATGCAATCACTGCGCTTCCTTTGAGTCGCTCTCGGAACTCTATTGGCACAGAGGTCCCGAAGGCCGCGTCCTGCTGGAGGAACTTGTCGCGAAGATCAAAAAGGATGGCGAGGGCAAGGACTACGATATTGTCATTGGCGTAAGTGGCGGCGTCGACAGTTCCTACCTGTTGCACCTGTGCAAGGTTGAATTGGGCCTGCGTCCGATCGCAGTGCACGTCGACTCAGGCTGGAACTCCGAACTGGCGGTGTCCAACATTGAGAAGATCGTCACCAAGCTGGGCATCGATCTGTTCACTCATGTCGTAGATTGGGAGGAAATGCGCGACCTGCAGCTGGCCTATCTCCGTGCCGGACTTGCAAACCAGGATGTGCCGCAGGACCATATTTTCCCGGCCGAAGTTTACCGGTTGGCGCGCAAGATGAATATCCACCACATCGCAAACGGTTCAAATATCGCGACCGAGAGCATATTGCCCGCGAACTGGGGCTACGATGCCGCTGATTCCAAACAAATCCTGGCCATACAGAAACAATTTGGCACAAGACCGTTAAAACAATACAAAACTATGTCGTTTTGGGTCCGGCGTCTGTATTTTCCGTACATATATGGCATAAACATGTTCTATCCATTGAACTATATGCCGTACAGCAAAACGGAAGCAATGACGCTGCTTCAAGAAAAATATGATTGGATTTACTACGGCGGAAAGCACTATGAGTCACGCTGGACTCGCTTCTTCCAATCATACTATCTCCCGCGGAGATTTGGATACGACAAACGACGCGCCCATTTGGCCAGTCTTGTAGTAACTGGCGAAATGCCTCGCGATGCAGCATTGGCCGAGATGAAGAATCCGCCTTATGATCCCAAGGAGATCGAGGCTGACGTGGCGTTTGTTTGCCGAAAACTCGGCATTGATCGATCAGAGTTTGATTCATTGATTCAACAACCGCTCAAGAGCCACACCGACTATCCGAACCACTCCCGGGAACTGAATTTCGTGGTCAAGACAGCTCGGGCTATGGTCCGGTTGCGCAATGCAATACTGGGCGGCAAGGCTGGTCGGTGATACCGAACTCTCAAATGGGGGTGGGGATGGCGCCGGCGCCACGCCGGTACCTACATCTGACGACGACCAGCGGCCGGTTTGAGTCCCGCTTGATGAAGCAGGCGCGCACGGCGCTGAGCAGCGGGAATTTCGACGCCGTACACATACTGGCGAAGAAGGGGCGCGGCGACGACGGTCTGGCCCTGCAAGAGACGATCGAACCCGGACTCACCCTGGAACGGATCGCGGTCCCAAGGGTCGTCCCTGGACTCAACCTTTTGCTTTGGCTCGGGCGGGCTGCCGGGCGGAGTGTTACCGCCCGGCCGGATGTTGTTAGCGTCCATCACGTTACGCTCCTGCCGTTGGGCGCCCTGGTCAAAGCCCTGACCGGCGCCCGACTGGTCTATGACGCTCACGAGCTCGAAACCGAGAGCGCGAGCCTCGTCCACCGCCCTCTGCTCAAGGCGGTCTGCAAGGTCCTCGAAGCGGTCTTTCTGCGCTTCTATGACCAGGCGATCGTCGTCAACGAACCGATCGCTGACTGGTACCGGGCGAGATATCGCCGCCTGCCGATAACCGCGATCCACAACTATCCCCGTGCCGGCGGCAGGCCAGCGGGTCACGAGAATTGCCTGCGGCTCCTGCACGACATTCCCGACGACAAGGTCGTCTTCATCTATCAGGGCGTCATCTCCGCCGACCGGGGCCTGCCCTTGCTTCTCGACGTATTCACCCGCGGCATGGTGCCCAACGGCGTCTTCGTCGCAATGGGATATGGCGACATGGTGGACGACGTCCGGGAGGCCGCCTCGCGAAGCCCCCACGTGAAATACCAGCCCGCCGTCCCGCAGGACGAGATCGTCGCCTACACGGCCTCTGCTGACGTCGGGCTCTGCCTCGTCGAGGCCATCTGCCTCAGCTATGAACTGTCGCTGCCAAACAAATTGTTCGAATATGTTCAGGCTGGCCTTCCGGTGCTGGTAGGCAATCCCCTGCCTGAAATGGCAGGGCTCGTCACCCGCCTTGGACTGGGCATGACGACCGACCTGGACATCGCCTCGATGACGGCTGCCCTGAACCGGATGGCGGAAGCGGATAGCAGCCCGATGAAGGCCGCCGCAGCCGAGGCCGCCACCCAGTTTATCTGGGAGAACGAAGAGCCCCGGCTGGCGCAGGTGTATGCCGGCTTGGTCCAGGGTCACGACGCCAAAGGCGGAAACGCCCCATGACCGGAACACCAAGGAGCACTTTACGACGCCTGCACGACCGGAAGTTTACTGTCGCAGCCCCTGCCCTCGGATTCTATACGAATTTTCCGGGCCGGAAGCGCGTGCGATGACAGCTGCTACCCCGGATACTCCCGCGGCCGGATCGGCCGGAAGGCGCTACCTGCATGTAGTGGCCAACAGCGGCCGGTTTCAGTCTCGCTTGATGAAGCAGGCGCGCACGGCGCTGAGCAGCGGGAATTTCGACGCCGTACACATACTGGCGAAGAAGGGGCGCGGCGACGACGGTCTGGCCCTGCAAGAGACGATCGAACCCGGACTCACCCTGGAACGGATCGCGGTCCCAAGGGTCGTCCCTGGACTCAACCTTTTGCTTTGGCTCGGGCGGGCTGCCGGGCGGAGTGTTACCGCCCGGCCGGATGTTGTTAGCGTCCATCACGTTACGCTCCTGCCGTTGGGCGCCCTGGTCAAAGCCCTGACCGGCGCCCGACTGGTCTATGACGCTCACGAGCTCGAAACCGAGAGCGCGAGCCTCGTCCACCGCCCTCTGCTCAAGGCGGTCTGCAAGGTCCTCGAAGCGGTCTTTCTGCGCTTCTATGACCAGGCGATCGTCGTCAACGAACCGATCGCTGACTGGTACCGGGCGAGATATCGCCGCCTGCCGATAACCGCGATCCACAACTATCCCCGTGCCGGCGGCAGGCCAGCGGGTCACGAGAATTGCCTGCGGCTCCTGCACGACATTCCCGACGACAAGGTCGTCTTCATCTATCAGGGCGTCATCTCCGCCGACCGGGGCCTGCCCTTGCTTCTCGACGTATTCACCCGCGGCATGGTGCCCAACGGCGTCTTCGTCGCAATGGGATATGGCGACATGGTGGACGACGTCCGGGAGGCCGCCTCGCGAAGCCCCCACGTGAAATACCAGCCCGCCGTCCCGCAGGACGAGATCGTCGCCTACACGGCCTCTGCTGACGTCGGGCTCTGCCTCGTCGAGGCCATCTGCCTCAGCTATGAACTGTCGCTGCCAAACAAATTGTTCGAATATGTTCAGGCTGGCCTTCCGGTGCTGGTAGGCAATCCCCTGCCTGAAATGGCAGGGCTCGTCACCCGCCTTGGACTGGGCATGACGACCGACCTGGACATCGCCTCGATGACGGCTGCCCTGAACCGGATGGCGGAAGCGGATAGCAGCCCGATGAAGGCCGCCGCAGCCGAGGCCGCCACCCAGTTTATCTGGGAGAACGAAGAGCCCCGGCTGGCGCAGGTGTATGCCGGCTTGGTCGAGACCCGCGACGCGCGAGCCGGAAACGCCCCATGACCGGAACCCGAAGGAGCATATCATGACGAACGGCCATCACACTGTTCGGGATCTGGCGGAGATTCTGGAGCCGCTGATCCTCGGACTTGCAGGTTCGCTGGATCGCCCGATCGTGGCACCGTGTCCCAGCAACCGGCCGATCAGGAACGGGCTAACCTTCGTGCGAAACCCCGGCGCCCTAGGTGGGGACGCGGCGTCGTTGCTGACGGGTTTGACCGTCATCTGTCCGGTAGGTCTAGACGCCGCATCCCTTGGGTCCGATGTCACGACGATTCTCGTCGAGAACCCGCGCTTCGCTTTCGCCCGGGCTGTCGGCCGCCTGTTCGGTGCTACCGGCATCCAGCCCGGGGCCCACCCGACAGCGGTGGTCGATCCGTCGGCTGAAATCGACCTCACCGCCTCGATTGGCGCGAACTGTTCGGTGGGCCGCCACTGCAAGGTCGGAGCCGGGTCCATTCTACACCCGAATGTCGTTCTCTATGACAAGGTCAGGCTGGGCGACAATGTGGTCGTCCACTCGGGAACGGTCATTGGCTCGGATGGGTTCGGGTATGAACGGGGCGAAGACGGGGAGTTCGAGAAATTTCCTCATGTTGGCGGCGTGCTGATCGAGTCTGACGTCGAGATCGGTTCCAATACGAGCATCGATCGGGGCGCACTGGCCGACACGATCATCCGGCGTGGCGCCAAGATCGATAACCAGATCCATATTTCCCATAATGTCGTCATCGGCCGCGCCACGGCCGTGATCGCCCAGAGCATGCTCGGCGGCAGCGTCGAAATTGGCGACTACGGCTGGGTGGCGCCCTCCGCCTGCGTCATGAACCAGCGCAAGCTGGGCGCCCGCTCGACCGTGGGCCTTCAGGCGCTTGTGGTGAAGGATGTGCCGTCGGGGACGACCGTGATGGGCTCTCCCGCGGTTACCCAGGAAGAGTTTCAGCGCGAGCGCCGAGCGCTCAAGGCACTGATTGTCGCAGCCGAGGAAAGAGATGCGAAATGAGCCGTAGTATTCTGGTGCTGGCGCCGCATACCGACGACGCGGAGCTGGGCTGCGGCGGAGCAATCGCCAAGGCCGTCGAGGCTGGCGACCGCGTGGCGGTGGTCGCGTTTTCCGACGCCGAACAGTCCCTGCCCGCGGGATCAGCGCCTGACCGCCTCCACGGTGAGATGCGGGCCTCGCTCCGGGTGCTGGGCGTAAGCGATGACGCGATATTCATTGAGAAATTTCCGGTGCGGAACTTCGACCGACACCGCCAGGCCATCCTGGACAAGATGATCGAGTTTCGCACCCGGTTCGCGCCCGACCTTGTGTTCGCCCCGGCGGGCCAGGATGTGCACCAGGATCACGACGCCATTCACCGGGAGGCGCTTCGCGCGTTTCGTCGATCTTCAATCTGGTGCTACGAGCTGCCGTGGAACCAGCTTTCAGCGGAAACTACTGGGTTCATCGTTCTTGATGAGCGACACGTCGAGGCCAAGTTCCGCGCCCTCCAATGTTATGAATCGCAGGTCGAACTGGACCGCCCCTACTTCAGGAAAGAGCTGATTTATGGCATGGCGACAATGCGCGGGGTGCAGGCCTTTTCTCGTTATGCGGAAGCTTTTCAAGCCCTGCGCACCCTTGCCTAGGGAGGCGAGGTTCGCGTGAGTACGCCGTCAGATTCAGCCGGGATTGCAGGCGCACGCCCGCGCATCTGGTATATCTATCCTCCCGCGGGGGGCCCGGGGCTCGGCCGCTACTGGCGTGCCTACCTCCTGTCCAGGGCGTGGCGCGCGCTTGGACTGGAGAGCCTCGTCATCGCGCCCGGCTATCACCATCAGTTCCAGAATCTCGAGCCGCGGGAAGGGTTTCAGGACGTGGGGGGGGCTCCCCACTATTTTCTCCCGACGCCTCCATACGGCAAGTCTCCTGTGGCGCGCATCTTGGCCATGCTGCGCATCATCCCTGACTTGCTCGGCAACCCCGCGCTGCGAGTCCTAGGAAGAGCCGCGCCTCCCGAAGTCGTAGTTTACTCCTCCCCATACCCCTTCGGTGTCATTGCCGGCTGGATGCTGGCGCGGAAATACAAGGCGCGCTTCATCTTCGAGGTGAGAGATATATGGCCGCTGAGCCTCACGGAGATTCTGGGCACGCCCTCCTGGCACCCGTTTGTCCTCCTGGCAGGGTTCTGCGAACGCTTCGCCTACAAGACTGCGGATCGCGTCGTATCCCTGCTGGCCGACGCGGACCAGCACATGACCACGCGCGGGATGTCGGCCGACAAATTCTGCTATATCCCGAACGGCGTGCAGGTGATCTCCGAGGAAGGCGACATCGGCCCGGCGGCGACCCATCCCCTGGTCCTGCACATAAAGGCGCTGCGCGAGGCCGGCGAGGTCGTCGTGATCCACGCCGGAAACATGGGGGCGACGACGCCGCTTGGCCCCTTGCTCCAGGCGGCGGACCTGATCCGGGAGAGCGGGGCGGACAACATACGGTTCATTCTGGTTGGCCGTGGGGAACTGGAACCGGCCTTGCGGGATCAGGCGGCGGCACTGTCGCTCACATCGGTCGAGTTCCACGATCAGGTCGAGCGCGCGGTCGTCATGGAATGTTGCCGCCATGCCGATGTGGGGTTCGCCTCATCCCCGGACTTGCCCATCTATCGGTTTGGCGTGAGTCCGAACAAGATCTACGACTACATGTTGGCCGGCCTGCCCATCGTGTACGCCAACACGCGTGAGGAGAATCACATAACGGCCACCGGGGGTGCGATCGGATGTTCGGTCGATGACCCGGAACAGATCGCTGCATCGCTGGTCGCCATGATCTCCATGCCGGAGGCCGACCGGCGAGCTATCGGCGATCGGGGCCGTCGCCATGTTCTGCTCAACCACGACTATTCGATCCTGGCGCGCCGATACGCTGACCTGATGGGCCTGACGAGCGAAAACCCGACGGTGAACGGAGACCTACCCACATGAATATCTTGTTGATTGGAGGAGCAGGCTTCATCGGCAGCGTTCTCCAGCGGGTGTTGAGATCTTCGGGCGCCCACGTGACCGTGCTGGATATCAAGCCGGCGCCTGAGGGCGTGACGTCAGACTACGTACAGGCCGATATCCGGGATTTTTCGGCCATCGCGCCCCACTTTGAGTCTCGTGATCTGATCATCAATCTCGCTGCGGAGCACAGGGACGACGTACGACCGATCTCGCTCTACGACGAAGTCAACGTCGACGGGGCCCGGAACATCTGCCGCGCGACCTCGCAGGCCGGAGTCAAATGGCAAATTTTCACGAGCTCGGTCGCCGTTTATGGAGAAAGCTCGGAGCCGCTGAATGAGGACTCCAGGATCGCCTATTTCAACGACTATGGGAGAACGAAATTTCTCGCGGAAGGTGTTTACTGTGAATGGCTAGATGAAGAGGCCGACCATCGTCTGCATATCGTCCGCCCCACTGTGGTATTCGGACCGGGCAATCGTGGGAACGTCTACAACCTCCTCCGCCAGATCAAATACGGACCATTCCTTATGGTCGGCGACGGGACCAATGTGAAAGCGATCGCGCACGTCGACAACGTTGCCGGCTTCTTGGCATATGTCGCGTCGGACCGTGTTTCGCCCGGCATTTACAACTACTCGGACGGGCCTGACCTGTCCATAAACCAGATCGTAGAACTCACGCAGGCCGCGCTAGGCAGGAACATCAAAGGCCCCGGGCTGCGGCTGCCGCTACTGGTGGGTCTGGCTCTGGGGAAACTGGCGGATCTGGCGGCCGGGATGCTTAACCGCTCCCTGCCAATCTCGGCCGTCCGGATTCGGAAATTCTGTTCGAGTTCGGAAATCGACGCCACGCGCATGCTGGGCACCGGCTACACGCCTCCTCGGGACATCCGGGAAGGCCTCACGGAGATGGTCCGGGTTCACGTATGACACCGTTGAGAGAACGGTTCGAACAGATGAGGACCCTGGCGGTCCCCCTTGCGGCTCGCCTGATCGGCCTGTCCAGAACCGGTGCTGTCGGCTCGATCTCAGCGATCCTGCGAACCAACGTGCTGATGCAGGTCCTGAGTTTCCTCTCGGTTCCCTTCCTCACCCGCATCTATGGGCCAGAACACTACGGACTGTTCGCCCTCTACGTGGTTCTCTCCGGCTACCTCACCCAGTGCGCGATCCTGAGATTTGATGTCGCGATCGACATCCCGAAAGAGGACGACGACGCGCGGGCGCTACTTCACCTGTGCTTCATTCTTGTTTTCGGGATGGCGATCCTGTCGACGGTGGTCACCCTCCTGTTTGGCGAACAGGTCGGCCGCCTGATGGGCCAGGTGCAGTTGGCGGACCTCCTCCTGTTCCTGCCGCTCAGCGTCATGTTGGGCTCTTACGGAGCGCTCGTCGGCATCTGGTTCGCGCGACAGCGAGACTTCCAGACTCCGTCAAACATCCGTCTGCTGACGGCTCTGGTGGATATCGGCGCCAAGATCGGCCTGGGCGCCGGCGGAGCGCTGAAGCTTGGCCAGGTTCTGGGTTCCCTCGCATCTGTAAGCGTTATGGTGCTGCTGTCTCATTTGAGCGCGCGTAAACAGCAGTTCCGGCTCTTCCACGGCTTCAGCGTGCCTCGGGCCCTCGCGATAGGCTGGGAATACCGAAAATTTCCGCTGATGAATTTTCCGGCCACCTTGCTTGAGATGACGGCTTTCGCCATTCCGGCCGTGATGATCGGAGCCTATTTCGGCCCCGCAGCCGTCGGATTGTACTTTGTCGCTGATCGCCTGACACAGGCCCCCTCCGTCGCAATCGCCAGTGCGATCAGACCTGTTTTCAAGCGCCATGCCGCCGTCCGGATGCACGAGGATGGGACTTGCCGTCCGCTGGTGCTGAAGACGCTGGTCCTCACCGGCGGAATCGGCGCGGTGACGTTGCTGGGGCTCATCGTCGTGACTCCCCTGTTGTTCGCTCTCATTTTCGAGCCGCAGTGGCGTGAGGCCGTGTGGATCGTTCAGGTTCTCGCCTTTGCGCGGGCTATGGATATCGTGGTCAATCCCATCTCGCCCGTGCTGCTCGTGCGCCAACACCATGCGGTCAACCTCGCAATCCAGGCCTTGCTGGCGGCCGGGTCGGCGGCGGCGATCACCATCGGCGCCCACATGGACAGTTTCCCGATCGCGATCATCGCCTACACAGCTGTCCTTTGTTTGAAGTACTTTATGGAATTGTTGGTCTGTCTGTACTTGTCAGACGGTCGGCAACTCCCCGGACTTCGTGCACGCGATTGACAATCTGAGTACGGCCGGGCCGCGTCACACTTTAGCGCCATTAAAAGTTCGCGGTACGATTGCGCTTTGACCGAAAGAATCGGACACTGAAATCTCGCCTTGGGGTGGGGATGCGAGAGCCGGCCCCCGGGGCGGCATGAGGGTTAAGATGGGCGAACAATTATCTATCGTCGGCAGCGGCGTGATCGCCACCGGTCTGGCGGCGGTGGCGTCCAGAATGCCCGGCCACCGCCTTTGGGCGCGCTCCCCAGCGTCGTCGGAGAGAGCGAAACGGGCGATCGCAAAGGCCTGTGAACGGCTTGGCGAAGGCTATGAACCTGACCATGTGACCATTACGCTGGACCTGGACGAACTCAGTTCCGGCAGCTTCTTTGTGGAAGCCGTGGCGGAGGACCTCCCGCTTAAACGAGCATTGCTCGCCAAGCTGAACAAGATCGCCCGCGAGGACGCGGTGATCGCGACCACGACTTCCTCGTTGCCAGTCGTCGAACTCGCCACCTCTTCAGGGCGCCCGGATCGCTTCGTGGGGCTTCATGTCTTCAACCCGGTCCCGAAGATGAAACTGGTCGAGCTTGCCTTCCCCAAGGACGCGAGCCCTGACACACGCGCACGCGCAAGGGCCCTGTGTGTCGGCCTGGACAAGGAGGCCGTCGAAGTGCCGCCGCTGGCCGGTTTCGTCGTCAACCGTCTGCTGTTCCCCTATCTTTTTGGCGCGGTAGAATACCTTGAGTCCGTCGAACTTCCGCCCGAAGCTGTCGACCAATGCATGCAGAACGGCGCGGGACATCCGATGGGGCCTATCGCGCTCCTGGACTATATCGGGCTCGACGTGTCGGTCTCCATTGGGGATGCCTTGGGCTTGGAGGTGCCGCAACGGCTTCGGGATCTGGTTGCTGAAGGTGCCCTTGGCAGGAAGACCGGGCGCGGTCTGTATCCGGAAAGCACCTACAGCTGATCGAATGACGGGCGGATGCAGATTGCCCCGCTGCGCCACAGCTGGCTGTATCCCGGGCAGCGACCTTCATAGCGGCCACGGCGCTGGCCACAGAGGGCTTTCGGCGGCGCGGGAAGGCGAACCAGAAGCGCCCGAAAGCAAACTGCATGGTGCCCGTTTCGGACCATGGCATCTCGACGTGCCATGCAGTACATGGGGTGCAATTTGGCGCGTCTAGCGGTCGGGGAGGCTTTGTGCTGGCTTTTGCCACGGAAGGCCGCTGGCGTCGGAAGGATCAGTATCGTCCATGATAACCATCATCGACTACGGCATGGGAAATGTCGGGTCCGTGCAAAACATGCTTCACCGGGTCGGTGCCGAGAGCGTGCTCAGCACCGATCCCGAAAGCATCCTGCGTGCTGAGAAGCTGATCCTGCCGGGGGTCGGGTCGTTCGATCAGGGAATGCAGGCGTTACAAGATCGCAACCTGGCTGACGCGATCCGGTCCGCAGTGACGGAACGGGGCATCCCCATCCTTGGAATCTGTCTTGGAATGCAACTCTTGTCGCGACGAAGCGACGAGGGCTCCAGTCCCGGTCTCGGGTTGCACGCCTCCGAGACGCTCAAGATTCCTTCCAGCAGTGTCGACGGGAAGATTCTCCGCATTCCGCACATGGGTTGGAATATCGCGCGTCCCTTGAAAGAGCACCCGCTGGTCGAAGGGGTCGCGCCCGACACCCGATTCTACTTTGTTCATTCCTACCATGTCGTGTGCGACGATCCGGCCGACGCGCTTATGGCCGTCGACTACGGGTCCATCCTCACTGCGGCGTTCTCCGCCGGGTTGGTCATGGGCGTCCAGTTCCATCCGGAAAAGAGCCACAAGTTCGGGATGGCGCTCCTGAAGAATTACGCGGAACGACCCATATGCTGATCCCTCGCGTGATTCCGGTTCTTCTTCTCAAGGGAGAGGGTCTCGTAAAGACCACCGCCTTCAAGGATCCAAAATACGTTGGAGACCCGATAAACGCGGTGCGCATTTTCAACGAGAAAGAGGTCGACGAACTGATCTTTCTCGACATCACGGCGGCCAAGGAAAATCGCGGCCCCAACCTCGAGATGGTCAAGCGCATCGCGTCGGAATGCTTCATGCCTCTAGGCTACGGCGGCGGCGTCCGAAGCGTGGAGCAGGCCGGCGCCCTGTTCGCGATCGGGGTGGAAAAGGTGATCATCAACAGCGGAGCGCTGGACGACCTGCGCTTGATCACCGACGTCTCGAACCGATTTGGCGCCCAGGCGGTGGTGGGGGCGGTCGATGTGCGCAAACCCCTCCTCGGCGGGCCGAAAGTGTATGACCATCGGACTGGATCAACAACCGGGCTGGACCCTGTCGAGCACGCGCGCCGGCTGGCGGATGCCGGGGCCGGCGAGGTCTTCGTTAACTCCGTCGACCGCGACGGCACCCGAACGGGCTACATGGTCGACATAGTGCGCGCCGTGGCTGACGCCGTTGCGGTGCCGGTGATTGCGTCGGGAGGAGCCGACTCCCTGACAGACGTTCGCCGCGCCGTCGTGGACGGTCATGCTTCCGCCGCCGCGGCCGGCGCAATGTTTGTCTACCATGGACGCCACCGCGCCGTGCTGATTACATATCCCACGCAACAAGAGATTGCTGCTTCACTCTGCTGAAGAGGCCTTGTTCACATTGAGTTCCGCCGCAGAATGACGGACGAACATCCTGCAAATTCGCCACACTCAAATCGGACACCGCACCAGTGGATTTGAAGTTTATAATACGACACCAACTACTGTTGATTGCCCTTGTCGCAATCGTGTTCACGACCGATTTCGTCCGCCTCACACTTTTCGTCTACGGAATTGAGCCGCCATTTATCGATGGTATGTTCTATATTCTGTATTATATCTTATTCTCGATCGCGATCGGCATTTTAATTGTAGATTATTTTCGAGGCGGGAGTTTCTTTTACGCAACCTTAATAGTATTACTTATACTAATAACAACAGCTCCGCTAATCGCAGGAACACTGATTCGACCCGAACACTCGGGGCTGATAGTCATGGGCCTCAATCAGGCCTTCGCGAGCGCTGCCTTCGCGGCCATGGGCCTGCTTTACGCAAAGTTTGGCCTCCGGTTCCGTGAGGTTCTCGTGCTTTGGCTCGTAATGCTGATCGCCACCATCCCTGCGGTAATTCAGATGATCAGCGATGGCTTCGGGGCAGAAACGCGCCTCGCGGCGGCCGGGATGCACATCACGCTCGGCGATCAAATCCTGATGATGACTCTGCTGTTGATCATCGCCTCAAGAACACTGGGGCGGCGCCTGCTCGTATTTTCGATTGGGTTTGTGCTTTTGTCGGCGGTGGGGTCACGCACATCTCTTTACGCATACGCCTTTGCGCTTCCAGTTATACTGCTAGCATCAAAAGAAAAACAACAACTGCTGTCCTTTAGATTCGTATCAATTACCGCACTAACAATTTCGCTGCCATTTATAATGAATTATATCACTGGTGAGAGCGCAAGCGGAACGCGGATGTTCGGATTTTTCTCTGAAGGAACCACAGATTCATCATGGCAGGGACGGATTGATCAGATGAGAGCCGGATTAGAAGATATCGCTGCAAACCCCATTACGGGCAGTTTTGGCAGTGATGTTGACCGGTATGGATCAATAGGCTTCTACATACACAACTATCTTGAGCTTTGGCGACAGTTTGGAATTTTGCCGTTCGCGCTTTTCACCGGCTTGGTCATCTACACTGTTTTAGTGATCATTCTGAGGCACCGACTGATACCTAAGGACGTGCGTTTTGCCGTAATCCTGTTGCTGGTCCCCTTCCTTATCCAGATCATATTTTCCCGCTCCTACGGGTACCCGCATATATTCTTCATTCTGGGAATGATGGCACTGCTCACCACCGCAAGATTGAGCATTGACCAGAGGCCGCGTGCTGACGTTGGTGCCAGGGACACCCAACGGGGCGTGGCTCGCCAGTAGAACCCAGACTTCGCCGCCAGATCCCGACCGCCGCTGCGGACCTTCGGTCGGCGATTTCCCGTTCGGGCGCGCCATCGTCTGGGACCGCTTGTCACTCTGGACGTCTGCGGCCGGGCTCGTTCTGCCGGTCCGTGTCGCCCGACCGTTGATTCGACCGACTTGCTCGGGCTACATAGGCTGTCGAAGCAGAGCTGTCAGATCGCTCGTCGATTAATCCGCCGCCACAACGGCGGAACAACCAAGGTTACTGTTCTACCATGCGCATCCCAGAGCTGATCCCGCTGTTCGCAGTGTTGCTGCTTGGGGCCTGTGGTGGCTCCGGGATGGACCTCGCCGAGATGTCCGCTGCCCGGCCGATCGATCTTCAGTCGAATGCGATCACGCCGTTGCCGCAGGTGGAATATCGCATTGGTGTAGGGGACAAGCTCGATGTTCGCGTCTTTCAGGTCCCTGACCTGTCGTTCGACGAATTGGTGGTGGATACCTCCGGCAATATCCAGTTGCCGTTGATCGGCTTGGTGCAGGCTGCTGGACGTAGCTCGGGCGAATTGTCGACCGACATCGCAGCCCGCCTCTCGGTTCAGTATCTGCGGGACCCTCAAGTTACAGTGACGGTCACGGAGGCGGCGAGCCAGAAGATCACCGTGGATGGCGCAGTGACCAAGCCGGGCGTTTACGAAATGCGGGGTTCGACTTCATTGCTTCAGGCGGTAGCCATGGCCCAAGGGCCGACCGGTATCGCAGATCTTACCAAAGTTGCTGTGTTCCGAACCCTGAATGGCCAGCGCTCGGTCGCCGTGTTCGATCTCGCTGCTATTCGCCAAGGCCGCGCAGCGGACCCCATCGTGCTCGGAGACGATGTCATTGTTGTCGATACGTCGCGTCTGAACTCTGCCCTGCGCCAGATCATCACCGCTGTCCCAGCATTGGCTGTGTTCCGACCGTTCTAAGTGGTCTGGGCCAGTTTGTTTTCCAGATAGGCGGATCGCTTATTCACGGTTGTTATGCTTGGAGGCCAGCCTTGGTTCATAGTTTTGTTGACTTTTGACCTGCCCCCTTCCTGATCCCTCGGTTTGAGTGAGAGTCCGTCAACCTCAAGGAGACGGACATGAAGAAGAGCAGGTTCACCGAGGCGCAGATCATAGGCGTGCTGCGCGAACAGGAAGCTGGCGGTGCGACGGCGGAGGTCTGCCGGCGGCACGGGATCAGCGAGCAGACCTTCTATCGGTGGAAGGCCAAATACAGCGGGATGAGAGTTTCCGACGCCCAGAAGCTGAAGACGCTTGAGGACGAGAACCGGCGGCTGAAGAAGCTGCTGGCGGAGTCGATGCTGGACGTGGCGGCGTTGAAGGATCTCCTGGGAATAAACTGACCGGGCCCGCTGTTCGCCGGGAAGCCGCGCTTCGCCTGATTGCGGAGCGCGGCTACTCGCAACGGCGGGCCTGTGGGCTGGTCGAGGTCGATCCCAAGACGGTGCGCCGCGCGCCTGAACCCGGCGACGTGGAGGTGCGAGAACGGCTGCGGAGGCTGGCCGGAGAGCGCCGTCGGTTCGGTTACCGACGGCTGGGCATCCTGTTGGAGCGTGAGGGCGTCAGCCTGAACAAGAAGAAGCTGTTCCGGCTCTATCGGGAAGAGGGCCTGGCAGTGCGCCGGCGGCGAGGGCGCAAGCGGGCGACCGGAATGCGGACGCCGATGGCCGTGCCGGACCGGCCGAACCAGCGCTGGAGCCTCGACTTCGTGGCGGACGACCTGTCGTGGGGTCGGCGCTTCCGCATTCTGTGCATCGTGGACGACTTCACGCGCGAGGCCCTGGCGCTGGTGGTCGACACCTCGATCGGCGGCCGGCGCATGGCGCGCGAGCTGGATGCGCTGATCGCCCGGCGCGGCAAGCCGGCCCTGATCGTCAGCGACAACGGCACGGAGATGACGTCGAGGGCGATGCTGGAATGGTCCAACCGGACCGGCGTCGGCTGGCACTACATCGATCCCGGAAAGCCCCAGCAGAACGGCTTCGTCGAGAGCTTCAACGGCAAGTTCCGTGACGAGTGCCTGAACGAGGAGGTGTTCACGACGCTGGCGGAAGCCCGGGCCGTCATCAGCCGGTGGCGGCACGACTACAACCACGTCCGACCGCACTCCGCCCACGGCGGCCTCGCGCCGGAGACCGTGCGGCTGAACCACGCGGCCGGTCGGCTGCGCGACGTGAATAGCTGCGCCGCCCGGCCGCTCCCACCGGAGCCCAAGATCAGTTATGAAGCCTGCGGACTCCCATTATGACCGCGGGACCACAGGGGGGCAGGTCATCCTGTGATCCGGTTTCCCGGGAGCAGATCACCCAGAGTTCGGCTCGCCCCTTGATTTCATATAGGTAGCCAGCTTAGGGAGGGGACTGATTGGGTTGCCGCCGGAACGAAATCAAGAGCGTGGTCCAGTGCTTTCCGACTAAAGTCTCTCGAAGTCCAATCTGTCGACCCCGATGTCGTATTTGTTGAGCGGACCTCTTAATGCCGGCGGAAGATAAATTGAATAATATTCATAACACCAGCGCGGCCCAATCGCCCAACAAGGCAGTCGAACCCACGCAGGATTACAACGGTTCGGTCTGGGTTGACGACAATCACGAGCAGATTTCGTTCAATCTCTCCACTTACTGGCACTTAGCTATCAAGCATCGAATACTGATACTTGCCTGCTTCTTCGGTACAATCCTTGTCGGCGCGGCTATCACTCTGCTTATGACGCCCATCTACACCGCCCAGGCCACTCTTCAGATCGACCGTGAAACGGCACGAGTTTACAACGCGGAAGATGTCGCTCCGCGCGAGAATCTTGCGCAAGGAATGGAGTTCTTCCAGACTCAGTATGGCCTCATCCGGAGCCGCTCGCTCGCTGAACGTGTGGTGGAGAACCTTGGCCTTGCCAGGTCCGACGCGGCGCTGGCGGCCCTCGGCGTTGAGCCTCCCGCTGCAACCGGTTCCGCAGCGGCTCAAGCCGTCCGTCGTCGGGCAAAGGCCCTCGGAATGTTGAGGGGCGGCCTTCGGGTGACTCCGGACCGAGGCTCCCGACTGGTCACGATCAGCTTCGACCATCCGGACCCGGTTGTCGCGGCTCGGTTGGCCAACGGTTTCGCCGAAAACTTCATCGAGGCCAATCTGGATCGAAAGTTCGAGTCCTCGTCATATGCTCGTGAATTCCTCGAAGAACGGATCACTCAGACGAAAACCCGCCTGGAAGACGCCGAGCGCCAGCTGGTCGCCTATGCCGCCAACCAACAAATCATCAATGTGGATGAGTATGCTGCGGGTGGCGGACCATCTGACGATGGTGCGCGTTCGCTCGTTTCGAACAATCTCGTCATATTGAACAACTCCCTTTCGGAAGCGCGCGCCCGGCGGGTGACGGCGGAAGAACGGTGGCGGTCTGCTCGGTCCGCGCCCTTAATGGCTCTTCCTGAAGTGATGTCGAATCCATCAATCCAACGCCTCACCGAACAGCAGGCACAATTCGAGACCGAGTACAGTCAGAAATTAAGTACCTATCAGCCAGATTATCCGGAGATGGTTCGACTGAGGGCGCAGATCGATGAGGCCCAAAGCCAAATCATGACGATCGCCGAAAATATTCGGCGCTCAATCGAAAGCCAGTACAATATAGCGTTGAACGAGGAGCGTTCGCTCGAAAATCAGGTCAACGGACTTAAGG
Source organism: Caulobacteraceae bacterium (assembly GCA_019746095.1). Taxonomy (GTDB): domain Bacteria; phylum Pseudomonadota; class Alphaproteobacteria; order Caulobacterales; family Caulobacteraceae; genus Brevundimonas. The sequence goes on from JAIESL010000002.1 coordinate 59,162, forward strand.
TAGATGTATTAGATCTTCGGGACCGTTCGGTTCAGTACAATATCCTGCAGCGAGAGCTGGACACAACGCGAACTCTATATGACGGCCTTCTCCAGCGCTACAAGGAGGTCGGCGTCACTGGAGGGGTCACAGCTAACAACGTTTCGATCGTTGACCTTGCCACTCCACCGAGCCGGCCGGCAAAGCCCAACCTGTTGATCAACCTCATGTTGGCGGCCATGTTCGGGCTTGGCATTGGGATCGTTTCTGCCCTGCTTTTTGAGGCGCTTGACGAGACACTCGCAAACCCAGATGACGTGGAGAAAAAGCTGGGCATTCCAGTTCTCGGCGTTGTGCCGATTTTAGGCAAAGATACCAAGGTGGTCGATGCGCTGGCGGATGTTCGGTCCAGCTTCTCAGAAGCCTATTACTCACTTCGGACATCGCTACAGTTTTCGACTCCGCAAGGCATCCCTGCAAGCTTGCTCATTTCGAGCGCGCGGCCAGGAGAGGGTAAATCTACGACTGCCTACGCAGTCGCCCGCAATATTGCCACGTCCGGGAAACGTGTTCTTCTGATAGACGGCGATCTCCGGAACCCATCAATGCACCGCCTATTAGGCTTCGATAACGAACGGGGAATGAGCAACTTGCTTTCCGGCTCTTTGGAGCTCGCTGCCGTTGCCCGCCGAACGGCACAGGAGAACCTATTTTTTATCCCTTGCGGTCCGCTCCCGCCCAATCCCGCAGAACTTTGGGGCAGTGATCGTCTGCGCCGATTACTGATCGAAGCACAGCAAAGTTTCGACCATATAGTAGTGGACGGTCCGCCAGTGCTTGGTTTTGCGGACTCTCCCATACTGGCTGCGAACTTGGCCGGCGTTCTGTTTGTCGTTGAGGCTAGTGTGACCCGACGGGGCCAAGTGCGCGGGGCCCTACGCCGCATGATGATGGGGCAAGCCCGTCTGCTCGGGATTGTGCTTACCAAGTTTAACCCGAAGGCCGGATCCTCGGTGGGCTACGACTACGCCTATGACTACCGTTACGGTGCCGAACCAGCCCCGACGCCAATTCCGAAGCCGGAAGGCGGCAAGAAGGGCAAGCGCGGTTGAAAGACCGGGCGGACAAGCCCGCCGCCCGACAGCGGGGTACCCGTGCCGTTGACATCGCCTTATATGGGCTAACGGTCGGCGCTGTTGTGCTCGGCTGGCAGATCGCCATCCAGCCCCTGCTGAAGCAGGCACCGATAGAGGTTGCGATCCGGCTGGCACCGGATTCGCCGACAGTTCTGCGGCGGTCGGCCGAGGCCGAACTTAGCGCCGGCCGGGTCGATAACGCGGCGGCGCTCGGTCGGGAGGCCCTCGCCCGGTCTCCCTTCGATGTCCGGGCACTCCGCATCATCGGCCTGACCGAAGCCCGGGCGGGGCGTGAGGATGCGGCGGACGATATCCTGACCCTGGCCGGGAACTGGAGCCTGCGCGACGATCCGGCCCATGCCTGGCTGGTCGATCGTCGTCTGCGGCGCGGCGACTATGCCTCCGCCTTCGCCCACGCCGATACGCTTGTCCGGCGTCGCGAGGACATCCGCCCCCTGGTGTTCCGGATGTTCACGGTTGCAGGCACGCAGGATCCGCAGCGATCCCTGCCGGTCATCGCCAGCCTGCTGGCTGCTCAACCGCCGTGGCGCGACGCTTATCTGGCCAGCCTGTCAGACACCTCCGAGGAACTGCAACTAGCCACCCGTCTGGCGACCCTGCTGGAGGCCGGGCCCGCTCCCCTTAGCCCGCTCGAACTGCAGCGTCTGTATCTCACCCTCTTCAACAAGGGTCAGCTGGGCGAGCTACGGACGGTTCGGTCGCGTCTGAACCGGCCACCAAACGATGTGGCAGTGGCCAACGGCGGCTTTGCGGACGCCGACGCGCCGGTCCCTTTCCAATGGCAACTGGCTCAGAAGGCCGGCGTTGTGGCCGAAATCGTGGCCGACGACCTTCGTCCGGCCAACCCTGCCCTGCGAATAGATTATGATGGCTATGCCTCTGCACGGATCGCCGAACAGCTGACGTTCCTAGCACCCGGATCCTACCGCTTCTCGGCCGAGACCCGCAGCGAGGCCGGCGCGCCCGCGGCCCGACTGTCCTGGACCCTAACCTGCGCGACCGGGGGCGATGTGATCGGCTCCCTGCCGGCGGGCGAGGCGTCCGCAAGCCGCAATGTCTGGTCGACCCTGTCGGGGCGATTCGAGGTTCCGGCCAACTGTCCGGCCCAATGGCTGCGGCTGGAGACCCGAGCCGATGATCGGCGGTCGCCGACCGTGGTCTGGTTCGACCGGATCACCCTTTCTCCCGCTCGATGAAGGCTGTTTCGGGTCCGGTGTCTCTGCCAGAGCACGTTTTTGACTCGGTTGGCTGTTGCTTTTCGGCGGGCGGCCAACTAGAAAACAACGATACGGGTTCGTGTTCTGCCCCTTCCGCCTAAGGATGTTTAAGCATGCGTAAGGCTATTGTTGCCGTTACGGCCGGGATGTTGATTGTCGCCGGGCAGGCCATTGCCGCGAACGGTTCGGCTGTGTCGCGCTCGACCGAGGTCGTCGATACCGACGCGGTCTCGACGCTCGCGCTCTCCGACTCGGCCTCGACTGTCGCCCTCGCCGACTCGGTCATTGAAGATCGCGTAGTTGTCAGCCATCTGGTCCCTTCGGCGGATGACATCCATGTTGGCGGTCAGGATACCGGAGGCGCTCAGACCCCACCAATGCAGCAGACCCCACCAATGCAGCCTGTTTCTGGCGGCGGCTCGGCTGGCGGCGGGATGTCTGCTGGCGGCGGCATGGCTGGCGGCGGCGGCGGCTTGGCCGGTATCGGTGGTATCGGTGGCCTCGCCGCTATCGGTGGTTTGGCGGCGGGTATTGCTTATGCCGTTAGCGAATCAAATGACGCTCCGAATAGCCCGGGCGCCCAGTAGGCGTTTTTGATGTAGCGCGTGCCAAATAGTGTTTGGAAGGGCCAGTGGGACGGTGTTGCGATAGCCGCGACCGTCCTGCTGGCTTTTTCTTTTGCCTTGGGCGGGATCCAAAGTAGCACCCTGCGTCTGACGGTCGTAGAACTCGCCTCCCTTCCTCTTTTTGTGCTCGCCTGCCGGCAGCTGATCCAGACCGGCCTTTGGCGAGAGAGCCGGCTAGCGCTAGGATTGTTGGCGGCCGTAGTCTCAATCCCCCTCATCCAGTTGGTTCCGCTACCGCCGGCGATCTGGACCGGCCTTCCCGGCCGCGGCGACATGGTTGTCGCCCTCGAGCTCACAGGTTTGCAGCCGGGCTGGGCACCGCTCAGCTTGGCTCCAGATCAGACCTGGGCATCCGCCCTCGCGCTCGCGCCACCCACGGCCATGATCCTCGCTGCCCTGTCACTGTCACACATCCAGCGCGAGCGGCTGGTCCAGGTCCTTATCGCCGCCGCTGTCTTCGGCATCCTTCTCGGTGTCGTCCAGCTGACCAGCGGCGGTTTCGGCTTTTATCTCTGGAACGCGACGCAAGAAGGCACGGTCAAAGGCTTTTTCGGTAACCGCAACCATCTCGCATCATTCCTGCTCGTCGCCCTGCCCTTCGCCTTCATATCGGGCGCAGCCACGCTGAGACGGCACGATCAAAAGACCTCCGCCCTGTGGCTCGGGGCCCTGTTCGCGGGCCTCATTGTCGTCGCCCTCGCCGCGATCCGGTCTCGCGCCGGCATTACCCTGTTTGCGCCGGTGATGGTGTTCAGCCTGCTGGCCGCCTGGATGGCCGCCGGACGCGGTCGGCCGGCTCCGGGGCTATTAGTCTTAGTCGGATCCGTCGGCGCGGCCCTGACGGCCGTCGCAATCCTTGCCCTGCCCCCCATTCTGGCGCGGTTTGACACCGAAAATCAGCTTGCGGGACGATCGGATCACTGGCCCCTGGTTGCAGAAGCCGCCCAGACTTACCTTCCCCTCGGCTCCGGCATCGGCAGTTTCGACGCTGTCTATCGCTCAGTCGAGCCGCTCGCCCAGCTGGACAGCACCTACTTCAACCAGGCGCACAACGACTATCTTGAGACCTGGCTGGAAACTGGCTGGCTTGGCGTCGGTGTGATCCTGGCCTTCTTTGTCTGGTATTTTCGGCGGAGCTGGACCGCCTGGAAGGCGCCGCCCTCCCGGGCGACGGATCTCCAGCGCGCTGCCAGCATCGGCATCGGGGTCGTGATCTTGCACTCCGTCGGAGATTATCCGCTGCGGACGGTCGCCATGACTGTCGTCTTCGCCCTTTGCTGTGGTCTGCTCGAACTGGCCCGGCGCGCAGACCCGGCACGCGGACCGAACTAGGGGTTCACGCTGTAGCGAACGCCTCTTGGTAGCAAGCCCCCAAACCTGGTCGATCGCGGCGCGAGCCCCTTAAACCGAAACCGCTAGGCGATCAGTCCGGCTCCGGCCAGGCACGGGTCCAATGTCTCCCTGCGGATAACAACGCCCCCGCTTTCGCGCGGCTCATCCTCCGCCGCGCCGAGGCGGGCATTTTCAGTGCGGTGCGGTCCGACCGCCTGCAACAAAGTCCGTTCCTGGCCCTCCAGCCGGACCGCACTCAGCAAACCGGAAGCATAGGCCTTGGTGTCGAGCCCTATACGGCGCTGGTCAGCATGCACGTGCGCCGCCGGTGTATGACCATGCACGACCACCCGTTCAAACGCCGTCTGGCTGTTCAGGAACGGCTGGCGGATCCACATCAGGTCCTGCGGTGCCTGGCGATCCAGGGCGATGCCCGGCCGCGCGCCGGCATGGGCAAAGAAATAGTCGCCGACCGTCACGCTCAATTCCAGCGTTTCGAGGAAACGCAGCTTGGGCTTGGTCAGCTTGTGCCGCAGGTCCGCAGCCACCACCGCCCAGGCCTCCGTCTTGTGAGCCAATGCCGGGACCCGCAGCCCCCAGGAACGCAATGCCTGGTCGCCGCCGTGTTCGCACCAGCGCGGGCCCGCCGAAGGGTCGCCGAGGAATTCGAGCATCGCCTGCTCGTGATTGCCCTTGAGAAAACGCCATTCGACGCCCTCCGTCGATGACAGACCGGACAGTAGCCGAAGCACCCCGCGGGACTCCGGGCCCCGGTCGATGTAGTCGCCGAGAAAGATCACCAGCTTTCGTTCCGCGGGGCTTTCCTTGAGGTCCGCCGTCATCGCTTCCACCAAGGGCCGAAGGAGATCGAGGCGTCCGTGAATGTCGCCAACCGCCCAGACCACCGTTCCGGCAGGGATGGCGGGTGAGGCAGGGGCACTGATCTGGGCCCGAGGTTTGAACAGTCTTGAGATCATGGCTCTCTTGGTACGCAACAGTGGTCCGCGCGGACGCATTCTCGATCCCCGCTCGCCTGCTTCTAACAGCGGAGCTGTGCCCTCAGGAAGGCGTCATTTTCATGGTTGCTCCAAAAATGACACCGCTTTCCTGACGCATGATTGACATTGAAAATTGCGATTTCTGACGCTCATCGGCCCACGCTGTAGTGAATACTTCATGGGCTCCGGGTTGCATTGAGATTACCAAAGTGTAAACACTGCGGCCGGGCTCAAAGGAGGAGGGACATATCATGGATAGAGAATCTCCAGATCCATTGCGCGACAACGACTGGCGCAGCCAGGCGTCGGGTGCCGCAGGCCTCTATGGAGAACTGCCTGCACTGCCGGTGCGGGGTCACGTCGGGGATGCTCCGGTACGCGAGCCCGAGCCCAAGACCCTCGAGACTGACTGAAGCAAGACATCCGGCAGGCGCGCCGAGAAGCGTCGGGGCCTGTCAGGACTGTCGTTCGTCACTTCAAGACAGCAAGGGTCTCCCGGGCTTGCCGGCCCGCCGCCATGATGTGGTAGAGCGAACTCGCTGGCGCAGGATCGCCGTCGAGACGGCTGTCGCAGTCCAGCTTGTCGCGCCACAGCCCGTTAGGGGCGAGATAGAGACCCAGCCCTCTTAGGGCCTGGCCGGCTCCGTTGAGCAGGCGATCACGCCCCTCCCCGTCCGCCGTCTCGGCAAGGATCAGGGCCGCCTTCAACCATTCTGTCTGTGGCCACAGCCGGGCCCTTGTGGACCGGGGCGCAAGTCTGTCGTTCAACTCATCGACTGCCACGCCACGCACGGCATCCAGACCCCGCTCACCGCAGACGTAGAGCTGCCTTGCCGCCGCTTCGGCCCACGGATCGCGCCGCAGCCGACCCCAGCGGGTCAGCAGCCAGGCCCATTCGAACTGGTGCCCGGGCTCGACCAACCGCCCGGCCTCGCCGCCAGCCGGCCGCCAGTCCTCGGCGAAGAACTCTCGCAGAAAGCCGCCAGCCTCATCGATAAAGCAGGCCCGGGCCAGCGCGACGATGGTGTCCGCGATCGTCGCCCATGGCCCATCCGGTTCCAGCGCCTCCCAGGCCAGGGCCGCCTCCAGCAGATGCATATGCGCATTGGCCTGAAACGGATGACTACCGTCTTCACGCCAGCCCCCCTGCGGCAACCGGAGCGACTCCAGCGAAGCGACCAGTCGCGCCGCCGCCCGCCGCTGTCGTTCCGGCGCGATTCCCGCCGCCGCAGCCGTGGCCATGGCCAGCAGGACGAAGGCCTGGTCGTAGAGCGAGGCGGTGTCGTCAAGCACCTGCCCGCCTGCCGTCACCCGGGTGCGATACAGACCGTCCGACCGCAGGTTGGTCGCCTCGAACCGAGCGAGGCTGCGCTCCACCAGCGGGGCGTAGCCCTCGCCCCAGCCCCATTGCGATGCAAGGCTGAAGACATAAGCCTGGCGCGCCTGTACCCGCGCCCGGCGGAAGTCTCCGACCATGGCACCGTCGTCGTCCAGGGCCTCCGCAAAACCCCCGTCGGCCCCGACCCCCAGTCGGCTCCACAACGGAAGGGCACTCAGCTTCAGCCAGCGGATGAAATCCCCGGACCGATCAGCAAGGGTCGCTGCTTCGGCCTCTGCGCGGATCTGGCCGGTTCGGTTACGTCGGCCAAGCTCCTCGACCAGACCCTTGACCGCCTGGGCGCTGTTGAGATCGCACACCAGCACAGCGTCGAGTTCCGCGATGATGGCCAGGTTCGAGATCCCCGCCGTCGCCACCGCCATGCCCGGCGCGGCCCTTACCAGACATCCGTCGCTTGCCTCGGCGATCCAGAGGCCGCGTGCGCCCCGCCCGGTCGCCGCTACGGCGTCCCAGGCACCGAGATCGGACCATTCGAACGCGGCCGGAATGACCCAGACCTTGTCGCTCTTTTCCATGACGGCATAGTCGATTGAGATCTTCGGGGCCGTGGCGAAAGCTGCACCAAGCAGTTGGGTGCCTGACCCCTGGACCGGCACGGCAGCCCGAACGGCGGCGACCACATCCGGAACGAAACGCTCCATCTCATCCAGAAGGACGCGAACGGGAACGACGAAATTTCCGCTGTTCCACAGATAGCCCTCCGCCAGGTAGCGCTCGGCATCGGCCTGGCCCGGCTTTTCGACAAATCGTCGGACGCGGGACAGGCCCGTAGTTTCGGGCTGGATATAGCCATAGGCAGACGAGGGCGTTGTCGGTGTCATGCCCATGGTGACGATCCGCCCATGCGCTGCGGCGGTCACCGCTTTGCCGGCCGCCGCCCTGAAGGCGTCGGCGTCCGGGATGTAGTGATCGGAGGCCACAAAGACCGCGGTCCCGTTCGGGTCCACCTGTTCGATCCAGAGTGCCGCTGCGGCCATCGCGGGCGCCGAGTCCCGCCCCAGGGTCTCCAGGACGAGGTCGCCCTCGACGCCAAGCGCCGCCAGTTGCGCCTCAATAAATCCTCGGTGGGCCTCGCCCGCGACAACCACGATGCGGCCGCCATCCGCCAGGGGCGCGACCCGCCGCACGGTCTCCTGAAACAACGAGACGTCAGAGACCAGGTCGATGAACTGTTTGGGTCTTGCAGGGCGGGACGCAGGCCAAAGCCGGGTGCCCGCGCCGCCGCAGAGGATTACGGGATAAATAGCCATGGTCAGGTCCCCCGCGGAGGTCTATCCGCCCCGTCCGCGGAGGGCAACCGGACTGCAGGACCAAACCCGTCCGCGGGCCACGGTTCACGGTCGTTTAGGAATCACGACATAGTCTCTCGGTGTACGGAGGGATTCAGCATGCCACGCCGACCCAGCAACCTCGCACCGTTACATCTTCTGGCTGCCGTCTATCTCGGCATCCCCGCATTGTTTTACGCGGCGGTCTATCTGGCGTTTCGCGCTCTGACCTGATCCCGGTCACTGCCACCGGGCCTGTTTTCCGCTGAAGCTTCACACCCTCAAGCGGCAAATCGTGCAGGTCATCTTGCCTTCATTCTTGCGGCTCCGGGTGAATTTATGATCCCGGCTGGGATGATAGAGTAGTCGGAAAAAATCAGCTTCAGCATGGCTGGCCCTCTGCGCGGCAGACAGTGCTGACTTGCAGCCCCAATGCAAGCCAAGCTTGAATCTGGATTTGCCAAAAGAAGACAGGCGCTTGTTCTGGGCGGAGGCCCCGCCCGACTGACGGCGCTGTTCCGTGCCGCCGCACCCTTTGCTAAAGATCTGGCGACGGCGTCGCGTCCGGGAGGAATGATTGAGCAGGATCCCGATCCTCGTGACTGGTGCCGGCGGCATGCTTGGCTCGGCCATCGCCGAGGTCGCTGCAGCCGGTTCCCATTTCGTCCCCCACCCCCTCACCCACAGCGACCTGGATGTTCGCGATGCGGCGGCGGTGATGAAGCTGGCTGACCTCGCCGCCGGCGGATGGATCGTTCACTGCGCGGCGATGGTGGACGTGAAGCGCTGCGCGTCGGACCCGGCAGATGCGCGGGCCGTGATTGTCGACGGAAGCCGGAACGTCGCAGCGCTCGCGCGGGCTTCAGGTGCCCGGCTGCTGTTTCCCCAGTCCTTCCTGATCTATGGCGGGGGCGCGGGGCTGATCGATGACGCGACCTCGCCCGCCCCCCTGTCGCTCTACGGCGACCTGAAGCTGCAGGCCGAGACCGTCATCCTCGAAAACCTGGACGACCCGCTGGTGATCCGTATGGCGGGTTTCTTCGGGGGCGGTCCGATTGACAAGAATTTCGTGGGACGGATCATTCCCGCCATGCACAGGGCCATGACGAGCGGCGAGGCCGTTTTTCCCGTCGGGGACCGGGTCTGGCAGCCGACCTGGACACGGGATCTGGCCGAGAACACCCTTCACCTGATGCACCTGAACGCCGACGGCTGCTATCAGATGGCGTCCCATGGCGAAGCGACCTTCTACGAGGTGGCTGCCGAAATCGCAGACGCTCTGGGCTGGGATGGCCGCCTTCGCGTCGAGCCTGTCTCATCGGCCCTCGTGGCCAGTGAAGAAACCGGACCCGAAAGGCGACCTGACAGGGCGGTCATGGCGTGCGAACGTCTGCGTCGGGAAGGACGCGACCTTCAACGCGACTGGCGTGCGACCCTCAAGGCCTATCTGACCCATCCCCATTTCGACCAGTATCGCCCCGGAGCCTGATGTCCCCCCTCCTGACCCCGCTTGCCTCCCCGTTCCTCGAGGCCCGCAACCGCACCGTCATGTCCGCCATGACGCGCGGATTTGCTGATTCCGATCACTGCGCCACACCGGAGATCGCGGCCTACTACCGCCGCCGGGCCGAAGGCGGGGTAGGCCTGATCCTGACCGAGGGCGTGGTCATTCACCCGACCGCCGACGGCTACAGGGACGTGCCCCGGATTGCGACGGCCAAACAGGCCGAAAGCTGGCGGCCGGTCGTGGATGCGGTTCACGAAGCGGGCGCGAAGATCGCCTGCCAGCTCTGGCACTGCGGACGGATCTCCCATTCAGATTTCACCGACGGACATGCCCCGGTCAGTTCAACTACACGGGCGGCGGAGGGGCTCAATCGCCAGAACGATCAGCCCTATGGCGAACCCCGGGCGCTGACGGCCGAAGAGATGCCGGAAGTTTACGGCTATTTCGTCGACGCCGCCCACCGCGCGCTTTCTGTCGGTTTCGACGCCGTCGAACTGCACCTGGGCCACGGCTATCTGGCGGACCAGTTTCTGGATGCGCGGGTCAATGACCGGACCGACCACTACGGCGGCTCGGTCGAGAACCGGTGCCGGTTCGTGCTCGAACTGCTGGATCGCATGTTTGCCGAGGTAGAGCCGAACCGGGTCATGGCGCGCATTTCGCCGTCCCGGTGGATGGGCGGCCTTTACGACTGGCCAGACCTGGACGAAATGCTGGCCTATTTGATCCCGCGGATGTGGGAGCGGGGCCTCAGGATTCTGGACATCAGCTGCGCCAATGCTGACTATTTCGCCACCTCGGGCCGTATCGTCCGGTCGGTGCGGCCCCACTGGGACGGGGTCATTCTGGGCGGGGCCTCCCTCAGCCAGGCAGACGCCGAAGCCGAGGTTCGCAGCGGCTGCCTGGATATGGTTACCTGGGGCCGATCGTACATCGCCAATCCGGACTTGACCCGCCGGATTGAAAGTGGCGCGGTCTGGATGCCCTTCGAAAACGAGATGCGTAATGTTCTTGCCTGATCGCACCCTTGGCAGTTCGCGTGGTCCCGGCTCGCTCTCCAGTTCCATGAAGCGGCGCGGGATTGTCGCTCGCACGCTGTTTCTGGCCTTGCTGGGAACCTTGATCGGCCTTTCCACCCCGGCTCAGGCCCAGGATCCGCTCGGCGACATGATGGGCGGCAACCTGCCGTCGCGGGATTCCCAACCGGCTCCGGACGCGGATTGGGATGCCTGGTTCAATGATCCGGTCGAGCCGGAACCGGTCTACCGGCCCGTGGTGATCCAGTCAGACGGGGCCGCACAGCCCGCCGTTGACCGATCGGTGCCTGAGGCGGATCGCATCCGCCCCCGCCAGCGGCCGCCCGCCCTGCCCGGAGAGTTTGAACGCTTCGTCGCGGCCGTGCTGGGCTACCCGCTTCCACGCTTCGGCTCGACCCTCGTCGGAGACACGCGCGCCTTTGCACCTTCGACCAATGCGACCGTTCCGCCCGACTACAGGATCAATGCCGGCGACACTGTCGCCCTGGGCCTGACCGGCTCGGTCGAAGGCGCGCTGCAGTTGACCGTGGACAGCAACGGCCGGATCTTCATTCCGCGGATCGGCGCGGTCAATGTCGGCGGCGTCCGCTACGGCGATCTGGAAGGCGTGCTCCGCAGGGCTGTGGGCCGCGAGTTCCGCGAGTTCAATGTGTCGGTCTCGGTGGGCGAACTTCGGGGTCTGCGGGTGTATGTCACCGGCTTTGTGGCCAGCCCGGGTGCCTACACCGTCTCCAGCCTGTCGACGGTCGTGAATGCGGTGCTCGCAGCCGGCGGGCCCAACGCTTCGGGCAGTTTCCGCACCATATCGCTCCAGCGGAACGGTCGGACCATCACCACCCTGGACCTCTATGATCTGCTGCTGAACGGGGACAAGAGCAACGATGTCGTCCTTCAGAACGAGGACGTGATCTTTATCGGTCCGGTGGGCAGTCAGGTCGCCATAACGGGCAGCGTCAACAACCGCGGAATCTTCGAGACCGCACCGGGCGAAACCCTCAACGACCTGTTGCGCTATGCCGGCGGGCCGAGCTCGGTCGCTGATCGCGATCGCCTGCTGGTCGCCAATGTATCCAACATCAACCAGTCCGGCTGGCAAAGCCTGTCGTGGGCCCAGGCCCTGACCACGGCACCCGAGGCCGGTGGGATCATCCGTGTCCTGCCCGCCGTCGGCCTGACCCAGCCGCTCGAGCGTCAGTCGGTTCTCGTGACGATCGAGGGCGAGGTCGAGCGACCCGGCAACTACTATCTTCGTCCGGGCTCAACCATGGCCGAGCTGGTCGCCGAGGCCGGTGCCTTCACGCCACGGGCCTATCTGTTCGGCACCCGTGTGCTGCGGGATTCGATCCGCATCCAGCAGGAGGAGGGCTTCGCCCAGGCCATCGCCAGCCTTGAGTTGTCGCTTGCAGCCGCCCCGATCACGGATCGCCGCTCGCGCTCTGCAGCCGATGCCCAGGAAGATCAGGGATTCGCCCTCGCGATCATCGAGCAACTCCGAACCCGTCGTCCTGACGGCCGGATCATTCTGGACGTCGAGCCCGGCGGCGAAGGCCTACCGATGGCTCTGCTGCTGGAAAACAATGACCGGGTTCTGATCCCGCCACGGCCCGTCACCGTCGGCGTGTTCGGCGCGGTGTACCAGCAGGGCTCTTTCGCCGAAGTCTCCGGCCAGAGGATCGGCGACTATCTGGCCAAGGCGGGCGGCCCGACCCGGATCGCTGACACGTCGGGTCTGTTCGTGGTGCGCGCCAACGGCGCGGTCGTCTCGCGAGAGCAACGCGGGCGGGACAATGTTCTGAACGAGCCCGCCATGCCAGGCGACATCATCTTCGTCCCCGTCCAGACCCGCGGCAACAACCTGCTGGACCGCGTGATCGAGGTCGCGACCGCCATCTACCAGGTCTCGCTCGGCGCAGTCGGCCTGAAGGTCCTTACAGAGTGATCGCCCGGTCCCTGACATCCACTGCGCGGGGCATCGCCCAGAGCCCGACCCGGCGGCGCAGCCTCTATGCCGCCGTGGCTCTGGTGGCCGTGCTTCTGTGTCTCTTCCCGCGTCCTCATGTCGCCCGGGTGAAGATCCTGCCGCAGGCCAGCACCAGTGGGGCCGGTGCCCTCATCTCTGCCCTCGGCGGCGGCGGTGTGCAGAATTTTGCCGCCGTTCTGGGCGCGCAGAAGACCAATTATCTGATCATCGGCCGGAGCCATGACGTCCAGCAGGAAGTCGTCGAGCGGCTTGACCTGGTCGATGTCTGGAACAGCGCCGACCCGGCGGCCGCAGAGCGGAAACTCGCCAAAAAGGTCGACATCCAGCTCCTGACGGGCGGCGTGCTCGAGGTGACCGCAAGGGACACTGACCCAGCCTTCGCCAAGCGACTGGTTGAGGGCTTCACCGAGGCCATCAAGGCACGGCTGAAGGGTCTCGGCCTGGAGCAGGTTCGGACCAAACGCGCGATCGTGACAGACCGGCTGGCCGAGGCCAGCACCGCGCTGGAAACCGCCGAACGCGAGCTGAATGCCTTCCGCGTCCAAAACAATCTGCCCTCCCCCGAGGCGGCACTCGGAGCGGCAGTCAGCACCCGCCTTACGCTCGACGCCCAGATACGCGGCAAGGAAGTCGAGATTGAAACCGCCCGGCAGTTCCAGACGGACAGCAGCATGCGGGTTCGCACCCTGGTCAGCGAACTCATGGCGCTGCGTCGTCAGCGGGCTGAAGCTGACGAGGCAAGCAACGGCGAAAACGCCCTCGCCCTCTCCTCGCAGACCGCGGACTATGTCCGCCTCTATCGGGAGCAGCAGTTCGCCGAGACCATCGTCCTCGTCTATCGCCGCTTCTTCGAGGAAGTCAGCGTCGAGGCCCTTTCCGCCGAAACCAACGTCCAGATCATCGAACGCCCGCATGTCGATCCCGACCGTCAGTTCAATCTTTCAGGCATCGCCCTGCTGCTTCTTGTCCTGCTGGCTGCCGCGTTCACGGAAATCTATGCACCGATGACCGGGCTTGCGCGCCGCCCGCGCCGGCCGGAACCACAATGACCCGACCGACCGGCGCACCGAAACGAACCGCACCCGAGGTCTCGGTCGTCATTCCCTGCTTCAACGAGCAGGAGAACGTAGTCGCCATCGCCGGGGCGGTCGGGGCCGAACTGGCCGCGCTAGAAGCCGACTATGAGATCATCTTTATCGACAATGCCTCGACTGATGCGACCGTCGAGCGGATCACAGCCCTGTGCGCGGCCGATGGCCGGATCAAGCTGATCGCCAACAACCGAAACTATGGCCAGATGCGGTCGCCGACCCACGGCATCTATCAGGCCAGCGGGCGAGGCGTGATCGCCATGTGCGCCGACTTCCAGGATCCCCCTGCCCTTATCGGCCGTTTCGTGGCCCGCTGGCGCGAGGGTTCGGCCATCGTCCTCGGCGTCCGCGCCAGCGAGAAGACATCGGTGGGCCTGGGCATCGCGCGCCGGGCCGCCTACGGCTTTCTGGGCCAGTTCGCCGACTATCAGGTCATTCCCGGTGCGACCGGCTTCGGCATCTATGACCGGCGCGTCGTCGATACCCTGGCGCAATGGAACGAACCCGAGCCCTTCTTCCGCGGCATGCTGGTCGAAAGCGGCTTCCCCATCGAGATCATTCCCTACGATCGGCCACTCCGCGCCGCCGGGCGGTCCAAGAACAATTTCGCCACCCTGCTCAGCTTCGCCCTGTCCGGCCTCGCCAGCTCATCCCGGAACCTGCTGCGCCTACCCTTCCATGCGGCGGCGGTGATGCTGGGTATAGCGGGCCTGACGCTCATCGGCCTGTTCTGGGCCGCAGTCACCGGGGCCGGCATCGGCCTGTGGCTCATAGCCCTTTTGATCGAACTGTGTGCCCTCGCCACCTTCGTCTTCCTCGGCATTATGGGTGAACAGATCCGGCTCATCGCCGAGCGCGGGCGCAACACGCCGCTCGTGATTGAAAAGGCGCGGATCAATTTCAAGGATCGATCCGATCCGTAGCGCGGTCGCATCATTGCGAACCGGGCTGCGGCGCCTCGACCAGTTCTGGGCCTATGTCCGCGTCGGCGTGGTCAATGCGGCGTTCGGCTACGGGGTCTATGCCCTGCTCCTGTTCGTCGGGATCAATCTGTTCGCCGCCCAGATCATCGCCCACGGGCTCGGCATGGCCTTCAACTATTTCATGTTCCGCCGGCATGTTTTCCGCGATTCCCGCGCCGCCGTGGTCCCCTATATCGCCGCCTATGCCGTCAACTACGCCCTGAGCCTGGCCACCCTTGCCGGGCTGAACCGGGTCCTGGCCTCCGACTATCTCGCCGGCTTCCTGTCGATCGTCTTCGTCGCCCTGGTCAATTTCGTCGTGCTGAAGTTCCTCGTCTTCCTGCCAAGACCGGCCGGCCGATGATCCCGAAGACCCCGACGAGCGGCCGTCACTGGAACTTCGGCTTCGAGGTGCTTCTTGCCCTCGTCGTGGTCGGCAGCGTCCTCTGGGCCGGATGGCGGTTGAGCCAGGACGGGCTCCTGCCGCAGCCATTCTTCTGGGTCGTGTCAGACACCCTGATGGACTGGCACAACCCGGCCTACTGGGCGCACAATTCCGGGTCCTATGAGGTCTGGCGATCGGTCTATCCGCCGCTGTCGTTCGTCTTCCTCAAGGTCTTCAGTACCGGTGCCTGCTACGTCAACGACCCCTTTGCGGGCCGCGACTGCGACCGATGGGGCCAGATTTCCCTGCTCGGCTTCTACCTGCTGAACGCGGTCCTCCTGTATCGCCACTTCCGTTCCGTCGATCCCCGTACGGCCCTGATCCGCACCGTCGTTATGGTCGTTGGGATGCCGATGCTGTTCGGCCTTGAACGCGGCAATCTGATCATTCCCTGTTTCACCGCCTTCATCCTGGGCCACAGTCGGCTGCTGAAGTCGGCCCGGGCGCGATGGCTGGCCCAGGCGTTCGCGATAAATTTCAAACCCTATCTGGTCGTGACGCTGATCCCGTTCCTCGTCCGCCGACGCTGGCGATGGTTCGAGGGGGCGGGCATTGCGACCCTGGCCCTCTATCTGGTCACCCTGATGATCATCGGCGGCGGAACCCCGATGGAGATCGCCCGCCACACGGGTGAGCTCGCCGCCCTGCAGACAGGCTCGGCCTGGTCAGACCTCTACTATGCCACCTCCTATGCCCCGCTCGTACGATTCATGAACTCCGACTTCCCGGTCATGGAGTATGTCGGCTCGCGACCGGTTGAGGCCCTCACGCTCATCCTGCCCCTGTTGACGTTGCTCGGCCAGATCGGCGTGGTCGTCGCCGTCTGTGCGGCATGGACCAAACGCGCGGCCGTGCCGATCCAGTGGATGAATGGTGCCATCTGCGCCCTGATCCTGAGCAGCTCCCAGCCCAGTGCCTATGCCCAGATCTTCATGCTCTTCTTCGTCTTCATGGAGCCGTGGAAGGGCCCGACCCGGATCATGATGCTGGTCTGCGCCTATGCCCTCAGCCTTGTCGGCGACTACGCCCTGTTCGACATACCCCAGCTGCCGATGGAGTCCTGGCTGGGCGGGCGTGAGGTGTTGCCGTCCGTCGGCGTGGCGCTCGGCCAGTTCATCCGTCCCGGACTGGTCCTGCTGATCCAGTTCGGCTTCGTCGGGCTCATCCTGCAGCGGGTGCTTCGGTCGGTCCGGGACAGGCCCGTGTCCTGACGATCGACGCCGGTCAGCGTCCCGAGAGGCTGGCGATCGAGTCCGAGACAATCGCCTCAAGGCCAACAGGCGTCAGCCCCAGGGCCAGGATCGCAGCCTGATAGTCCGTTCCGCTGCCGACGTACCGGCTAACCGGCGCATCCGGGTCAAGGTGTCGGGTGACACACGCCGGATCCAGCCCCAGCTGCGCGCACACCACCCCGGCCAGATCCCCTATCTCGACGATCTCGGTGCCAACGCTGTCGAACGGCTGTGACGATCCAGGTGTCGACCGCTGCGCCCGCCCCACCAGCACCGCCATCAACTCCTCGACATGGACGAAGGAGCGCAGCACCGGCCCCCTCGCACGGACGGGCATGTCGCCGCCCGCCAGCGCCGCCCGGATCAGGGACGACAGTGCATAGAGGTCAAGCTTGTTGCCGTACGGCCCGCCGACATTGAAGACCCGACACACGGTCAGTGGCACGCCGTTGGCCTGGCACCAGTCGGCCCAGGCGGCCTCCTGAAGCCCCTTCATATGGCCGTAGGGCTCATCCGCCAGCACGGGCGGCCTTCCCTCTGGACCATAGACCGCTCCTGAAGATGCGAAGATCAGGCGAGGCCGGTCAGCGGCTGCGATCAGGCGGAGCACGGCAGCATGCAGTGCCTCACTCTGCGCCACATAGATCGCAACCGGAAGATCGACCGTCCGCTCTTTCCCGAGAGCGGCGAAATGCGCCACGGTCCAGTCCGGGCCCGAGAGTGGCGCAGCACCGGCCAGCGGCTCCAGGCCGACCACTGTCCCGTCCCCGAGCGTCATGCGGCCCGCTTTCGACGCGAAGGCTCTCAGCCGCCCATTCTCCACCGTCAGGCCCGCACGGGTCGCCATCTCGACCATGGCTGTCCCCAGCCACCCGGTGGCACCCGTGACTGCCAGCCGGGTCGACGGTCCGAGGGCGCGCGCGAAGGCCGTCTGCAAGGCCCGGCGATGTGCGGGAAGCTGGCCCAGGATCAGGCTCGAGCCGGCCGGTCTTTGAGAAACTGGCGGACCATGTCGCAGGCATAGGTCAGGTGATCCTCCGTCAGGCCGGGATAGAGGCCGATCCAGAAGGTCGACGTCATCACCTTGTCGGCCCGGGTCAGGTCGCCGGAGACGCGCCACAGCCGGTTCTTCATATAGGGCTGACGGATCAGGTTGCCGCCAAACAGCAGGCGGGTGGCCACCTTCCTGTCGTTGAGGAACTGGACCAGATCGTCCCGGATCCCCTCCTCGTCGCTACGCAGTGTCAGGGGAAAGCCGAACCAGGACGGCTCCGATCGCGGTGTCGCCTCAGGCAGGATCAACTGATCCTCCAGGTCCGCCAGTCCCGCTTTCAGGAACTCGAAATTGGCATTCCGTGCACGAATGAAATCAGCCAGCCGATCAAACTGGGCCAGTCCGACCGCCGCCTGCATGTCGGTGATCTTCAGATTATAGCCGATATTGGAGTAGGTATATTTGTGGTCATAGCCACGCGGCAGGTCGCCCAGCTTCCACTTGAACCTCTTGTTGCAGGTGTTGTCCTCGCCCGGTGCGCAATAGCAGTCGCGGCCCCAGTCGCGGACCGACTCGATCAGACGCTTCAGGTCACCGCGATCGGTCCAGACCGCGCCGCCCTCGCCCATGGTGATGTGGTGGGCCGGGTAGAAGCTGACTGTGCCGATATCGCCGAAAGTACCGACCAGTTGGCCGTCGTAACGCGCGCCGAGCGCATCACAGCTGTCCTCGATCACATACAGATCATGCTTCTTCGCAACCCGCATGACCTCGCCGAGGTCGAACGGGTTACCTAGGGTGTGGGCCAGGATGATGGCCCGGGTCCTGTCCGTGATGGCCGCCTCGATCGCGGCAGGGTCGATATTGTAGGTCGGCAGGTCGACGTCCACGAACACCGGCACCAGTCCGTTCTGGATGGCCGGATTCACCGTCGTCGGGAAACCGGTGGCGCAGGTGATGACCTCGTCACCGGGCTTCAGCGCGCGATCACCCAGCATCGGCGAACACAGGGCCGAAGTCGCCGCGAGGTTGGCCGAAGAGCCGGAGTTGACCGTCAGGGCGAACCGGACCCCGAGATACTCCGTCAGCCGGGCCTCAAAGGCGGTATTGAACCGGCCGGTCGTCAGCCAGAGGTCCAACGAGGAATCGATCAGGTTCTGCAGCTCGGGCGCGCCGACAACCTTGCCCGACACAGGCACCGGCGACTCTCCGGCGACAAAGGGCGCAGGGGCATACGCGAGGTCGGCGTACTGGCTCGCCAGTTCCATCATCTGCGCCCTGAGCGCTGCCAATTGGTCCGCTTTACTGAGCATTCGAAAACCTTGCGATCACGCTGAAAAATAGTCCGAGAGTTGTTGTTCCGAGACGGCCCGCATGTCGCGCCCAGCGTCGTGGGCGCGATACCAGTCCGCCGTCTTCGCGAGGGTCGTCGCGAGAGGCCAGCGAGGCCGCCAATCCAGATCCGTCCGCGCCTTGGTGTGGTCCAGCGTCAGCAGCGTCGCTTCATGCACGGCACCAGGGTCGCGGTGGACCTCAAAACAAGCCCCCTCACCCCAGGCCGCAGCCAAGCCGGCGGCGATCTCCCCGACCGCGACATTGCCCTCGGCATCGGGACCAAAATTCCACGCCGGCGGGCTCGTAGCCTCCGTCCGGCAGATGTGCTCAACCGCCAGCAAATAGCCGCAGCAGGGCTCAAGCACGTGCTGCCACGGTCGCACAGCCTCGGGGTTGCGCAGGATGGCGGGTCGGCCCTGCGCGAACGCCTGCATCAGATCAGGCACCAGCCGGTCCGCAGACCAGTCTCCTCCACCCACCACATTGCCGGCCCGGGCCGACGCGACGGCGGGCGCTCCGGAGGTCGAAAAATAGGACCACCACCAGGACCGGGTGGCCAGTTCGGCACCGGCCTTGGAACTGCTGTAGGGGTCGCGGCCACCCAGCCGATCCGTTTCGCGATAAGGCGTGATCTGCTCGAGGTTCTCATAGCATTTGTCAGTCGTGACGATCAGCGCGGCCCGCACCTCAGGTGTACGCCGGACAAGATCCAGCACATGGGCCGTGCCCATGACATTGGTAGACCAGGTCTCCAGCGGGTCCTGATAGGAGCGCCGCACAAGCGGCTGGGCGGCCAGATGCAGGACGATATCCGGCTGAAAGTCCCGAAACGCCTGTTCCAGCGCCGCCATATCGCGGATGTCGCCGAGGATCGAACGGCAGGCTTCACCGAGCCTCGCTGTCTCGAACAGATTGGGATCGGTCGAGGGTGCCAGACTGTACCCGCAAACCTCTGCGCCGAGTGACTTCAGCCAGAGCGTCAGCCAGCCGCCCTTGAATCCGGTATGGCCGGTCAGGAAGACCCGGCGACCACGCCAGAACCTCTCGTCCGGCAGAGCCCCGCTCACCAGGATTTCCAGGGCGCACCCGCGGCCCACAACTCTTCGAGATGGTCCTTGTCCCGCAGTGTATCCATCGGCTGCCAGAAGCCGTCATGACGAAACGCCATCAGTTCGCCCTCCGCCGCCAGCGTCTCGAGCGGGCCCTTCTCGAAGACGGTGTCATCGCCCTGGATCAGGTTGAGCACGGACGGGTTCAGAACGAAAAAGCCGCCATTGATATAGCCGGCCTCATTGTGCGGCTTCTCGACAAACCGGGTGACGGCGTCGCCCTCCATGTCCAGCGCACCGAACCGGGCCAGGGGCGTGGTGGCCGTCACCGTCGCCTTCTTTCCGTGACCCTCATGGAAGGCGATCAGCCGGCCGATATCCACATCCGAGACCCCGTCACCATAGGTCATGCAAAAAAATGGATCATTGCGCACATAGCTGGCGACCCGGCCGACTCGACCACCGGTCAGGGTGTCCTGCCCGGTGTCGACAAGCGTGACACGCCAGGGCTCGACATTGCTCTGGTGGATAGTCACGGACCCACTCTCAAGGTCCAAGGTCAGGTCAGCGTTCTGATAGGAATAGCTGAGGAAATATTCCTTTATCTTGTGGCCGAGGTAGCCGCAGCAGATCACGAAGTCATTCACGCCGTATTGGCTGTAGCTTTTCATGATGTGCCAAAGGAGTGGCCGGCCGCCGATCTCGACCATGGGTTTGGGTCGAACCGCCGTTTCCTCGGCAATCCGGGTTCCCTTGCCGCCAGCAAGGATCACGGCCTTTATGGTGTTCGGCTTCAAGGCGTATCCTTTCAGGCCGGTAGCCAGGCGCCGACGCGCGCCAGGGTTTCGTCGGTTAGCGGCGGCGTCATCCGGTGCAGTGGATTTGATACCATGCCGCCCCCTTCCACCATCCGGCTGGTGATCCGCGGGAAATAGGTTTGCTTGGGATCCACGGGCACGATGAAGGCCTGCACGCCCGGGCCGTTGAAGCGCTCCAGAAACGCCGGGTCGGATTCGAAGCCATCGGCCAGAGCCATGCAGGACACGTCCCAGACGTCGAACAGTCGCGACCAGTCTGGTAGACCCAAACCGGTGGCGCGATCACAGCCGACATAGCGGCCCTGGAAATAGTTCACCTGCACCGACCGGATCGAGGCGTAGCCATTGTCGTCGAAGATGAAAATCTTCAGGTCGAGGTCGTTCACGGCCGCCGTGCCGATTTCCTGCAGGTTCTGGGAGAAGCCCCCGTCGCCCTCGACCAAAATGGTGCGCCGGCCCGAGGCGATGGCTGCACCGATCGCCCCGCTCAGGCCATAGCCCATGGACGCCAGCCCCTTGTTGGTGACCATCCGCTGGCCGGCCTGCATCTCGAAGGCCTGCATCATCACCGTGAACGCACCGCCGCTGCTGCACGGTATGACTATGTCCTCGGGCGTGCTCAGCGCGCCCAGCGCCGTCGCCACCTCATGGGGAGACAGAAAGCCCGGCCCAGTGGTGTTCGCCTCCAGCAGCGGCACCTCGCGGCGAACCTGCCGGCAATAGTCCAGCCAGTCGCCATGCTCCCCGAGGTTCCGGTCCAGCAATGCCTCCAGCAGGGCGTTGGCATCCGCACAAATCGGCCAGGCCGTCTGCGGGTGCCCCTTGGTCAGCTCCCGATCATCAATGTCGACATGGACGATCTCGCCCGCCGGCACGAACTCCTGCCAGTTGAAGCCGCTTTGCTGGTAGCCCAGCCGCGTGCCCAGGGCGATCAGCAGGTCGGACTGCTGCACGATCAGATTAGCCGAACGCTGCCCCCAGGTGTTGGCCCGCCCGACATACATGGGATGGTCCCGCCCGATCCGGTCTGCACCGTTCCAGGTCGTGGCGACCGGAATGCCGGCGGCCTCCAGCGCACCTGCCAGCCGCTGTCCCGTGTGATGGTCGACCCCGCCCCCAAGGAGGAAGAGCGGACGACGGGCCGCGCGGACCTTTTCGGCAAGGGTGTCGACTTCGGGGGCCCCGAGGGCCGGCGCTGACGGCCGCGCCGGTGCCTGACCAGCGAGAGCGGCCGGATCAACCTCGCGCCCCTGGATATCGAGCGGCAGTTCGAGAAACACCGGGCCGCGACGGCCGTGGCTGCCCGCCTCTGCGCGCTCGACGAAGGCACCCTGGTCCAGCACTGCCTCGATAGTCGAGGCGTGGGCCGTGATCGAGCTGACGATCGAAACGCCATCGATCTCCTGGATCCCGCGCTGGCGGACCTCGCCCCGACTGAGATCAGCCGTCTTGACCTGCCCGCCCAGAACCAGAAGCTCCCGGCTTTCCAGCCAGGCCCCGGAGATCGCCGTCACCAGATTGGTCAGGCCGGGCCCTGCGGTGACGAGCGCCAGCGCGCGCCGGCCGTCACCGACGGCGTTGAAGTATTCGACCGCTACGCCCGCCGCTACCTCATGCACAGTGGCGATGCAGGTCATCTTCCGGCTGCAGCTGTCCAGGAGGTGCATGATGTTGCCGCCCCCAACGTAGAAGCAGTGGGTGTAGCCGAGCTCAACCAGCCAATCGACGATCTGATCGCTGTACTTCATGCGGCGTAACGGGCTTTCATCTGGACGAAGGCGGTCTGGATCAGGGCTTCGGTTTCAGGGCTTCGGCTCAGTTCGACCCGCTCCACGCCGCCCGCTGCAAGCGGCAGGACGACGGCGAAGGTATCGGCCGTGTGCTTCTTGTCGCCGCGAAACGCTACCATCAACCTGTCCGGCGAAAGTTCGGCCACCAGCGGCGCGAGGTCAGGGACTTCCCGAAGCAGGCTGTCGATATGGGACTCAAACTCGGCCGTCGGCCCTGCGCCGGCCTCGAGCCGCCCCAGAGAACGGGACATGGCACCGGCCGCCATCATGCCCAGTCCTACCGCGATCCCGTGCGACAAGCGGAAGTCCGATGCCGACTCGATCGCATGCCCGAAGGTGTGACCGTAGTTGAGCAGCAGCCGCTCGGCCTGATCAAACTCATCGATCTCAAGGAACCATTTCTTGGACGCCAGACTGAGGCCGATCACCTCCCCCAGCACCCCGGTCCCGGCCGCGACGCCCGGCTCCAGCGCCCGATAGGCTTCAAACGCCTCCGCAGAGCGGGCAAAGCAGATCTTGGCCGCCTCGCACAGGCCTGCGATCCGCTGCTCCGCCGACAGCGTTTCGCAAAGACCGGGATCGATCAGGATGGACTGTGGCGGGTGGAAGGTGCCGACCAGATTCTTGTAGGGGCCGGCGTTGATGGAGGACTTTCCGCCGATACAGCTGTCGACCATGGCCAGCAGGGTCGTCGGCGCATAGTCCCACTTCAGCCCCCGCATATAGACCGAGGCCACAAACCCGGCGACGTCCTGCACGATGCCGCCGCCCACGGCGATGAGCCGCGTGCGGCGCGATGCGCCCGCCTCCCGAAGGGCGGTAATGATGTCGGGAATTCCGTCCAGACTCTTGGTCGTCTCGAGCGCGGGTACGCTGATCACGGCGACGCCGCGCCCCTCGAACCAGTCGGCGAAATAGGCGTCGCACAGGATAACGATATCACCGCCGCGCCCGACCAAAGGTTCCAGCGACCCCGGCTGGATGCAGGCGGTATAGGTGCCGCTCGCCGCCCTGATCTCAAACGAGGCGGACATTGCTGAACCCCAGGTCGGCTGTAATGGATTGACCGGTTACGACGGTATTCTGATCCGAACACAGGAATACGACCAGCCGTGCGATGCCGTCGGGCGTCGCAAGCGCATTGAACGGGGTCGCCTGTGCCACCTGCTCAACCTGTTCGGGCGCCAACGCCGCATGGGTCATGGGTGTGTCCAGAACACCCGGAAGAACCGCATTGATCAGATGACCGTCCGTGGCCAGATCGACGCTGGCCGACCGCACAAACCCGCCAAGAGCGGCCTTGGTCATCGTGTAGGACAGTTTGGTCTGACGGGCCCGCTCCTGCCAGATCGAGCTCACCACGCAAAGCCGCGCGCCCGCGGGGCTGAGCAGGTTTGCGGTCAGCAATGCATTCAAACTACGGGCAATAAACAGGCAGTTGGCCTCATAGAGCTCAGCGCTCGCCACCGCGTCGAAATCCACAACGCTGTCCTGGCGGTTCGCGCCCTGCGCCCAGCAGACGGCGTCGAAAGGCCCGTGCGGGGCGAAATCGGACGGCGAGAACCCATCTCCGGCCGGATCGTAGCGGACCCAGGCTGCGTCCGCCGTGTCGGGATGCTGCGAACGTGAAACGCCCGTCACGGACCACCCCCCGGCGCGGGCACTGTCGCCAACGGCCTGTCCGATCGCACCGGACGCGCCGAACAGCAGAAGTCTCCAGCCAGACGGGTTCAACTCAGCGGGTTCCAGGTCGATCTCTCCCTCGGGCAAGTCGGCGTCCGATCGTCGCCGTCAGCCCGCGATCCGCGCCCGATCATTCGAGGCGAGACGGCGCTCGATCATCGTGATCCGGGCGGCGTCCTCTTGGGCGATCGAGCCATAGTAGTCGCGCTTGTTCCTCAGCCAGGCCAGCTCGAACTGCACGGCGGTTTCGATCCCCGCGGCGATGTTCGGGTGGGTCACTGCCTCGCCGTCAAAAATGACCTTTCGGGTCTCGAAGCGGTCCAGCCTTACGGCCCGGATTTCCCGAAGCGCAGGCGTACTCGCCGTCGACACCGACCCACCGACCACCAGCTCGAGATCCAGGTCCCGCGCCACCTGTGCCACTTGCAGAACAGCATCGGTCACGCCCCGCGTGTCAACGTCGCCTCGGGGCAGCCCGCACGAGAGGGTGAAATCGACCCGGCCGAAGACGATCCCGGCGAGGTGACCCTTGGCGTCCCGCGCCATCACGTCGAGGTTCCGCAGGGTGGTGTCAGTCTCGAGATTGAACAGGAAGGACGTCTCCGCCTGGTCTTCGGCGTTGTGCGTCTTGTCCTTCGCCTCAATGAATTTCGACAGCGCATAGGGTGTCTCCACCATGGGCGCGATCACATAGTCGATGCCGTACAGACGGCATGCAAGCAGATCGCTGACGGCCTCGCAGCCCCCGATCTTCAACGCGACCTTCAGGTCGGCCTTGCGTGCGATTTCAAGGAGCCGAAGAAATTCGTCGGGCCGGGTGCCCTCGGCTTCGAACTCGGCCTTGACGGCGACCACGCCGTGGTCCCCGCGGCCACGCCGGAGCAATTCCAGCATTTCGCGCTCAACGAGATTCAACTCTGGCCCTCACATCGATTGTAACGCGGTCACACGACCAACACCGAAGGGCGCAGCTATACGCGCCACTCCAGGCGGACATTCAACAGCGGGCGGCACAGGTCAACCCAATACACGCCGCAGCCGATCCGCAAGATCGCCCCGGGACCCTGCCCGGACCACGCAGCCTGCGCGGTCCGGGCAGGGAGGCATTTCCCTAGTTCCAGATCTCATCTTGCGGGCGGGAGACGATCCCCGACCAGTCGTCAGCCAACGTCAGGCTGTCTCCGGGAGCCCGCAGATGCAGCGGGTTCTCAAGAGCCAAGATCATCAGGGAACCGGAGTTGAGCGCCGCATCCGCGGTCAGCCCGAGGCCGCTGTTAAAGTCGTCCATCAGGGCGGGCATGACGGGCGGGCCATCGTCGAACTTGCCGGTGAGGATGAAGCTGTCATCCATGGCCGGCAGGACCTGCGGCGAAACCCCGTCCGTCACCACAAACAGATCGCCTTCGTCCGCAGGCAGGTCGGCGACCGGGAGCAGGGTCTGCGCCGTATCGCCGTCGCGCGGCGCGAAGTCGGTCGCCGTAAACCTATCGCGAATCAGGAACTCGTCCTCGACGCCCGGCAGGGTCTGGGGTCCGTGATCCAACCCCTTATCGTCCGACGCTCTCGGAAGGACCTCGGGTCCGACGGCTGTCTTGTCGGAGACCTCGGCAGGAAGGACTTCCGGGCCCGTCGCCGTCTTGTCGAAGACCTGGGCAGGTAGGACCTCGGGTCCGGCGGCTGTCTTGTCGAAGACCTGTGCAGGAAGGACTTCGGGGCCAGTCGCCGTCTTGTCGAAGACCTGGGCAGGCAGCACCTGCGGCGCTGCGGGCGCCGCCGCCGGCAAGGACGTGGTCGAGCCGTCACTGAAGCGCAGGGTCTCAACCCCCGTGAGCAGGTCGGATCCGTCGCGGCCGGTGACCGTGTCGGTCACACGGTAACCGCCGGCCACGGCCGTTACGGTGTACTGTGAACTCAGGCCTTGGAGTTCGACGACGTCGGTGCCCGCACCGCCTTCAATCGTGTCATCACCTGCATTGCCGCGAATGATGTCATTACCATCGCCGCCCCGCAGGGTATCCGCACCGCCGCCACCGATCAGCAGGTCGTCGCCGCCCCGACCTTCAAAGGTCACGGGAGCAACGATGCCGATAGCCGCGATGGTGTTGTTGCCCTCGCTGCCGATGCCCAGTCGGGCACCACCGCCTGCGTCCACCGACCCGTCGAACTGGATGTTCTCGATCGAGTTGGTGCTGATCGCCACGCCGCCGGCTGAACCACCGTTGATCGTCAGGTCGAGACTTGCCCCGCCGCCGCGCAGGATGATGGTGTCGGTGCCCGCGCCGCCAAAGACCTGGGTCGAACCGCCCGGCTCGCCGACGGCGAACAGGAAGGCATCGTTACCATCGTCGCCGTGCAGGACATCAGATCCGCCGTCGCCGGAGATCACATCATTGCCGGCCCCGCCACGTACGGTGTCGTTCCCGGTGCCCGCGGCGATCGCGTCATCGCCGTCACCGCCGTCCAGCACATCGTTGCCCGCAAGGCCATTGATCGTGTCATTGCCGCCCAGGCCGTTGATCACATCGGCGAACGGCGTACCGTTCAACGTGTCAGCACCGGCGGTACCGTCGATCGGATCGGGCGTCAGGGGCGCCCCGGCCGGATCGAACAGGCCGTCCGCGAACTGCAGCCGCTCGACATTGGTCACGGTGTCCGTGCCATCCGGCCCCGTCACTGTAGTGACCCCGGCCAGCAGGGTGATCGTGTAGGCGGACCGGTTGCCCGTAAACAGCGCCGTGTCGGTGCCGTCCCCGCCGTTCAGTGTATCGTTGCCGGCACCACCGTTCAGAATATCCGTGCCGTCTCCACCCAGCAGGGTATCTCCCCCACCGCCGCCGATCAGCAGGTCGTCGCCAGCCCGGCCCTCGAAGGTGACGGAGGCCAGGATACCGATCGCTGCGATGACGTTATTGCCGGCACTGCCGATGCCCAGCCGGGCACCGCCGCCTGAATCAACCGACCCGTCGAACTGGATGTTTTCGATCAGATTGGTGCTGATCGCCACGCCGCCGGCCGAGCCGCCGTTGGTGGTCAGATCGATACTGGCCCCGCCACCGCGCAGGATGATGGTGTCCGTACCGGCACCGCCATAGACCTGGGTCGAACCGCCGGGCTCGCCGACCGCGAACAGGAAGGCGTCGTCGCCGTCCTCGCCGAACAGGATGTCCGAACCGCCGTCACCCGAGATAACGTCATTGCCGGTACCGCCATAGATCCAGTCAGCACCCAGGCCGCCCGCGAGGCTGTCCGTGCCGGCCCCGCCTTCGATCGTGTCATTGCCGTCACCGCCACTGACCGTGTCATTTCCGTCGCCACCCAACAGCGTGTCGGCCCCGCTGCCGCCGATCAGCAGATCGTCGCCGCCGCGACCTTCAAATCTCACAGCCGCTGCAATGCCCAGCGCCACAATAGAGTTGTTCGCCGCACTGCCGATGGCCAGTCGCGAGCCGCCGCCGGAATCCACCGAACCGTCGAACTGTACATTCTCGATCGAGTTGGTGCTGATCGACACGCCGCCGGCCGAACCGCCGTTCGCGGTCAGATCGATGCTGGCCCCGCCGCCGCGCAGGATGAGAGTGTCAGCCCCCGCCCCGCCGAAGACCTGGGTCGAACCGCCAGGCTCGCCGACCGCGAACAGGAAAGCGTCATCGCCGTCGTCGCCGTGCAGCACATCCGAACCGCCGTCACCCGAGATGACGTCATTGCCGGTACCGCCGCGGACGGTATCGTTCCCCAGCCCTGCTGCGATGGCGTCGTTGCCGTCCCCGCCGTCGATCGTGTCGTCCCCGGCCCCGCCGTTGATAATGTCGTTGCCGCCCAGGCCATTGATTACATCTGTCCCGGACGTCCCGTTCAGGGTGTCGGCACCGGAGGTGCCGTTGATCGGACCGCCGGTCAGCGGCGCACCGGCCGCATCCGTGATCTGGTCAGCGAACTGCAGACGTTCGACGTTGGTGACCGTGTCCGTGCCATCCGGCCCGGTGATCGTCGTCACCCCGCCCGAGACAGTGATGGTGTAGGACGCGCGGTTGCCAAAGAAGACGGCCGTGTCCGTGCCCGCGCCGCCGTCGATGATGTCATTGTCGCCGGCACCGTTCAGGATATCGTCATCGGCACCGCCGTTCAGCGTGTCCACGCCGGAGGCACCTTCGAGGCGGTCTGCGCCCGCGTCCCCGTTCAGGGTCGAGCCCTGGAACAGGATCGGAACCGGCGTCTGGCTCGGACTGGAGACATGCAGGCGGTAGGTGCCGCCGGCCGCCGCCGGGCCCGAGGAGAAGGTCTGACCGACGTTGAAATTCCATTCCGCGACCTGGATGTAGTAGGTGCCGGCCGCAGTGAAGGTGAAGGTCAGGGATGAATCGGTCGACGCCCCGCCGTCAGCGGCGTTGTCATCATTGTTGGCCAGTTCGGCGCCTGTGCTGTCCATGAGCCGCAGGGTGCTGTCGAAGCTGGCGCCGTCGATATCGAAGACCACCGTCTCGCCCGCGGTCACGGTGACGGCATAGTATTCAAGGCCGCCATGGGTGGTGGCGACGACGGTGGCGTGCGGGATGGTCGTCGCATTGGCGATGGACGCGTCGGCCCTGAGATCGAAGGCACCGGTCAGCGAAACGGCTGTGGCGATGGTGCTGTTGGCGGTCGTGGTGGCCTTGACGATATCCGGGGCACCGCCGCCCTCGCCGGGTGTGCCGGAGTAGAGCTCATCCGCGCCGCCGCCGCCATTGATGGTGTCGAGGCCGCCTCCACCGCGCAGGATGTTGGCATTGCCGTCGCCCGTAAGGGTGTCGGCGAAGACCGTACCGGTCACATTCTCGACCTGGGTCAGGGTGTCTGAACCGCCCCCGCCGCTGGCCACACCGGTGGACAGGTTGACGGTTACAGCGGCACCGGCACCCGCGTAGTCCGCCGTGTCGTTGCCCGCCCCGCCGTTCAGGGTGTCATTGCCGAGCGCACCGATCAGGATGTCGTTGTCGTCGCCGCCGTTCAGCGTGTCATTGCCCGAGCCGCCGTTGAGGTTGTCGTTGCCGGCGAGGCCATTGATGGTGTCGTTACCGCCGAGACCGCCGATGACATCCGCCAGGGCCGTGCCCGTGATGGTTTCACTGTTGATGTCGCCGCCGACCACGATGCCGCCCGTCGGCGTCGCCGCGATGGTCTGGTCGCTGAACTGCAGGAACTCGACATTGGTCACGGTCACGTTCTGGCCGTTGCCGACGACCGTGCCGGTCTGCCCGTTCCAGGTGACGGTATAGGCGGAGCGTGCGCCGGAGAAGACGACCGTATCGGACCCGAGCCCGCCGTCGACCACATCCGTCCCCGTGTTCGGGGTGAAGCGGTTGTTGGCCGAGTTGCCGCGCATGGTGTCGGACCCGCTGCCGCCGATCGCGTTCTCGATGACCGCGCCGAGGGCGATCGAGACATTACCGACCAGGCCGCCGACGCTGGAGAAGCATCCCTGGCGCAGATCGATGACCTGGCCATTGTTCGAATAGCCCGAGAAGTCGAAGGTGTCGGTGCCGCCCGCGTCCCAGGCGCAGAAGATGAGAGCGCTGGAGGCGCCCGTGGCGCTGAACCAGACTTGGCCGGCGGTGGAGTTGAAGCCGTAGATGGTGTCGCCCGTGCGGGTCGTCATATTGGCGCCGTACAGACGCTGGGCCGCCGAGATGTCGTCCAGCAGCGGCGCCGACGAATAGAGACGCGGCCCGCCACCGCTGGTGCGGAAGTCAGCGCCGGTGAAACGCTCGTCGAAATAGCTCATCACCGAATACTGGAGGGAATCCTCATAGTAGGTAGCGTTGGCCGAATAGGTGATGGAGCTGCCGGCGCTCGCATTATAGGCGGCCGGGTGGCTCAGCCCGATGGCGTGGCCGATCTCGTGCAGAAGGGTCAGCTGGCCATAGCCCTGCTGGACGGGCAGGGCATTGTACGACAGCGAACTGTTGATCCAGACGTCGCCCTGGACCTGGCTGGCACCGGCACCACCGGGCATTCCGCCGGGCAGATAGGCGAAGGCCGCCGCGCCGCTCTGGCCGGAGCTGTAGTTGCCCAGCAAGATGGTGGCGTTGTTCGAAAATTCACTGCCGGCGTCCTGGACGCGCTGGAAGGTGATGTTGGCGACATCCGACCAGGCCGAGAAGGCCAGGGTGGTGGCGGAGATCTGGGTGGTGCTGAACTGGCTGAAGCCCGACGTGTCGGTCGGCATGGTCACGACCGAGTCCCGGAACGCATATGTTACCGTCGCCGCCGTGCCGAGGCCGTTGGCCCAGCTCTGGTTGCTGCGGGTGATCTGGGCACCAGCGTCGGTCGAGCTCAGGGAGGGCTTGCCGTTCGGGCCAAAAACCCCCCGATCGTCAGCGTTCAATCCGAACACAGGACCAACGTCGCCGGCCTCCGTCGGGCCGTGGAAGCGCGCGCAGCAGGCGCAGATCTGGTAGCTGGCGATGGCCCCGAACGAGCCGTTGTCCAACGGGTCCACGGCCTCAACGACGCCAAAGGCTCGCTGGATCGAGCCTGCAAAGCCCTCGAAAGTCTCAAGAAAGAGGTTCGAGTTTCCGCCAACGCGGTTGCTGATAAAGCGAGAAGACATGGGGCCACCGTCGCGGAAAAACTACCAAAGACAGCCACCGTACCGCGACACGCGCAAACGACAAGCGCGGTGCCGTCATCGTTCAACAAAAAGCAGGAACACTGCTCCCGATTGCAATCCGACGTGGAGCGAGCGCTCCCGCAAAACACCTAGCATCCGCAGGTTCAGGCTCTCATTGACCGACCCTGACCTTGTGCGGCGAAAGGCCGCTTAGACGCTGGTCGAAAAGACGTCGCCGAACTCCGAATTAGCCCGGTCGTAGTCGCTCATCCGTCCGATATCGATCCAGTAGCCATCGTCACGCTGGCAGCACACCTTCAGGCCGCGCGCGAGCATCTCGGTCAACAACTGGGGCATGTCCATCGGCTGGTCTGCCGGGATCAGGTCAAGCGCGCTGTCTGACAGCACATAGAGGCCCGCATTCACCGGATAGGCGAAGGTCGGCTTCTCGGTAATGCTGAGCACCACATTGTCTCCGGCCTCGATCACGCCGAACGGCACCTGGATCCGGTGTTCACGCACCACGACCGTCAGATCGGCACCGGAGGCCTCATGAGCCTCGATGAGCGCCTTGTAGTCGATGTGCATCAACACATCGCCATTGGCCAGGATGAAGGGCTCGTCCACCGGCCGGGGCATCAGACTGAGCGCGCCACAGGTGCCGAGCGGACGGGTCTCGCGAAGATAGTCAATCTGCAGGCCAAGGTCGGAGCCGTCGCCGAAATGGCTCTCGATCTGCTCTGCCCTGTAGTTGATCGAGAGGAAAAAGCTTCGGAACCCCTGCTCGGCAAAGGTGCGGACGATCGTCTCCAGCACCGGCCGGGGGCCAACTTTGAGCATCGGCTTTGGTGTATCGAGCGTCAAAGGTGCCAGCCGCTCGCCCTTGCCACCAGCCATGATCACCACACGGTTCGGCCGCTCCGGCGCAGACAGGAAGTCGGTCGGCATGGCCAGGCCAACCACCACCCCGGCATCGAGGATGGGAAGGTGTCGCAGCTGCCGGTCGCGCAACTCGGCCAGGATGGCGCGCCGGGAGGCCCCGACGGCGATACTGGTCGGACGGGCGTTCATCACCGCGCGGCACGGCGTCTGCAAGGTTGCGCCGGCGATAATGGCGCGGCGCACATCGCCGTCCGAGAGCGTGCCCAGCAGCCGCCGCTCGCCATCCACCACAAGGCAGATGCCTCGACCGGACGCATTGATTGAGTTCAGCGCGACTTCCAACGCCTCGTCAGGTCCCAGAAGGGTCTGTTCCCAGCTCTTCATTTCGTCCCCCTGCGCTCGGCGGGTACCCCGAGCAACTGCATGCCAGCATCAAGGCAGTCGCGCACCACTACCGCCCCGGCACCCACGACGATCCCGTCGCCGAGACGGACGCCTTCACGGATCACGGCACCTGCGCCGATATGACAGCCGTCCCCGACGGTCACTCCGCCACACAAGATGCTGCCGGGCGCGCAATGGGTGAAGGCCCCGACGACACAATCGTGTTCAACGATGGCCCCCGTGTTGATGACAACACCCGCTTCAAGAGTGGCACCCGGCTGGACCACCGCCCGCGCTAGCAGCTGAACGGTCGGATCGATCCGCGCCGTGACGGCGACGATGGCCGACGGGTGACGCACGCCGTAGAAGCGATGGCCTGCCGCCTCGAGACGGGTCTGCACCCGACGACGCAGATCCGACCCTGCCGGTCCGCCAATACCATTGACCAGACCGCTGTCGGGCCAGGCCTCCAGGACGTCGTCGTCGCCCAGGATTGGCAACCCGTCCGACTTCAGCTCGCAACCCGGATCCACGAAGCCGGCCACCGCCCGCCCTTCCAGCTGCAAGGCGTCGGCCAGAACCCGTCCATGGCCGCCGGCCCCGACGATGATTTCGGGCGCGCTCATGCCACAATGACCTCGTCGGGCGCGAATGAAACGACCGCCGGCCGACCGACCAGGTCCCAAGCCACCATGGGGGACAGGCCCTCCGCCGGGCGCTTGGCGGTTAACAGCTCGAGGCTCAGGGGTTCGCCCGCCGCGATCGGCTGAGTGGCGACCAGACAGCGGCGCGCCGCAAGCCGGTTGCCCATTTCCTCGGCGGTCGGCCCCTTCTCGGTCGACCCCAAAGCGGCCTCGGTCTCGCGTATCATCACCACCATCGCGGCCAGTTCGTCGGGCTCCAGAGAGGCGGCGTGATCAGGACCCGGCAACCCGCGGTCGAGGGTGAAATGCTTTTCGATGACCGTGGCCCCGCGGGCGACCGCCGCCACAGGAACGGCCAGACTGCGCGTATGGTCCGAATAGCCGACCTGCACGCCGAACCTCTCGGCCATGGTGGTCATCGCGCGCAGGTTCACCGCCTCCATAGGCGTCGGATACTGGGTCGTGCAGTGCAGCAGGGTAACCCGCTCGCGAACTGCGGCCAGCCCGGCCACTGTTGCCAGTGCCGTCCGGAACGTCGAGCGGTCCGAAGGCTCTCCTTCCTGCGTCAGGGCGAAGGCGATGACACCAAGCGCCTCGGTGATCTCTTCCATCGTCGCCATGCCGGTCGAGAGGATCAACGGCTGGCCGAGTCGGGCCGCCTTCAGCAGCATAGCCCCCCAGGTGATGTCTCCGGACGGAATCTTGACCGCCGGCATGTCGAATGCCGCCAGCATGGCCAGACTGTCCATGTCGAAGGCCGTCGACATGAAATGCACGCCACGCTCCGCGCACCGATCGGCCAGCGCCTGATGGTCATCCGATGTCAGCTGCAGCGCGCGCAGCATTTCCAGCTGGCCGCCGTCCTCGCCGGTGTTCTCGACCTGATAGGCAGCCTTGGCGGCCCGACGCGTGACCAGCAGTGCGGCGTCGAAGGTCTGGAACTTCACTGCATCGGCCCCGGCCGCCGCCCCGGCGTCGACCATGGCGAGCGCCCGTTCCAACGATCCGTTGTGATTAACGCCTGCCTCGGCGATGACGAACACCGGTTGGCTCATGCGCCGACCTCCATGAACCGTTTGGCCAGCAGCGTTCGGCGATCAGGCAGGCCTCTCAGGATTTCGACGATCCGACCCGAGCTGCGCCCGTCTCCATAGGATGTGTCTCCGGCCCCCCGCGGCGACGCCAGGGCCGTTCGGATTGCGGCGGCGATGGCTCCGGCCTCCGCGTCGGCATGAACGACCGAAGCCGCCGCCGGTCGTCCGGCCTGGCGGTCGCCAATATCGACCGTCGGCGTCCCCAGGGCGGGCGCCTCATAGATGCCGCTGGAGGAGTTGCCGATCACCGCATCCGCGATCCTCATCAAGGAAAGATAGCGCGTCTGTCCCAGCGAATCGCTCAGATGCGTGTTCGGCCGCCGCGCCGCCCAGCTGCGCATGGCAGCAGCGATCGCCTCCCGTCCCGCGTCGGCGTTGACCCCCGTGATCCAGATCGTCGCGTCGCCTGCCGTTTCATCCAAGGCTTTCAGAAGAGCCTGCACCTGCGCAGCGCCACCCTCTGCCGCTAGGGTGGCAGGATGAAAGGTGACCAGAAGATTGCGTTCGCCCAGGGGGCGTCCGAGGGCTGTCTCCAGCGCGGCCCGATCGAACAGGGGCGTCCGCCGCAGATGATCCAGTCCGGGGTTGCCGACCACATGGACCCGCCAGGCCTCCTCGCCCATCTGCCGAACCCGCTGCGCCGCCGCTTCGTGGGTCGCCAGGTGAACGTGCGACAGTTTCGTCAGGGCGTGTCGCGCGGCGTCGTCGATAGCACCCCGGGTAATGTCGCCGCCCGCGATGTGCGCCACGGGCAGGGTGTGAATCAGGGAGGCCGAAGCTGCGGTCAGAATTTCATAGCGGTCGCCAAGTACCAGCAACAGGTCGGGCCTTAACCGCTCAATCGCCCCACCGACGCCGGCCAGCGCTGCCGCCATCGAGCGCGCGACTCCGGTCGGGCTATCGTCGGTCAGGCCCAGAGGTATGCGCGCATCAATCGGAAAGCCGTCGGCCTCGATCACTTTCACCGTCTCGCCGAAGCGGGGCTCAAGATGACTGCCGGTGACGACGAGTTGCAGCTCAAGATCAGGCGCGGCGGCGATGTCCCGCATCACCCAGTACAGCAGTCCATAGTCGGCCCGACCGCCCGTCACCACACAGATGCGCCGGGCGGTCACTCGCCGTCCGCCAGACAGGCGCTGGACGGCAGGGTGATGACCCGGGCCTCGAGCGCCTCCGCCACGGACAGGGACGCGCGCGGGCAGTCCGCGTACATCGGCAGGCGATGCATCAGGGTCCAGAGCGGCCGTGCCATGAGGCCTGCCGCAGCGAGAGCCTCGAGGGTCGGTTCACGGTCGGCCGGATCGTCCAGAAGAATGCCGTTCAGCCAGGCGTTGGAACGTGCACCCGCCGGATCCGAAATCACCGTGACCCCTTCGACGGCGGCAAAGGCCTCGGCATAGCGCGCCGCCAGCCGGCGTTTGCGCGCAACCATGTCCTCCAGCCGCGCCAGCTGGGCACAGCCAAGGGCGGCGTTAATATTGGGCAGCCGATAGTTGTAAGCCACCTCATCATGGTCGAAGGCCCAGGCGTGAGGCTTCTTGGCCGTGGTTGTCAGATGTTTGGCGCGCTGGCCGAGAACCGGGTCCTGCGTCAGGATCGCCCCGCCGCCGCCCGTAGTGACGATCTTGTTGCCATTGAAGCTGAGCGCCGACAGCCGGCCGCGCCCGCCCACATGCACACCATGCCAGAAGGACCCCAGGGCCTCGGCCGCATCCTCGATCAGAACCAGACGCCAGCGCTCCGCCAGCCCTGCGAGGGCATCGAGGTCGCAAGGCAGGCCGAGTACATGGGTGATTACCAGCGCCCGGATGACTGCCCCTGTCGTCACATTCCGGCAGACGCCGTCCTCGAGACGCGCAACCCCTTCGAGGTGTCGCTCGAGCGCCTGTGCGTCCACGCCAAGTGTGGAAGCCTCCGCATCAATGAAATGGGGGACAGCCCCCTCGTAGCTGACGGCGTTGACGGTCGCGACAAAGGTCAGGGTCGGTACAAGGACTTCATCACCGCGCTGCACACCCGCCAGCCGCATGCAGACATGCAGGGCCGCCGTTCCGGTCGAGGTCGCGACAGCATGGGCGACGCCCGTGATCCGCTCGAGATCCCGCTCAAAACGGTCGACATAGGCACCCACGGACGAGACCCAGCCCGTGTCCAGACAGTCTTTCACATAGGTCCATTCCGCGCCGCGGAACTCGGGCTGGTGGAGGGCCACCGGACCGTCGTGAACTCCCAGCGCGGCCTGCACCGCCGCGACGACAAAACCGGGGACCGACCCGTCACCGACATGTGGCCTTGGCGGCGTCACAGGACGTACCGGTCTGCATGATAGGCGGACAGGTTCTCGGGCCGGCGGAACCAGGCGATGGTGTCCTCCAGCCCCCTGCGGAAGCCGTCATGCCCGCCATAGTCCGGAACCCATCCCGTCAGCCGGGTCATCAGCGAGGCATCAGCCCATAGCCGCTCCACCTCGCTGAGCGCTGGCCTCAACCTTTGCCCATCCTCAACGATCCGGGGACTGGCACCCATCAGTTCGGCGATCAGGGCAGCCGTTTCGCCGATGGAAATCTCGAACCCGCTGCCGACATTGACTGTCTGGCCGACCGCAGCGTCGCAGGCGGCCAGTGCGGTGAAGGCACGCACTGTGTCAGAGACGTGGTTGAAATCGCGGGTCGGTGCCAGGGCCCCCAGTTTGAGCTCTTCGGCACCGGCGGCGATCTGGGTGATGATGGTCGGGATGACCGCTCGCGTGGACTGCCGCGGCCCATAGGTGTTGAACGGCCTGCAGACCGTCACGGGCGTTCCGAACGCAGCATGGAAGCTAAGTGCCATCTGGTCCGCGCCGATCTTGGACGCGGAATAGGGCGACTGGCCCTGCAATGGATGCGCCTCATCGATCGGCACATATCGAGCCGTACCGTAAACCTCGCTGGTCGAGGTGTGCACGACCCGCTCGACGCCGAGGTCCCGCGCGGCCTGAACGATGTTGAGCGTA
Organism: Caulobacteraceae bacterium; assembly: GCA_019746095.1. GTDB lineage: Bacteria > Pseudomonadota > Alphaproteobacteria > Caulobacterales > Caulobacteraceae > Brevundimonas. Next base: position 95,644 of record JAIESL010000002.1, read on the forward strand.
CCCCGGACATTGGTGTCCACATAGGTGTCGGGCGAGTGATAGCTGTAGGGGATGGCGATCAGGGCGGCCAGGTGCAGGACCACATCGCAGCCCGTCATCGCGGTCCGCACGCCGTGGGGATCGCGGACGTCGCCAGCAAAGACATCGAGGCTTTCAGTCACCTCGGGCGGACTGAAATCCAGCCAACCGCGGCGATCGAAGCTGTTGTACTGCACGAAGGCCCGAACGGAGCAGCCTGCGCGCACGAGATGCTCGACCAGATGCGATCCGATGAAGCCATCCGCACCCGTGACGAGAACGCGTTTGCCGTCGAGGTTCATCGCTCTGTGTGGTCCCAAAGTCGTGTAATCTGCAGCGTGATTGACGGCCGTTAACGAACTCCCAAGAGCCGACGTTTCAGTCGATCGTTGCAAGGGTTGGCAGGCCGCTGGCGGTGACGCATGCCGGTATCCATGCTGTTCCGGCGCGCGCCCGTCGAGGTCTCCGCACTCCTCCCCTGGTGCCATAATCCGGTCAGTGCGCCGTTCGAGAAACCCGGTCGCTGAGGCCTATCCGGGCCCGGGCTGCCGGCGGTGCAGCCCCGCCGGCTGGTCCATGGCCTCACCCGTCTCATTCAATCCGCACCCGGCCTGTACAAAGGCTTGGGGTCAGAGCAGATTTCCGTCCAGAACCGCGGCCCCGGCATGGGCATCGAAGGTCTGGGTCACCTCGGCCAAGGCCGATCCGGCGAGAAGGGCCAATAGCAGGCCGAACAGTCCGGCTCGCCTCATCGCCGGGATCATCCTTCGGGCTCCGTCAGTGCCCGACGTCGCATCGAATCAGAAGGCTGCGCGTGACCGACAAGGTTCCCGACCCCCTGAACCCCGCCGCCGCCGCCGCCGCCGAATGGTGGCGTGGCGCGGTCATCTATCAGGTCTATCCGCGCAGCTATGCCGACACCGACGGCGACGGCATCGGCGACCTGGCCGGGATCACCGCCCACCTCGACCACATCGCCTCGCTCGGCGTCGACGCGGTCTGGCTCAGCCCCTTCTTCACCTCGCCGATGAAGGATTTCGGCTATGACGTCGCCGACTATTGCGACGTCGACCCCGTGTTCGGGACCCTGGCCGATTTCGACCGGCTGATCGCCCGCGCACATGCCCTTGGCCTCAGGATCATCACCGACCTGGTCCTCGCCCATACCTCGGACCAGCACCCCTGGTTCGGGGACAGTCGCCGGTCCCGCACCGGTCCCCGCGCCGACTGGTATGTCTGGGCCGAGGCCAAGCCCGACGGTGCGCCGCCCAACAACTGGCAGTCGGTCTTCGCCGGCGGCGCCTGGACCTGGGATGCACGGCGCGGCCAGTACTATCTGCACAATTTCCTGCCCGAACAGCCGCAGCTGAACCTGCACCAACCCGCCGTGCAGGACGCCCTGCTCGACGTCGCCCGCTTCTGGCTGGAGCGCGGCGTCGACGGCTTCCGCTTCGACGCCATCAATTTCGCTCTCTACGATCCTCTTCTGCGGGACAATCCGCCCGCCCCGCCCGGCGGCAAACGCACCCGGCCGTTCGACTACCAGGCCCGGATCCACAACCAGTCCCAGCCCGGCATCCCCGCCTTCCTCGCCCGTGTCCGGGCCCTGATGGACCTCTACCCCGGCCGCTTCAGCGTCGCCGAGGTGGTCGGCCCCGACGCCGAGCGTGAGATGCAGGCCTTCACCGAGGGCCAGGACCATCTGAACAGCGCCTACGGCTTTTCCTATCTATATGCAGACGAACTGACTCCCGAACTGGTCCGGACCGCAAATGCCGCCTGGGACGGCCGCCCCGGCCAGGGCTGGCCGGCCTGGGCCTTTTCGAACCATGACGCCCCGCGGGCCGTCTCGCGCTGGGCCGGGGGCCGCGACCCCGACCGTTTCGCCCGCATGGCCATGCTCCTGCTCATGGCCCTGCGCGGCAATGTCTTCCTCTACCAGGGCGAGGAACTCGGCCTGCCCCAGGCCGAGGTGCCGCTCGAACGGCTGGTCGACCCCGAGGCCATCGCCAACTGGCCCGAGACCCTGGGCCGCGACGGTGCCCGAACCCCCATGCCCTGGCGGGCCGATGCGCCTCACGCCGGCTTCTCGACCGCCGAACCCTGGTTGCCGGTCGACCCGCGCCATCCGCCGCTGGCCGTGGATCGTCAGGACACGGACGCAAACGCCCTGCTCAACCTGACCCGCCGCCTGATCGCCCTGCGCAAGGACCAGCCGGCCCTGCGCCTCGGCACCCTGCGCTTCCTCGAGGCGCCGACGCCCCTGCTCGCCTTCGAGCGCGCCCATGGCGACGAAGTCCTGACCTGCGTCTTCAACCTCGGTGACGAGACCGTCGTCTGGGCCCCACCGGGCGAGAACACCCTGCTCGACTCCGTCAATGCCGACGCCGCCGACCCGGCCGTCCACAACCCACTGTCAGGCCGGATCGGACGCCGGCGCGCGATATGAGGTGGCGGAGCCGCCCGCCCGGCGCTATCGCAAATCCATGACCACCCAGGGCCCCATCCTCGTTACCGGCTCAGCCGGCTTCATCGGCTTCCACACGGCCGAGCGTCTGCTGGCGCGCGGCGAGACTGTGATCGGCGTCGACAATCTCAACGACTATTATGACCCGGCCCTGAAACAGGCGCGGCTCGACCTGCTGCTGACCCGGCCGGGCTATATCCACCACACGCTCGATCTGGCGGATCGCGACGGCATGGCCGCCCTGTTCGCCGAACATGCACCGCGCCGCATCGTCCACCTCGGGGCCCAGGCCGGAATCCGCTACAGCGTCGAAAATCCCGAGACCTATATCGACTCCAACGTCGTCGGCTTCCTGACCGTTCTTGAGGGAGCCCGGGCGGTGAAGGCGGAGCATCTGGTGTTCGCCTCGACCAGTTCGGTGTTCGGGGCCAATGCCGCCCTGCCCTTCTCGGTGCAGCAGGGTGTGGCCCATCCGCTCAACGTCTATTCGGCGACCAAGATCGCCAATGAGGCCATGGCTCACGCCTATGCCTACATCTTCGGCATCCCGTGTACCGGCCTGCGGTTCTTCACCGTCTATGGTCCCTGGGGCCGGCCGGACATGGCCCTGTTCAAATTCACCCGCGCCATTCTCGAAGGGCGGCCGATCGACGTCTACGGTGCCGGCACCATGGAGCGCGACTTCACCTATGTCGACGACATCGTCGACGGGGTCGTGGCCGCGCTTGACTCCGTTCCGGACAAGGATCCGGACTGGCGGGCCGAGGCCCCGGGACCAGGCACCAGCGGCGTCGCTCCCTGGCGGATCCTCAACCTCGGTGCCGGACGGCGCGAGCCGCTTGCCCGCTATATCGAGGTACTGGAACAGGTGCTGGGCCACAAGGCGATCCTCAACGTCATGCCGACCCAGGACGGTGAAATGACCCGTACCGAGGCCGATGTGACAGAGACCCGCGCCGCCCTCGGCTACGCCCCCTCGACCCCCATCGACATCGGGGTCAAACGCTTCGTCGATTGGTACCGGGACTTCTACGGGGTCTGACGCAGTCCCCCGACGGTCGCTCGTCGTCGTCGGTGCCCCCCGGTGTGGTCGTGATGAACCCTCTCCTCGCAGAAGCGAACACCTGCGGTCAGGACGTGCCGCAACATCAGGCCTGGGCACCAGACTGTGCAGCGACACAGCAAGTTATTGCACCGCACACGAAATGATTTGCCTGCTGCGCTGCAATAGGTTCCTATCCCTATCCGCGGCCCTGAACGCGGTTCGAGCCGAGCCTTCTTTCTCCAGCCTCGGACGCCGCGCATGAAATTCCGTCCCCTCGCCGCCCTCACCAGCCTCTGTGGCCTGCTTGCCGCCGGCCCCGCCCTCGCTGCCGCCACGCCCGCCGCCCCGGCCCTGCTGGCGCATCAGGTGCCGCTGGAACTGAACGAGGCCTCGGCGGCCTGGATCCTGACCTCGACGGCCCTGGTCCTGCTGATGACCCTGCCCGGTCTGGCCCTGTTCTACGGCGGCATGGTGCGGCGCAAGAACGTCCTGGCCACCATCGCCCATTCCACCGCCGCCATGGCCATCGTCACCGTGCTCTGGTTCCTCGTCGGCTACAGCCTCTCCTTCGGCTCCAGCAGTGAGGCCACCAACGGCTTCATCGGCGGCCTGCAGGCGGCCTTCCTAAACGGCGTAACCCCGACCACGGCGCACAGCCTCGCGCCCGGCCTGCCGGAGTTCCTCTGGATCGCCTATCAGCTGACCTTCGCCATCATCACCCCGGCCCTGATCGCCGGTGCCTTTGCCGAGCGGATCAAATTCTCGGCCTCCATCCTGTTCTTCTTCCTCTGGCACCTGATCGTCTATGCGCCGATCTGCCACCAGGTCTGGGGCGGCGGCTGGATGGGTTCGCTGGGCGTGCTCGACTTCGCCGGCGGGGCGGTGGTCCACGTCAATGCCGGCGTCGCCGGCCTTGTCGCCGCCCTCGTCCTGGGCCCGCGTCACGGCCAGGGCCGGGACAATATGGCCCCGCACAACCTCGCCTATACCGCCATCGGGGCCGGCCTGCTGCTGGTCGGCTGGCTCGGCTTCAACGCCGGCTCGGCCTGGGCCGCCGACGGGATCGCCGCCGTGGCCGCCTTCAACACCATCCTGGCCGCCGCCGCTGCCGCCATCGGCTGGACCGCCCTGGAATGGATCGACCACAGGAAGCCCACCCTGCTGGGTCTGCTGTCCGGCCTCGTCGCCGGCCTCGTCGGCATCACCCCCGCCGCCGGCTTCGTGGATCCCAAGGGGGCCTTCCTGATCGGCATCATCTCCGGCCCGGCCTGCTATGCCGGGGCCGTCTGGCTCAAGCGCGCCCTGAAATATGACGACAGCCTCGACGCGTTCGGCGTGCACGGCATCGGCGGCATCGTCGGAGCCCTGCTGACCGGCGTCCTCGCCACCGCCGCCATCAACCCGGTCGCGGCGAGCGCCAACCTGCTCAACCAGACCATCGGCCTGCTCGCCGTCATCGCCTGGAGCGCCGTTGGCACCTGGGCCATCCTGATGATCTGCAAATTCACCACCGGCCTGCGCGTGGCGAAGGAGGAGGAGATCGAGGGCCTCGACTACACCCAGCACGGCGAGACGATTCACCCCTAGCGACAGCCCCTCCCGGTCATGGGAGGAACCCGCTACAACCCTCCCATGACCTCCGCCCCGCTTCCCGACGCCCCGACGAACTGGGTCGACCGTCATGCGCCGGAGGGGCTCAAGCCCTGGCTGAAGCTGGGCCGGTTCGACCGCCCGATCGGCATCTGGCTGCTGCTCCTGCCCGGCTGGCAGGGGATCGCCCTGGCGCTGGCCCAATATCGCAGGACGCCGGACCTCCATGACGCCTGGCTGGTCCTCGGCTTCGCCCTCGGGGCCTGCCTGATGCGGGCGGCGGGCTGCGCCTTCAACGACATCGTCGACCGGGACATCGATGCGCAGGTGGCCCGCACCGCCCTGCGGCCGATCCCCTCGGGCCGGATCTCGGTCAAACAGGCACTGGCCTTCGTGGTGGGGTGCAGTCTGATCAGCCTGCTGATCCTGTTGACCCTGAACCTGACCGCCGTCCTGCTCGGCGTCGCCTCCCTCGCCCTCGTCGCCGCCTATCCCTTCATGAAGCGGATCACCTGGTGGCCCCAGGCCTGGCTGGGCCTGACCTTCAACTGGGGCGCGCTGATGGGGTTCGCGGCTGCCCTGTCAGGGCCGTGGTTGCTGGCGGCGGTTCACGACGCCAACACCCTGGAAATCTGCGCCACACTTGGAGGGGCCATTCAGCCTTGCAGGCCCGAGGTCGTAACCGCCTTTCCGAACCTCTGGCCTGCCGCCCTCCTCCTCTACCTCGCCCTTGTCTTCTGGACCCTCGGCTACGACACCATCTACGCCCTGCAGGACATCGAGGACGACGCCATGGTCGGGGTCAAATCCTCGGCCCGCCGCCTCGGCACCAATGTGCAGGCCGGGGTCGGCGTCTTCTACGGGGTCACCGTCATCCTGACCGTCGCCGCCGGCCTCAGCGCCGGCCTCGGCCCCCTGTTCTACGTCGCCCTGCTGCCCTTCGCCGCCCATCTGCTCCGTCAGGCGCGCGACGTCCGCGCCGATGATCCGGCCCTGGCCCTGCGACTGTTTCGCTCAAATCGCGATGCGGGTTTCATCCTGCTTTCCGCCATCATCCTGGGCGCTGTATCCTGGCCGTTCTGAAGGAGACCCCCATGTCCGCTGTTCGCGCCCTGCTGCTGACCGCCGCCCTTGCCGCCGGCCTGTCGGCCTGCAACCGCGACCGTGAGCCCGCCGCCGGCGAGGCGCCTGCCGCGCCGGGTCAGGCCGCCGCCGTCACCCCGGCCGATGCCGCCGCGCCGATGGGCTTTGAACAGAAGACACCCTATGCCGACGTCCGTCTGACCCTGCCCGACGCCATCAAGCGCCAGACCGACCTGCACGCCCGGATCTATGCCGAGGAGGTGCGGGGGCTGCGCCAGTTCGTCGAGGGGGCCCAGGGCGAGTTGACCGAGGCGGGGGCCGACACCGACCGCCCCAAATTCGAGAAGACCGTCACCGTCACCGCCGCCCTGGAGACCGGCAAGCTGGTCAGCCTCAAACGGGTCGATTTCGACTATTCGGGCGGGGCCCATCCCAACACCCTGTCCAGCGGCATCCTGTGGGACAAGGCGCTGAAGCGGCGCGTCGGCCTGGCTGACCTGTTCCGCCGGAACGCCGACCTGACCGCCCTCGACCAGGCCCTGTGCACGGCCATCAACGCCGCCAAACGCGCCCGGGTCCCGGACAGCGTCGCCGTCACCCTCGGCGGGCGGCCCGGTTCGGCCTGCCCCCGCGCCGCCGACACCGCCTTCGTCCTCGCGCCCGGCTCGGTGAACGGCAAGGCCGCGGGCCTGGTCTTCTTCATCGGGGCCTACCAGGTCGGCCCCTATGCCGAGGGCGGCTATGAGATCGCCCTCCCGGTGTCCGGCTTCCGCTCCCTGCTGGCCAACGCCTATGCTGACGACTTCGCCGGCCAGTTGCTCAAGACCGGTGATGTGACCCCTGCTGGAGAAGATCAATGATCCGCCCCGTGTCGATCCTCATCGCAGCCTCGATCGCGATTGTGTCCGCACCAGCCGCCTGGCCCGCCGCGGCGCAGGACCGGTCAGAAGCGACCAATCCCGGTCAGTTCGGCGTCATGGCGACGACGCCCAGCCGGATGGACCGGTCCCGTCGGGAAATGAACCGGGGAAGGGAACAGGTCTGGGATCCCAATATGTCGGCCTCACAGACCCGCAGCTATGCGCAACGGGCCCTGCGCCGCGGCGGTTTCGACTGCGAGGTCGCGGACGCCGTTTTGGTGGCCCAGGCCCGGGACGGCACGCCCCTGGTGGAGGTCGACTGTGCGCAAGGCGGCGGCCTGGTCATCGCGGATACCGAGCCGATGATGGCGACCGACTGTCTGGACCTCGTCCCCGGAGCCGGGATGGAGACGAACAGCACAGGTCCGGTCGAAGCCTGTCGCCTGCCGGGCAATGTGGCGTCTGTGGCCGCTGAACGTCAGTCCGCCAGGAACTGATCCACGACCTGCGCGAACCGCGCCGGCTGGTCCGCCATGATGAAGTGCCGGCTGCCGTCGACCTGCACCAGCCGGACCCCCGGCAGGGTCGCGTATTCTCGTTCCCACAGCGTCTGGGCCAGCGCCGGCGGCGGGCCACCGTCGGCGTCGACGGCATAGAGGGCGGTGACCGGCGTGGTCATGGCCGCCAGACCGGGTCGCGCATCTGTGGTCATGACGTCGGTCAGGGCGGCGGCCACGGCCCGGCGGTCGCTGGCCATGGACCAGTCCACCATCAGCTCCCGCATCGCCGGATCACGGGCCAGTCCCTGGGCTGCCTGGGTCTGCTGGGCACGGAAGGTGGCCTCATCGGCCGCCACCATGGCGGCGGCGGCCTGGACGGCGAAGGGGCGAGCCTGATCGGCCGTCACCGTGGGCCCGAACAGGGCACTGTAGAACGGCAGGGCGTCGACGATCATCAGCCGCCCGACACGTTCGGGATGCGCCTGGGCCAGCAGCAGTCCGCTCAAGCCCCCCATCGAATGGCCGATCACGGCGGGCCGCCGGAGGCCGGCGGTTTCGATATAGCGGGCCAGTTCGGCCACCTCGGGGGCCACGAACGGGCCGTCGCCGTGGCTCCAGGGCTCGCCGGCAAAGCCCGCCAGCTGGACCAGATGGACCCGGTGGGTGGCCGAGAGCCGGGTCGCCAGGGACCGCCAGACCTCCCGCGAGGAGGCCAGACCCGGGATCAGGACCACGTCCGGCCCCGACCCGACCACCTCCACCGACAGACGGTCGGACCGGAAGGCCGTCGCCGCGGCCTGATCCACCGGCGCAGCGTCTGCGGCCGTGGCCGGAACCAGCCCGCCTGCGACCGCAAATGACGCAGTGGCGAGCAACAATACACGCAGGGTCGAACGCCCGACGAAGGGACGGAGGTGCAGCATGACGATGTCCTTTGAGCCAAGCCTGACGAGATCAGGCGTGCGGGTTGTCGAAAATCTCTTCCACCGGCCGCGCGAACAGCACGGCGATGCGATAGGCCAGATCCAGCGAAGGATCGTGTTTCTCGGTCTCGAGGGCGTTGACCGCCTGGCGAGAAACGCCCAGCGCCTGTCCCAGCTGCTCCTGGGTCCAGCCGCGCTCGACCCGCAGAAGTTTGAGGCGGTTCTTCATCAGTTCGACGACTTCACGAAGGGTGCGATCAGGCCGAAACACCCCCAGAACAGCGGATAGATGATCCAGGCCGGCAGGTGATAGGCGTCAGCATAGCTTTCGCCGAAACCCCAGACACTGGCGACAGCCATCGCCAGGCCAGAGGCCAGGATGAACTGTTTGGCGACGACGGCGCGGACGAATTCGTCCGATTCACGCATCAGCGACAACGTCGCCCAGATCTGCCCGACCACCGGTGCCGAAACGGTCAGGGCCAGCGCCCAGGCTGCGACGGGCGAAGCGATGTCGTCAAAGGCTCCGAATATGGCGGCGACATTGACGGCCACATAGCCGGACATGAAGGCCACGGTCCGGATCACATAGCGTTTGTGGGCGGGCGAGGTAGATTTTCCGAGAGCGAGCATGGAAGGCGTTCCTGACTTGATGTAAGCCTTACCTTACACTCAAAGCATGTCATGTCAACCTGACTTTTTGTCGGGTTTACATGACGAGGCCGGTTCCGGACTGCTGCCCTGCGCCAACACGTCCGGCTTCCGGTCGGGCCTCTCCGGGCGTACTGGAGCCATGCTCGCCCACGGCTGGAAAATGCCGCCCTGCCCGGCGCGGCCAGTTGAGGTGAGACAGGGGACCAATGGTGTTGGCAACAGGCAAACTTGCGGTTCGGACCGGGTCGTCGGCCAGACCATGATCTCCGACCCCACCGCCTTCATCCTCGCCAACACCCGCCTTCAGCCCGTGCCGCACGCGCCGGGGATCTCGCTGTGGCTGGCCGACGAGGTCACGCCGATCTGGCGACTGACCGAGGCGGAGCTGGGCGAAATGGGCCTGCCGCCGCCATTCTGGGCCTTTGCCTGGGCCGGCGGCCAGGGGCTGGCGCGATGGCTGCTCGACCATCCTTCCGAGGTCGCCGGAAAACGGGTGCTGGACCTCGCCGCCGGGTCCGGCCTGGTCGGCATTGCGGCCATGCAGGCGGGGGCGGCGTCCGTCCTGTGCGCCGACATTGATCCCTTCTGCGAGGCCGCGGTGGCGCTCAATGCCGCGGCCAACGGGGTCACCACGGCCTTCACCGACGCCGACCTGCTGGCCACGCCTCCGCCCGAGGTGGACGTCATCTGCGCCGGCGACGTCTTCTATGAGCAACCCATGGCCGGCCGGGTCCAGGCCTGGCTGACCCGCGCCGCCGCCCGGGGAAGCCGCATCCTCGTCGGCGATCCCCTGCGAACCTATTTTCCGAAGACCGGGTTTGACCTGCTGGCCGAATATGTTGTCCCGACCACCCGGGAGCTTGAGGATGACGCCGTCAAACGCACACGCGTCTGGACGCTGCCCCCGCCCTGACGGCCGCACGACCGGCGAACGGAGTTCGCCTTTCAGGCTGCATCCCTTTCCCTGACCCCGCGTTCCGGCCTAGCTTGGGCCCAGGGGCAGAGGGAGCACGGATATGCGGTGGCAGGGTGGACGGCGCGGCGGCAACATCGACGACCGGCGCGGCGTCGGCGGCGGGGCCATGGCCGGCGGCGGCATCGGCGTCGTGATCCTGGCCGCCATCGGCTATCTGGTGTTCGACATCGATCCCGCGACGACCACCCAACTCGCCAGCCAGTTCGGCGGAGTCGGCGTCTCGGAAGGCCGGCGGGGCAGCCCGGCGGATCAGGCGGGTGCCTTCGTCGATGTCATCGGGGCCAATATCGACGACGTCTGGTCGACCCGGATCCAGGGCTATGTGCCGCCGACCGTCACCCTCTACGAACAGGGCACCCCGACGGGCTGCGGCTTCGGCCAGTCTGCCATGGGGCCGTTCTACTGCCCCGCCGACCGCCATGTGTACCTCGACCTGTCGTTCTGGGCGCAGCTTGAGACCGAACTGGGCGCGTCCAGCGCGGACTTCGCCCGGGCCTATGTCATCGCCCAAGAATACGGCCACCATATCCAGACCGTGACGGGCCTTTCGGCCCAGGTCCGCTCGGCCCAGCAGCGCGCCTCGGGCCAGGCCGAGGCCAACCGGTATTCGGTGGCGCTGGAGCTCCAGGCCGATTGCTACGCCGGTGTCTGGGCCCGCAATGCCGCCGCGGCGTCCAACGGCGAGGTCGCACTGGAAGCCGGTGATCTGGAGGCCGGCATGCAGACGGCTTCGGCCATCGGCGACGACACCCTCCAGCGTCGCCAGGGCGGGCAGGTCCAGCCCGAGGGCTTCACCCACGGCACCTCGGCCCAGCGGGTCGAATGGCTGCGGCGCGGCTATGAAGCGGGTGATCCGGCGGCCTGCGACACCTTCCAGGCGCTGTAGGATTCAACCGACCGTCAGGTCCAGCGGCCTCGATACAAACAGGGTGCCCGCGCCCAGATCCATGGCCATGCGCCGGCCGGCGAAGGCGGTCATCCCGATCAGGCCGCCGGGAAAGTTCGGCAGCGGCGGCTGGTCGAACACGCCCACGGTCACACGGCGGTAGAGGTGGTCGGCAAAGGTCACGGTCCGCGCCTCGACCGTGGCCGAGCGCAAGGCCCCGCCCAGCACCAGACTGATGCCGCTGCCCTGGGACCGGCCGTCCATCAGACCCGCACCGGTGGCCGCTTCACGGCTCAGCCCGAGAAGGGCCGAAGCCCCCGTATCGATCACGGCCTCGACCGCCGAGCCTTCGACCGTCACCACCGCCGTCAGACCGCTGCCGCGCCGCTGGACCGTCGCCGGGGCCAGGGCAGCCGGGCGCACAAAGGCGTCGCGCCGGATCAGCCGCGCATGGCGGCGACGCGGGTCGAGGGCCAGGACCGTCTGACCCAGCACGTCCTGACCCAGGATCAGCGGCGTCTGCAGTCCTTGAGCGGACGCCAGCGGGCCGAGGTCCAGGATGGCCGCCCTCAGGCCGCTGATCGCCAGTCCGGGCAGGTCTACGGCCAGGGTCGTGCCCCGCCCCACCTGGGCCCCGCCACCGATGCCGTAGGCCACGAGCGGCACATCGAAGAACGACCGGCCCGCGGCCGGCAACTCGGCCACCAGCGCCCGGTCGATCACGGAATACTGGGCCCCGCTGTCGATCAGGGCGAGCACCTCGCGCCCGCCCAGCCGGACCCGGACGGTCGGCACGAGACTGGGCCGCGCATAGGCGAGCCAGGGCGTTGCCCCGGTCTCACCGAAGGTCAGGGTCGGACTCGGCCACAACAGGGTCTCACGCGCCCACCAGGCCGCGCCGACGACGGCGGCCAGTCCTGCGGTCCGGATCAGAAGGGAGCGTCGGTTCATGCCGTTCGAAGATGGCGCTTGCCATCGCCGCGCGCCAGCCTCGCCGTCGTCGCGGCCTTTCGGCTCAGAACGGCATGCCTTGGCGGCACCCGGGCGGTGCGGTCCGGTTTGCCTGGCCGATGGTTGGCGGTCCGGTCAGCGCCCCCCGACACCGTCCAGACCGCCACCGCGTGCACCCTGTCCCGGGGCACCGCGAGCTCATGGTTAACAACCACTTAAGCTCCACCGACCCGCATCTGGCGCGGTGAGGGCTCGGGAGTCGACAGGCTTCGCCGTTCGGGCGAACCGATCACCCCCTACCTGTGGCCGAAGGGAACCACCTTGTTGTCGCGGTCGTGGCCGATATCCGCAGTCCCGAGATACGGAATGCCCGAACGCTCGCACCAGTAGCGGCAGATCTCCTCGGCGGTCAGGCCGAAGTCCGGATCGTTCTCGACGATGTCCGACACCCGTCCCATCCGGATACCCGCCACCTTGCGGATCGAAGCCTGGCCGGTCAGGTGGAACATCATCCGGTCGATCCGGTACAGCGGCTCGGACACATCCTCCAGCATCAGGACATGGCCGGTCAGGTCGGGCTCCAGCGCCGTTCCGACAAGGGCGTCGAGAATGCTCAGGTTGAAGCCCACCGCCGGACGCGGATCCTCCGCCAGCGACGGCTCCCAGGAGGTCGGATCACCGGATCTCAGCCAGTTCAGTGCCCGCCAGGCCGTGGCGTCGTTACGCACCGCATCCGAGGCCATCGGCCCGTGCGCCACATGCGGGAACCCGGCCTTGTAGAGCAGGGCCAGGATACTGCCGGCGTCCGAATAACCCAGATACCGCTTCTTGCGTGCCACCGCCGTCAGCCGCGGCAGCACCGCCTCGGCGATCCGGCAGGAGCCATAGCCCCCGCGCGCAAACCAGACCGCGTCCAGCCGCGGATCATTGGCATAGTCCACAAAGGCATTGGCCCGGCTCGCATCGTCGCCGCCGAAATGGCCGTGCTTGCCGAAACTGGCCGGATGGAAGCTCGCGGTGACCGAGCCGTCGGGGAAATGGGTCTCAAACCAGGCCAGAACCGCCTCGGCACGCGCCTTGTTGAAGCGCGAACTGGCGTTGACGATGCCGATCTTCATGCTCTGCCGCTGGCCTCCAGCCTCGCCCGTGCTAGTCAGGCCACCGGACATTCCCCGGTTTCGCCCTCATGAATCAAGACGACTATTTCTTCTGCGGCATCGGCGGGTCCGGAATGCTGCCCCTGGCGATGATCGTCCAGGCGCGCGGCGGCCGTATCGAGGGCTCCGACCGCTCCCGCGACCAGGGCCGGACGCCCGAGAAATTTGCCTGGCTGGAAGCCCATGGGGTGACCCTGCATCCGCAGGACGGCTCGGGCGTCACCCGCGCCGACCAGACCGTCGTCGCCACCGGTGCCATCGAGGACACAGTGCCCGACATCGGCGCGGCGAAACGGGCCGGGGCCCGCATCGTGACCCGACCGGAACTGCTGTCCAAGCTTTTCAACGCCGCCCCGGCCTCGATCGGCGTGGCCGGCACCAGCGGCAAGTCGACCATCACCGGCATGATTGCCTGGATCCTGCATCAGGCGGGCCGCGCGCCGACCGTCATGAACGGCGCGGTGATGAAGAATTTCGCCGACGCTGATCACCCCTTCGCCAGCGCCCTGATCGGCGGCCCCGACCTGTTCGTGTCAGAGGTCGATGAGTCCGACGGCTCCATCGCCCGCTACGATCCGACCGTCGCCGTGGTCTCCAACATCTCGCTGGATCACAAGTCGATGGAGGAGCTGCGCGACCTGTTCGGCGGCTTCACCGGTCGCGCAGCGAAGGCCGTGCTCAATCTCGACAATGTCGAGACCCGGGCGCTGGCCCAGTCCCTTCCGGCCGACAGGGTCATCACCTTCGCCCTCGGCGAGGAATCGGCCACCTTCAATGCCCATGATCTCGAGCCCCTGCCGACGGGTATGCGGTTCACCCTGACAGAAGTCGGCGGCGCGAGACACGCGGTCGTCCTCAATGTTCCCGGGGCCCACAATGTCGCCAATGCGCTGGCCGCCCTCGGCGCGGTGCGGGCGATCGGCGTGCCGCTGGCGCAGGCCGTGGCGGCGCTTGAGTCCTTCGCCGGAATCCGTCGCCGGATGGAGGTGGTCGGGACCGTCAATCACATCACGGTCATCGATGACTTCGCCCACAACCCGGACAAGATCGCCGCCACCCTCAAGACCCTGCACGCCTTCGACGGCCGGCTGCTGATCCTGTTCCAGCCGCACGGCTTCGGCCCCCTGCGGCTGATGCAGACCGAGTTCATCGAGGGCTTTGCCGGGCTGATGCGCAGGGACGATGTGCTGCTGATGCCCGAGCCGGTCTATTTCGGCGGCACCACCGACCGCTCCGTGGGCAGTGAGGATATTGCCTCAGGCGTCCGCGCCGCCGGCCGCAATGCCGAGGCCCTGCCCACCCGCGAAGCCTGTGGCGACCGGCTGATCGCCCTGGCGCGGCCGGGCGACCGGATCATCGTCATGGGCGCGCGGGATGACACCCTCTCGGTATTCGCGGGCGACCTCCTGGCCCGACTCGGGAATCAAACGCCCGGCTAGGCCACGGTTTCCTTTGCTGGACATCGTTCGCAACATCGCCGCTGCGGCTGCCCTTGATCTCGGCGCTGTCAGGGTCAGCGTCATCCGCTAGGGTGCCCGCCATGAACAGACCCCTTGCCCCGGGCGCAACGGCCGCCGCCGGCACCCGGCCTGCCGCTGTTATGGAGCCCCTCCCCTGACCGCCGACCGACCCACATCGTCCCGCGCCGCTCCGCCCCCGCTGATCGTGGGCGGGGACGCCTTGCCGCGTCCGGACAACCGCGTCCTCATCCCCACCCACGGCCGCAAGCCTGCGTCGCCGCCCGGCACCGTGATCTGGGACCTGACCGGTGAATCCATGGGCACGCGCTGGTCAGTGCGGCTGGTTCCACCGCCGGCGCTTGACCGCGCTGCCGTCCAGTCCGCCGTCGAGGCGGAACTGGCCCGGATTGTCGGCCTGTTCAGCCATTGGGATCCCCGGTCCGAGCTTTCGCGGCTGAATGCGGCCCCGCCAGGCTTCTGGGCCGTGTCCGAGCCGTTCTGGGCCCTGCTGAACCAGGCCATGGATCTGGCCGATGAGACCAATGGTGCCGTGGACCCGGCGCTGGGCACACTCGTCGATCTCTGGGGCTTCGGCCCCCCCGGCCCTCGCCCCCTCAACGGGTTCGGGACCGGCTGCACCCTGCCCCTGGAGGATGAGATCGCCGCCGCCCGGGCCCTGTCCGGCTGGGGCATCGTCCGTTTCAACCGGGAGGCCCGCGCGGTCCAGCAACTGGGCGGCGTAAGGCTTGACCTTTCCGCCATCGCCAGGGGCCATGCCGTCGACCGGATTTCCGAACGCCTGACCGCCATGGGCGCCACCCACCATCTGGTCGAGATCGGGGGCGAGCGGCGCGGCGCGGGCGTCAAGCCGGACGGCATGCCCTGGTGGGTTGAGTTGCAACAGGCACCGGGGGCATCGGGCCTGCGGACGGTCGCCGCCCTGTTCGACCTGGCCTGCGCCACCTCGGGCGACTCGATCCATCGCTTCGAGGCCTACGGCCAGACTTACAGCCACACCCTCGACGGCCGCACCGGCCGGCCGGTCGAAAACGGGATCGCCTCGGTCACCGTCCTTGCCGAAACGGCCGTCTACGCCGACGCCATGGCCACGGCCCTGACGGTCATGGGCCCCGAGGAGGGGCCGGCCTATGCCGCAGCCATGAACATCGCCGCCGCCCTTGTGGTGCGAACCGCGGACGGGCTGACAGAGACTGTGACCCCCGCCTTTGCTGCGATGATGTCCGCGGGCACCTGACCGGCGCGCCTGTCCGCTTTCGCTGACCGTGCGCGGGCGATGCCGGCGCATGGCCGGCCGAGGCCGGGCCGGGTGCTGTCTTGCCGCATGGAGACAGATGGATTTCACTTGTGAATGAGAATGCTTCGCATTAGTGCAAGCAGCCTTCCCGCGTCCATCGGAACACGACAATGCGTACCCTGCTGGTTTCCACGGCCCTGATAATGGCGGCACCCTCGCTCGCATTCGCCCAGGCACCGTCGTCAGAGCTGGATCCCATCCTCGTGACAGGCAAGGCGCGGGGCTATGCCGCCGTCGATTCCGTAACCGCGACCAAGACCGACACCCCCCTGCTCGACGTGCCGCAGACGGTCAATGTGGTGACCCGGGTACAGATCCAGGACCAGGCCATGCAGAACCTGGGCGAGGTGCTGCGCTATGTTCCCGGGGTCACGGTCGGTCAGGGCGAGGGCAATCGCGACCAGATCACGCTGCGCGGTCAGAACACCACGGCCGACTTCTTCCTCGATGGTGTGCGGGATGACGCCCAGTATTTCCGGGGCCTCTACAACCTGGAACGGGTCGAGGTGCTCAAGGGGCCCTACGCCCTGATCTTCGGACGCGGCGGCGGCGGCGGCATCGTCAACCGTGTGCAGAAGACGCCCAGCCTCGATGGCGTCTTCATGGGCGGTCGGGCGGGCGCAAACAGCTTCGGGGCCTGGGAGGTTGCAGCGGACGTCAACGCCCCCCTGACCGACCGGGCCGCCGTGCGGATCAATGCCGTCTTCGAAAACCTCGACAACCACCGCGATTTCTTCGGCGGCGAGCGATATGCGCTGAACCCCTATGTGGCCGTCGACCTGGGGGCCGGCTGGCGGACGGGCCTGTCCTTCGAACACGTCCATGATGACCGCGTTACGGATCGCGGCATTCCCTCGCTCGCCGGCGCGCCGATCACCGGCTATCGGGACCGCTTCTTCGGTGTTCCGGGGGTCAACCGCACCACCCTGGCCGCCGACCTCGCCAAGCTGCGGCTCGACGGGCCGCTGGCCGACACCATCCAGGTCTCGACCACCGTCCTCTTTGGCGATTACGACAAGCGCTACACCAACGTCTATGCCAACGGACCGGCCACCAGCCAGACCGGGACCGTCCCGCTGGCGGCCTACACCGATGCAGCGGACAGGCAGAACCTGTTGGTCCAGGGCAATCTGGTCTGGGAGACCTCGACCGGCGGCATCGACCACATCCTGATGTTCGGCCTCGAATACGCCGATCAGGACACGGCCAGTCAGCGACGTAACGGCGTGCTGTCCAGTACAAGCCTGGACCTCGCCAACCCCCTGTTTCCGACCGTGACCTTTCCGTTGCTGAGCCGCGATACCGTGTCCAATGTCCGGTCCGCCTCGGCCTATGTCCAGGACCAGATCAGCCTGGGTGAGCGTTTCGAGATTGTCGCCGGCCTGCGCTACGACCGTTTCGAGATTACGGGCCTCGACTTCATCGCCGACCCGGATCGCCCCTTCGCCCGCACGGACGAAAAGGTCTCCCCGCGCCTCGGCCTGATCTACAAGCCCCAGCCGGACGTTTCGATCTACGGCAGCTACAGCCGCTCCTTCCTGCCGCGGTCGGGCGACCAGTTCCTGAGCCTGTCGACCACCCAGCAGAACCTCGCGCCCGAGGAATTCACCAACCACGAGCTGGGTGCCAAATGGGATGTCCGCCCCGGCCTCAACATCAGTGCGGCTGTTTTCCGGCTGGACCGCACCAATGCGACGACGCCTGACCCGCTCAACCCGGTCGTGACCATCAATGTCGGCGGGACCCGGACGGAGGGTTTCGAACTGGCCGTCACCGGCCGGGTCCTGCCCGGCTGGCAGGTCAGCAGCGGCTATTCCTGGCAGGACGCGCGACTTCAGGGCAACGACTCGGTCCGCCTCGGCCAGACGCCGAAGCAACAGGTCAGCGTCTGGAACCGCTACGACGTCAGCCGCCGGCTGGGCCTAGGACTCGGGGTCATTAACCAGTCCAGCCAGTTCGCCGCCATCCGGACATCCGGCACGACCACCCGGCTGCCGGCCTTCACCCGCGTCGATGCCGCCGTCTTCTACCGGGTCAGCCCTGCCGTGCAGATGCAGCTCAACATCGAGAACCTGTTCGATGAATCCTGGGTCTCGGACGCCCACAACAATTTCAACATCTCGACCGGTGCCCCGTTGAATGCGCGGCTGACCCTGGTCGCGGAGTTCTAGAGAGAGAGACCGGTCCCGGACCTCGCCCGAAACCGTCAGCCCGGGGCCGCCGCAACCTCCTTCATTGACACGGCGCGATCGGCCAGTCGCGCGGCATCCACCAGCGAGCCGCGCGAGATCATCAGCCGGCCGGCCATGAATTCCGCCGGCGCATTGACCGCCTCGACGCAGACGATCCGGTCGCCGGCGAGGTGGAAGACGGCGAAGGTCCCGCCGTCGACATCACCCCGGACCACCTGGCGGTCCGCGCCGTCGGGCAGGCCGGCGATCTGCAGCTTGATCTCGTACTGATCAGACCAGAACCACGGAACCTCGGGCGGCGGCGGCGCGCGTCCGGTAATCGCCGCCGCGGCCTGCTTGGCCTGCTCCAGCGCATTGGGAACACTCTCCAGCCGATGCCGCCGTCCACCATGGGCCGGAACCGGCCGGAAGGTCATGTCGCCGATGGCCCAGATTGCCGGGTCCGAGGTCCGCGCCGTCTCGTCGACCACCACCCCGTTGTCACAGACCAGCCCCGCCGCCCGCGCCAGCCCGTCGCTCGCCAGCGCCCCGACCCCGACCAGCACGGCATCGGCCTGGATCAACCGACCGTCGCCCAGCCGGACGCCACCCTCCTCGAAGGCCACCACCTCCGCGGCGGTCAGCACCTCGACACCATGGGCCCGATGATGGGCCGTGAAGAAGGCCGACAGGGTCTCCGAGGCCACCCGGGCCAGCACCCGGTCCATCCGCTCGATGACCACGGCTTCAGCGCCGAGTGCCCGCGCCGAGGCCGCCGCCTCCAGCCCGACATAGCCGCCGCCGACCACCGCCAGCCGCTTCCCCGGCCCCAGCGCGCCTTTCAGCCGCTCCGCATCGGTGAGCGTCCGAAGCTCCATGAGATCCGGCCGGTCCGCGCCCGGGACGGTCAGCTTCCGCGCCGTAGATCCGGTCGCCAGGATCAGGGCGTCATAGGGTTCCACCGTCCCGTCGGCGAAGGTCACGGTCCTCGCGGACGGATGGATCGCGGTCGCCGTCACCCCGGTGCGCAGGTCGATATCATGCTCGCCATAGAAGGCTTCGGGCCGCAGCAGCAGCGCCTCGAGGTCGGCCTCGCCCTTCAGCCAGGCCTTGGACAGGGGCGGCCGTTGGTACGGCGCCGCCGGCTCCTCGCCCGCCAGCACGATCGGCCCCTCATGCCCGTACTGGCGCAGCAACGCCGCCGCCGTCCCGCCCGCATGTCCCGCGCCGATGATCAGAACCTTGGTCATGGACAGGGAAATAGAGGGGCGAGGGGCGAGGGTCGAGGGGTGAGTGGGGAGGGACGTCTCCCGCCTCGCTGACAGGGCTTCACCGACACTGGCACCTCGCCTCTCGACCCTCTTGACCGTGCCACTGTTACAGCATAGTGGAACGCGCATGAACGACACCCTGCCCCCCAAGGCCGTGCACAAGGCGGCCGACGACCGGCTCGCCCTCTATGACGCCCTGCTGTGTCTGAAGACCCGCGAGGAGCTGGACGCCTTTCTCGCCGACCTGTGCACGCCGTCGGAACTTCGGGCCTTCGCCGAGCGCTGGGCCGTGGCGCGCCTGCTGGACGAGCAGGTGCATTCCTACCGGGAGATCGCCGCCGAGGCCCGGGCCAGCCCGACCACCGTCGTGCGGGTCGCCCGCTTCCTCAAGGAAATGCCGCACCAAGGCTATCGCCTGGTGCTGGACCGCCTGAAGACCAAAGCCTGAAACAGAAAGTCTGAGTCCCCCCATGAGTACCGTCCAGGGTCGGCTGCGTATCGCCGTCCAGAAATCCGGCCGCCTGTCCGACCGCAGCCTCGACCTCGTCCGCGACGCGGGCCTGCGCGTGGTCAAGGGCAACAACGACCTGCTCTACCGGGTCGAGAACTATCCCATCGACCTGCTGCGCGTGCGCGACGACGATATCCCGACCTTTGTCGCCGACGGCGTCTGCGACCTCGGCATCGTCGGCGAGAATGTGCTGGAGGAGGTCCGCAACGGCGGCCCGACGGCCGAGGTTCTGATGCCGCTGGGCTTCGGCCGCTGCACCCTGAAGATCGCCGTCCCACCGACCCTCGACTACGCCGGCCCGACCTCGCTGGACGGCCTGCGCATCGCCACCTCCTATCCCAAGATCCTGCGTCGCTATCTGGATGCCCAGGGCGTGTCCGCCGACATCGTCACCATGCGCGGTGCGGTCGAGGTCGCCCCGCGGCTCAAGCTGGCCTCGGCCATCTGCGACCTCGTCTCGACCGGTGCCACCCTCGAGGCCAACGGTCTCGCCGCGAAGGAAACGGTGCTGGACAGCCAGGCCGTGCTGATCAAATCGCCGGTCGCCCCGGAGCCCGGCCTGCAGCACCTGCTCGACAGCATCATCGAACGGATGGCCGGAGTGGTGTCCTCGCAGGGGGCCAAATACGTCATGCTCAACGCCCCCCGCTCGGCCCTGGCCGAGATCACCGCCATCCTGCCCGGGGCCGGCGCGCCGACGGTCATGCCCCTGGCCGGCCGTGACGATGCCGTGGCCGTGCACGCCGTCTGTCAGGAGGCGGTCTTCTGGGAAACCCTGGAGCGGCTCAAGGCCGCGGGGGCTTCTGCCATTCTGGTCCTCCCGATCGAGAAGATGATGTGATGAAACGCCTCGACTGGAGCACCCTCGACGCCGCCGGCCGCCGTGAGGCCCTGGCCCGTCCCCGCCGCCGCACCGAGGCGCGCGTCACCGATACGGTGCGCGAGATCATGGAGGATGTCCGTGACCGCGGCGGTCAGGCCGTGACCGACTGGAGCCTCAAGCTGGACGGCGCGCCCCCCCGGCGGCTTGAGCTGACGCCAGACCGCGTCGCCGCCGCCCGCGATGCCCTGCGCCCCGCCGACACCCGGTCGATCCGTATGGCGGCCGAGAACATCCGCATCTTCCACGAGGCGACCCGCCCCGAGGACACGCCCGACGTCGAGATCATTCCCGGCGTCCGCTCGCGGCTGGTCTGGCGTCCCCTGCGCTCGGCAGGTCTCTATGTCCCCGGCGGCTCGGCCCCGCTGTTCTCCTCCCTGCTGATGCTGGCCATACCGGCCGCCGTGGCCGGTGTCGGCCGCCGCGTCGCCGTCACCCCGCCGTCTGCCTCGGGCGAGCCGCACCCGGCCATGATCTTCGCCGCCGCCGAAGCCGGTCTCGATGAACTCTGGCTGATCGGCGGGGCCCAGGCCATCGCCGCCCTCACCTTCGGCGCCGCGCTGGAAGACGGGATCATCGCCCCCTGTGACAAGCTGTTCGGACCCGGCAATGCCTGGGTCGCCGAGGCCAAGAAACAGGCCTCGAACCTGCCCGGCGGACCCGCCGTCGACATGCCCGCCGGCCCGTCGGAACTGCTGGTCATCGCCGACCGCGACGCCGATCCGGAAATCGCCGCCGCCGACCTGCTCAGCCAGGCCGAACACGACGCCGACGCCCAGGTCATCCTGGTCTCGGAAAGCCGCGCCAATATCGACGCCATCCTCGCCGAGGTGGACCGCCAGCTCGAAACCCTGCCCCGGGCCGACATCGCCCGCGCCTCGCTCGCCGAGGGTCGCGCCATCCGCGTGCGCGATGTGGCGGAGGCCTGCGAGGTAGCCAATCTCTATGCGCCGGAACACCTGGCCCTGCAGACCGTCGAGCCCGACCGGCTGGTCGAGCGTATCACCGCCGCCGGAGCGGTGTTCGTCGGGGCCTTCGCCGCCGAGACCCTGGGCGACTATGCCGCCGGTCCCAGCCACGTCCTGCCCACCGACGGAGCCGCCCGCACCATGGGCGGTGTCATCACCGCCAGCTTCATGACCTCCATGTCGGTCCAGGTCGTGACCGAGGCCGGGGCCGCCGCCCTGGCCCCGGTCGCCGCCCGCCTGGCCCGGCTGGAAGGCCTCGAGGCCCACGCCCGCGCGGCGGATCTGAGGGCCGGCGAATGAACAACCTTCCGGCCCCCTTCCCGCCACTGGTCTCCGGCGGTGACGGCCTCGACCGCTACCCGGCCGAGCCCCACGCCCTCGCCGCCCGCATGGCCCAGGTCTATGGCGTCACCGCCGACAGCGTCCTGCCGGTGCGCGGCCTGACCCACGGGCTGGAACTGGTCTTCCGCCTCGCCGCCCGCGACGGCCTGCGCGTCGAGGCCCCGGATGCCGAACCTTACCGGGCCCTCGCCGCCCTCTACGCCACGCCCGCCGCCGGAGCCGTGACCGGCGCCGTCATCCTCCGCGCCCTCGGCTCGCCCGAGGCCGTGGCCGAGATGGCCGGACGGATCGCCCCCGCCCTGCTGGTCATCGACGAGGGCATGGCCGAGTTCGCCGACGCTGCCTCCGCCGCGACCGCGATCCGGGATCACGCCAATCTGATCGTCCTGCGCAGCCTGTCGCTGGCCCATGGCCTGGCCGGTGCCCGCGTCGGCGCCGCCCTCGGCCAGCCCGAAACACTGGCCCGCCTCGCCGCCGTGCTGGAGCCCTGGGCCCTGCCCGAGGTCTCCATCCGTCTCGCCCTGCAGGCCCTCGACCCCTCCCGCATGATGGAGACCACGGCCCGGATCGCCCTCGTCCGTTCGGAACGGGACCGCCTTATCAAGGCCCTGTCCCGTGAGATGGTCATCGAGCCCGGCTTCGGCCCCGTGATCATGGCCCGTCCCGCCGATCCGGATGCGGTTCTCTCTGCCCTCGCCCGTTTCGGCCTTGTCGGCGAACGGTCGCACGACCGCCTGCGCCTGCCGGTCTCCGCCAGGGCCGAGGTCAATGACCGGCTCCTGGCCGCCCTCGGCCTCGGCACCGCATCCGGCCGCATCCACCGCACCGGCGAGGCCGTCCGCGATACCAGGGAGACGCGCATCGTCTGCGCCGTCGACCTCGACGCGGCCGGGCCCGTCTCGATCGCCACGGACGTCGGCTTCTTCGACCACATGCTGGAGCAGGTCGCAGCCCACGGCGGCTTCTCCCTGCGCCTGTCCTGCGAAGGCGACCTGCACACCGATCCGCACCACACCATCGAGGACTCGGCCATCGCCCTCGGTCAGGCCCTGAAACAGGCGTTGGGCGAGCGTCGCGGCATCGCCCGCTACGGCTTCGTCCTGCCCATGGACGAGGCCAATGCCAGCGTCTCCATCGACCTGTCCGGCCGCCCCTTCCCGGTCTTCGAGGGGACGTTCGCGACCCCCTTCATCGGCGACTACCGAACCGACCTGACGGCCCATGTCTTCCGCTCGCTGGCCGAACACCTCGGCGCGGCCATCCATGTCTCGGTCACCGGCGAGGACGACCATCACAAGACCGAGGCCGTCTACAAGGCCTTCGGCCGCGCCCTGCGTCAGGCCATCCGCGTCGAGGGCGACGTCGTGCCCTCGACCAAGGGTGTGCTGTGAGCGAGGTCACCGTTCTCGCCTATGGTGCCGGCAACACCGCCTCGGTCCGGTTCGCGCTGGAGCGGCTGGGGGCCACCGTGCGCCTGACGGATGACCCCGCCGCAGTCACCGAGGCCGAACGGCTGATCCTGCCCGGGGTCGGGGCGGCCGCCTATGCCATGGCCCGCCTGTCCGCCCTCGGCCTCGTCGAGCCCCTCCGCGCCTTTCCGCGTCCCCTGCTCGGTGTCTGTCTGGGCCAGCAGCTGCTGTTCGAGACCAGCGAGGAGGGCGAACCCGTGCCCCTGCTCGGCCTGATCCCCGGGGCCGTCCGCCGCCTCGAGCCCGGCCCCGGCCTGACCGTACCGCATATGGGCTGGTCGCGCCTGACCGCCGACCGGTCCGACCCCCTGCTCGAGGGGATCGCGGACGGTGCCTATGCCTATTTCGTCCACGGCTTCGTCTGCCCCGAGGGGCCCGCCACCCTGGCCCGCGCCGACTACGGCGGCCCGGTCCCGGCCATGGTCCGCAGCGGCCATCGCTGGGGCTGCCAGTTCCACCCCGAGCGCTCGGCCGCCACCGGCGCCCGGATCCTGCGCAACTTCCTGGAGCTCCCCGCGTGATCGTCTATCCCGCCATCGACCTGAAGGGCGGCATCTGCGTGCGGCTGATGCATGGCCGCTTTGATCAGGTCACACGCTATGACGACGATCCCGCCGCCCGCCTCGCCGCCTTCGCCGCCGCGGGCGCGACCTGGGCCCATATCGTCGATCTCGACGGCGCCGAGGCCGGGCGCGCGGTCCAGCACGCCCTGATCGGAAGCCTGGCCCGCGCCGTGGACATCCGCATCCAGTCCGGCGGCGG
Source organism: Caulobacteraceae bacterium (assembly GCA_019746095.1). Lineage (GTDB taxonomy): Bacteria > Pseudomonadota > Alphaproteobacteria > Caulobacterales > Caulobacteraceae > Brevundimonas. The sequence goes on from JAIESL010000002.1 coordinate 119,903, forward strand.
GGTCCGCTCCGCCGACGATGTCGCGGCCCTGATCGACGCCGGTGTGGCGCGGGTCGTGGTCGGCTCGCTGGCCGTGTCGCAGCCGGAGACCGTGGCCGACTGGCTGCGTCGCTTCGGCCCCGACCGCATCACCCTGGCCATCGACGTAAAGGCCGACGGCGACCGCTGGATCCCGGCTCTCAAGGGCTGGACCGAGGCCGCCGGGGTCGACCTCTGGACCGCGCTCGACCGCTTCCCGCCCAACCTCGCCCGCCACCTGCTGGTCACCGATGTCGGCCGCGACGGGGCCCTGACCGGCCCCAATCTCGACCTGCTGGGCGAGATCATCCGCCGCCGTCCCGACCTGAACGTCCAGGCCTCGGGCGGTGTCGCCTCGGTCGCCGACCTCACCGCTGCCGCCGCCCTCGGCTGCCACGGAGCCATCGTCGGCCGCGCCCTCTACGAGAACCGCTTCACCCTCGAAGAGGCCCTTGTGGCCGAAGGAGCGGCATGACCGCGCGCCGCATCATCCCCTGCCTCGACGTCCGGGACGGCCGGGTGGTCAAGGGCGTCCGCTTCGAGGGGCACGTCGACATGGGTGACGCCGCCGACCTCGCCGCCCGCTACCGCGACCAGGGTGCCGATGAACTGGTCTTCTATGACATCACCGCCAGCCCCGAGGGCCGGACCCTCGACTATGGCTGGGTCCGCGACATCGCCCGTCTGCTCGACATCCCCTTCAGCGTCGCCGGCGGGATCCGTTCGGTCGACCAGGCCGCCCTCTGCCTCGACCACGGGGCCGACAAGGTGTCCATCAACTCCCCCGCTCTCGAACGCCCCGACCTCATCGGCGAGATGGCCGGTCGCTTCGGCAGCCAGTGCGTCGTGGTCGGCGTCGACTCCCGCCGCTCGGGCGAGGACTGGGTCGTGCACCAGTATACCGGCGACCCCACCGCCAGCCGCGCCGCCGGTCGCCGCACCCTCGACTGGATCACCGAGGCCCAGGGTCTCGGCGCCGGCGAGATCGTGCTCAACTGCATGGACGAGGACGGCGTTCGCCGCGGCTACGACATCGCCCAGCTGGCCGCCGCGCGCGCCCTTCTGACCATCCCGCTGGTCGCCTCGGGCGGGGCCGGTGCGGCCTCGCATTTCCGTGACGTCTTCGAACAGGCCGACGTCTCCGGTGCCCTCGCCGCCAGTGTCTTTCACACCGGGACCCTGACGATTCCCGATCTCAAGGCGTTCCTATCGGAGTCCGGACAGGAGATGAGACTGTGATCGACCCCGCCACCCTCGATTTCGCCAAGTCAGGCGGCCTGATCCCGGTCGTCGTCCAGGATGCCGCCACCCTGCAGGTGCTGACGCTCGCCTACATGGATCGCGCCGCCCTGGATGAAACCCTCGCATCCGGCGAGGCCACCTTCTTCTCGCGCTCGCGCGGCGGGCGCTGGCGCAAGGGCGAGACCTCGGGCGACCGCCTGCACCTCGTCTCCATCACCCCAGACTGCGACGCCGACTCCCTCGTCCTCAAGGTCCGCCCTGTCGGCCATGCCTGCCACCTGAACCGCATCAGCTGCTTCGGCGCGGAGGACGCGCCCGGACTCGGCCGTCTGGCGCGACTGGAAGCCACCATCGCCGAGCGCGCCGCCGCTGATCCTTCTGAAAGCTGGACCGCGCGCCTGCTCGCGGAGGGCGTCAAACGCGTCGCCCAGAAGGTCGGGGAAGAGGGGGTGGAGACCGCCCTCGCCGGCGTCGCGGGCCCGGATTCGGAACTGGCATCGGAAGCCGCGGATCTGGTCTACCATCTGATGGTGCTGCTGCGCGCCCGTCACATGGTGTTTCAGGACGTCCTCGACGTCTTGGCGCAGCGCGCGGAAGCGGCCAGACACAACCCCGGTCCAGCCGGGACCTGATTGAAGGAGAGCCCATGGCGGCCCTGGTGCTGTTCGGCGGCGGTGGCGACCTCGCCATGCGGATGCTGCTGCCTTCGCTCTATTTCCTCGAGTACGACGGCCTGCTGCCGGACGGACTCAAGATCATCGGTGCCGCGCGCTCGGACGAAAGTCGCGATGAGTATGTGGCCAAGGTCCGGAGCGCCGTCGAGGGCAAGGCCAGGGCCGAGGACGCCTGGTCCGACGACGCCTGGGCCCGGCTCGACGCCCGACTCGACTATGTCCCCGTCGACGCTACCGATCCGGTCAGTCTGAAGCCGATCAAGGACCGGGTCGGCGACGGCGGGGTGACCAGCTTCCTCGCTGTTTCACCGTCGCTCTACGGCCGTATCGTCACGGCCCTCAAGGCCGCCGGCCTGGCCGAGGCGACCGACCGTGTGGTGCTGGAAAAGCCCGTCGGCCGCGACCTCCAGTCCTTCCTCCAGATCGACGACGCCGTCGCCCACGCCTTCTCCGAGGACCAGGTCTTCCGCATCGACCACTACCTCGGCAAGGAAACGGTCCAGAACCTGATCGCCCTCCGCTTCGGCAACACCATCTTCGAGCCGCTGTGGAACAGTCTGTCGATCGACCACGTCCAGATCACGGTCGGCGAGACCGTCGGTGTCGGCGACCGCTGGCCCTATTACGACGAGTACGGAGCATTGCGTGACATGCTCCAGAACCACATGCTCCAGCTGCTCTGCCTCGTCGCCATGGAGCCGCCGTCCGACCTCGATCCGGACTCGGTCCGCAACGAGAAGGTCAAGGTGATCCGTTCGCTTCGCCCCATCACCAAGGACGAGGCCGAGCAGGTCACGGTGCGCGGCCAGTACGTCGCCGGACTCAGCGAGGGCAAGCCCGCGAAACCCTACAGCGAGGAGCGCGGACAGCCGTCCGATACCGAGACCTTCGTCGCCGTTCGCGTCGACATCGACAACTGGCGCTGGGCCGGCACCCCCTTCTTCCTGCGCACCGGCAAGCGGCTGGCGGAAAAGCGGACCGAGATCGTCATCCAGTTCAAGCCGGTACCCCACTCCATCTTCGACCATGGCGAGCGCGGGCATATCGAGGCCAACCGCCTGGTCATCGAGCTCCAGCCCGAGGAAGACATCTCCCTGTCGGTGATGAACAAGAAGCCGGGCCTCGACCAGCGGATGAAGCTGCAGCCCATCCAGATGTCCCTGTCCTGGGGGCAGGGCGACAAGGACGCAAAACCGCCACGCCGCCGCATCGCCTATGAACGGCTGCTGCTCGATGCCCTGGCCGGGGACTCCACCCTGTTCGTGCGCCGGGACGAGGCCGAACAGGCCTGGAAATGGGTCGATGAGGTCTCCGACGCCTGGCGCGGAGCGGCCTTCAAGCCGAGATACTATACCGCCGGCACCTGGGGTCCGTCCGAGTCCGACCGGCTGCTCGAGCGGGACGGTCGCGCCTGGAATACCGGCCATGGGTGAGGCCTCACCCGCCCTCGAAGTCCTTGCCGACGGCACGGCCTGGGCGGATGCCTGCGCCGACCGCCTCACCGACGCCCTGTCCACCGCCCTCGCCGGGACCGGCCGGGCGGTCTTCGCCGGCTCCGGCGGCTCGACCCCGGCCCCGATCTATCGCCGTATGGCTCAGGCGAGCCTCGACTGGTCACGCGTCGCCGTCACCCTGATCGACGAGCGCTATGTTCCCGAATCCTCGCCGGACTCGAACGCGGCCCTGATCAAACAGACCCTGCTGACCGGCCCGGCCGCGGCCGCCCGGTTCGTGCCCCTCTTCCATCCGGCCGTTACGGTCGACCGCGCCGCTGCCCTGGCGGCCCGGGCGCTGGCGGCCGAGGGCGGCAGACTCGACGCCGTCCTCCTCGGCATGGGCGAGGATGGCCATATCTGTTCCATGTTTCCCGACAGCCCGACGCTGAAGACCCTGCTCGCCCCCACCCTGAAGCCGACGGTCCTGGGCGTGCCCCACGGTCGCGACGGTAGCGCCCCAGGCCTTGAGCGACTGTCGATCAACCTGCCCTATCTGATGACTGCCCGGCGCGTCGTCCTGGCGATCAGCGGCACCGCCAAACGCGCCGTGTTCGAACGCGAGGCCGCAGGCGATCCGGCGACGCAGCCGATCGCAGCCCTGATCGCAGCGAGGGTCCCGCTCGACATTCTGTGGACTGAGAAAACCTGATGCCGAAGCTCCATCCTGTTGTGGCCGAGGTCACCGCCCGTATCGTCGAACGCTCGCGGGAGACACGGGCCGACTATCTGCGTCGCATGGACGCCGCCGGCACCTCCGGCGTCGGCCGGGCCAAGCTGTCCTGCGCCAACTGGGCCCACGCCTTCGCCGGCGCCCCGGTCAAGGACAAGCTCAACGCCATGTCCGGGACCCAGCCGAACGTCGGCGTGGTCACCGCCTACAACGACATGCTGTCGGCGCATCAGCCGTTCGAACGCTTCCCGCAGATCATCCGCGATGCCGTGCGCGACCTGAACGCCACCGCCCAGGTCGCCGGCGGTGTGCCCGCCATGTGCGACGGCGTCACCCAGGGCCGCCCCGGCATGGACCTGTCGCTGTTCAGCCGCGACGTCATCGCCATGTCCACCGCCGTGGCCCTGACCCATGACGCCTTCGACTCGGTGGTCTGTCTCGGCGTCTGCGACAAGATCGTGCCCGGCCTGTTCATGGGCTCCCTCGCCTTCGGCCACCTGCCGGTCGTCTTCGCCCCGGCCGGCCCCATGCCGTCAGGCATTCCCAATGCCGAGAAGGCCCGCGTTCGCGCCGAATATGCGCAAGGCAAGGTCAACCGCGAAACCCTGCTGGAGAGCGAGATCGCCAGCTACCATTCGCCGGGCACCTGCACCTTCTACGGCACCGCCAACTCCAACCAGATGATGATGGAACTCGGCGGCCTGCACCTGCCCTCCACCGCCTTCGTCCACCCGGAGACCGGCCTGCGCGACGCCCTGACGGTGGCGACGGCCAAACGCGCCGTCGAACTGGCCCGCAGCGGCCAGGGCCGGATGGCGGACGTCGTCTCGGAAAAGTCGGTCGTCAACATGATCGTCGCCCTGCTGGCCACGGGCGGCTCGACCAACCACGCCATCCATCTGGTCGCCATGGCGCGGTCGGCGGGCGTGCTGATCGACTGGACCGACCTGGACCAGCTGTCCTCGGTCACCCCGCTTCTGGCCCGCATCTATCCCAACGGCTCGGCGGACGTGAACGCCTTCCAGGCCGCCGGCGGTGTCGCCTTCGTCGCCCGCGAACTGGCCGGTGCCGGCCACATCCACTCCGACGTCATCACCGTCATGGGCGAGGGCATCCATCACTATTTCCAGGAGCCGATGCTGGTCGACGGTGCCCTGGTCTGGAAAGACGGTGTCACGGAAAGTCTGGATACGGATATTCTCCGCCCCGCCTCCGATCCGTTCGACCGCGAGGGCGGCCTGCGGCTGGTCCAGGGCGACCTCGGCCGGGCGGTGATCAAGGTCTCGGCGGTCAAGCCGGAGAACCGGATCGTCGAAGCGCCGGCCGCCGTGTTCGAAACCCAGGAGGATGCGCTCCAGGCCTTCAAGGACGGCAAGCTGAACCGCGACGTGGTCGTCGTCCTGCGCTTCCAGGGCCCCCGCGCCAACGGCATGCCCGAGCTGCACAGCCTGTCGCCGGCCCTGTCCGTGCTTCAGGACAAGGGCTTCAAGGTCGCCTTCGTCACCGACGGCCGCATGTCCGGGGCCTCGGGCAAGACCCCGGCCGCGATCCATGTATCGCCCGAGGCCCTCGCCGGCGGTCCGCTGGCCCATGTCCGTGACGGCGACATCATTCGCCTGGACGCCGATGCGGGCGTCCTGACCACCATCGGCGTGGCCGACTTCGCCGCCCGTCCGGCCGCCGTCCGCTCGGTAGCCCAGGCCACGGGCGCGGCCTGGGGCTATGGCCGGGAACTGTTCGGTGCCTTCCGCCAGAGGGTCGGCACGGCCGAGGCCGGTGCCTCGATCTGTTTCGACTCCCCGACCGGCGGACCGGCCCGGGCCGACACACCACCGAACGCCAATCTCGTCGACCGCACGATCGACGCCTGATGCAGAGGACGCCTGAATGACCGTGGCCTGGGACCGTACCCTTCTCGTCGGCGACGTCGGGGGAACCAACGCCCGCTTTGCCCTGGCCCATATGGTCGAGGGTCGGCCGGTGCTTGAGCACCATCAGAGCTTCCCGGCGTCGGAGCATCCGACCTTCCTCGGCGGGGTAAAGGCCTTCATCGACGGCTGCGACATCAAGCCGACGGGCGGAGTCCTGGCCGTGGCCGGGCCTGTCACGGACGGGTCCATCGACCTGACCAACTCGCCCTGGCGGGTGTCCGAGGCCGAACTCCAGACCCTGGGCCTCAACCCCGTCCGCCTGATCAACGATTTCGAGGCCCTGGCCTGGGGTGCGCCGGTCGTGCCGTCTGACCAGCTGGCCTCCCTCGGAGGCCCCGCCGCCGGCGATCCCCATGCGGCCATCGCCGTGCTCGGGCCCGGCACCGGCTTCGGCGTCTCGGCCCTGGCCCGCGACCACCAGGGACGGGCGATCGCCATGCCGACCGAGGGCGGACACGCCTGTTTCGCCCCGGGAGATCCCGTCGAGGACGAGATCCTGCGCATCCTGCGCCGTCGTTATGATCGCGTCTCGATCGAGCGATTGATCTGCGGACCCGGCCTGTTGAACATGCACCGGGCCCTCGCCGAGATCGACGGACGCGAGACCCATATCGACGACCCGGCCCAGATCACCGCCGAGGCGCTGGAAAACCCCAACAGCCACTGTGGCGCGACCCTGGCCCGGTTTTGCGCCATCCTCGGGGCTGTGGCCGGCGACATCGCCCTGACCACCGGTGCCCGTGGCGGCGTCTATATCGCCGGTGGCATCGCGCCGCGCATCCTGCCCTTCCTCAAGGCCAGCCCCTTCCGCGAGCGGTTCGAACGCAAGGGCCGGTTCCAGGACTATATGGCGGCCATCCCCACGAAGGTGATCCTGCACAAGCACGCCGCCCTGCTGGGTGCGGCGCAGGTCGCCTTCGCCTCCTGAAGCCGCGGTTCCAGCACTTTTTCTCACGCGCCCGTGAACCCGCCGGGCGGGGCAGCGTTATGGGGTCTCCACTCTGGAAGGACACCCTCATGCGTAAATTCATCCTCGCCGCCGCCGCCACCTTCGCCGTCGCCGGCCTCGCCGCCTGCGGCGAAAGCGCGGCCGACAAGACCGCCGAGGTCCAGGCCGACGCCCTGGAACAGCAGGCCGCCGTCGCCCCGACCGAAGCCGCGGAAACGGCCCTCAACGAAAAGGCCGACACCATTGAGCAGCAGGCGGGCAATGCGGACGGTGGCATGACCACCGAAAACACCCCGAACACCTCGCCGTCGGCCGCCAACCCGGCCCAGTAGGGCAGAACGACCGGGGCCTCATGAACCCCGGTTCCATCAGAACGGTCAGCCCCCGTCGCACTCGCGGCGGGGGTTTCCCTTGCCCTCAGAGCTTCTTCGGCGGCCAGGGAATGAAGGCGCTGGTCCGGCGGACATAGTCAGCATAGCCCGGCCGCGTGCCGTGAATGACCTTTTCCGTGATGCCGATCCCCGACCATTTGGTCAGGGTAAAGGTCAGGAACAGCGGCCCCGCAATGGCCCACACTCCCGGTCCGGTCTCGGCCGCGATCAGGAACAGCCCCCACCAGACGCAGGCGTCGCCGAAATAGTTGGGATGGCGGGTGTATTTCCACAGGCCGGTGTCCAGCACCTTGCCCTTGTTCGCCGGGTCGTTGCGGAAGGCCGTCAGCTGGGCGTCGCCGATGCTTTCGAAACCGATGCCGATCACCGCCAGCACCGCCCCGGTCCAGCCGATCCAGCCCACGGCCGGCTCAATGGCGACCTGACCCAGTTGCACCGGCAGGGAGGTCAGCCAGGCCAGCACAGCCTGCGGCACAAACACCACCAGCAGCGCCGTCTTGCCGAAGCCCCAGCCGCGGTTGGTTTCCATCCGGGCCAGCAGATTCAGATACCGGCCATCAGCCCCGTGCGCGCGCCAGCGGCGATAGAGGTGCCAACCCAGCCGCAGGGCCCAGATCGCGACCAGCCACATCAGCAGCCATTTGCGCGTCGGGTCACCTTCGGTCCGCGGGAAGGTGATGAGGGCCAGAAACAGCATGGCCATGGGCCAGACGGCGTCGATGAAACTGACGTCCCTGACCTTCAGGGAAACCAGCCAGAGGCCGGTCATCACCGCGATGATGAGGGCGAGGTTCAGGCCCAGCAGGGCGAGGATGTCAGTCAGGCTCATGGGTCAGGAACGTCCGTGGCGAAGGAGCGGATGCAGGGCAGTCAGTCGACGCAGAGGGTGGCCTCGGCCTTGCCGCCCTCGACCGTTGTATAGCAGCCGAACCGGCTGCTGTTGACCTGGCATTGGCCGACGACATTGGTCCCGGCGGTCGGGGCGTTGGCGACGTCCTCGACGCGGCAGTCACCGGCACAGTCGTCGCCGTCGGTGCAGCGCCGCCCGGCGTCGGCATAGGTGATCACACAGCGCACCGACTGCATCCGGCCCTGCGGCAGCATCTTGCCGCCGGCCGCCGCACAGGCGGCCGCATCCTCGGTTCCGGCGACCGACCGGACCGCCGGAGTGACCTCGGCCAGGTCGGTCTTTCCGCCGTCCGCCGGCAGGGGCTGGCAGGCCGCCGCCAGCAGGGCCGTCGCTGCGATCAGTATGCGTTTCATGTCACCTGGCCCTTTTCGAAGCCCGTCCAGACGTCGTCGTAGTCCAGCTGCATGGTCGGTGAGGTTTGTGCCCATTCCGTGGTCCGGATCGGGGCGCGGGTCTCGAACATGAAGGCCAGGGTGTTCTCGATCTTCACCGGCTTGAGTTCGGCGGCCACCGCCTTGTCATAGCTGGCCTGGTCCGGCCCGTGGCCGCTCATGCAGTTGTGCAGCGAGGCCCCGCCCGGCGCGAACCCGCCCTCCTTGGCGTCATATTCGCCGGTCACCAGCCCCATGAATTCGCTCATGACGTTCCGGTGGAACCACGGCGGGCGGAAGGTGTCCTCGCCCACCATCCAGCGCGGCGGGAAGATGACGAAGTCGCAGTTGGCCGTCCCCGGCGTATCCGACGGCGAGGTCAGGACGGTGAAGATCGACGGGTCCGGATGGTCGAAACTGACCGTGCCGATCGTGTTGAACCGGGCGGTGTCGTATTTGTACGGGGCATGGTTGCCGTGCCAGCCGACCACATCCAGCGGCGAATGCTGGAAGGTCGTGGTCCACAGCCGGCCGCCGTATTTCTGCACGCACTCGGTCGGCCGGTCGATGTCCTCGAACGCCGATACAGGCGTCTGGAAATCGCGATGATTGGCCAGGCCGTTCGAGCCGATCGGCCCGAGGTCCGGCAGGCGGAACAGCGCGCCGTAGTTCTCGCAGACATAGCCGCGGATCGGCCCGGAACATTCGACCCGGAACCGCACACCGCGCGGAATGACCACGATCTCGCCGGGCCGCGCGTCGATCCGCCCCATCTCGGTGATGAAGGCCTGATCTCCCGACTGCGGTACGATCAACAGCTCGCCGTCGGCGCAGTAGAAGACGCGATCGACCATCGACCGGTTGGCCGCATAGAGATGGATGCCGACGCCCGACAGGGCCTCCGCATCGCCCGTCCCGCCATAGGTGACCAGCCCCTCGACCCAGTCGGTCGGCGCGGTCGGCAGCGGCAGGGGATCCCAGCGCATCCGGTTCGGCGACGGCGGCGCGTCATGGAACGGCCCGGTCCGCACCAGCCCCTGGGCGAACGGTCGATACGCCGGATGCTGGGCGCTCGGCCGCAACCGGTACAGCCAGGACCGCCGGTTCTCGCTGCGCGGGGCCGTGAAGGCCGTCCCCGACAGCTGTTCCGCATACAGCCCCATCGGCACCCGCTGCGGCGAGTTGCGGCCCTCCGGCAGGGCACCGGGCACGGCCTCGGTCGCGAAATGATTGCCGAAGCCGCTCAGATAGTGAGGCGCGTTGGTTCGCGTCGTCATGGTCAGAGTCTCCCTGGCCCCCGATCTAGGACAGGCCGGACCGATTGGCCACTCCGGCTTGCACCGGAGGCATCGACGTCATCAGAACCCCTGGGCCCGCGCCATCCGCTCCTGATGGAACCCCGCGTCCCCGAGCAGTTCGTTGAGGACCCGCACCCGCTTCATGAACAGGCCGACGTCGTATTCGTCGGTCATGCCGACGCCGCCGTGCATCTGCACCGCCTCCTGCACCGCCAGTTCGGCGACGCGCCCGGCCTTGGCCTTGGCGACCGAGACGATCAGACCCGCATTCTCCCGCCCGGCGTCCAGCGCCGTCAGCGCCCCCATCACTGCCGCCCGCGCGATCTCGATCTCGCTGAACAGATGGGCCGAGCGGTGCTGCAGCGCCTGGAACTCGCCGATCAGCTTGCCGAACTGTTTGCGGGTGCGCAGATAGGCCATCGTGGTTTGGAAGGCCTGATCCCCCGCCCCGTTCAGCGACGCCGCCGCACAGGCCCGGCCGAGGTTCAGCGCGCCCTCCAGCAGGGCCTCGCCGCCGTCGACCGACCCGATCACCGCGTCCGCATCGACCTCGACATCCGTCAGCGTCACCCGCGCCGCATTGTGCGCATCGACCATGACCGTCCGCTCGATTCCGACCCCCGCCGTCTTCGGATCGACGAGGAACAGCGACAGCCCGTTCTCGGTCAGGGCCGCCACGATCAGCGCATCCGCCACATGGCCGTCCAGCACGAACCCCTTGGCCCCGTTCAGCTTGAAACCGTTGCCCGACCGCTCGGCCACAGTCGCGATCCGCGACGGCGCGTGTTTGGCACCCTCGTCCACAGCCAGCGAGACGATCGCCTCGCCCGCAGCGATCCGCGGCAGCCAGGCCGCCTGCTGTTCAGCCGAGCCGCCCTTGAGCACCGTCGCCGCCAGTACGCCCGAACCCAGGAAGGGCGAGGGCGTCAGGGTCCGGCCCAGCGCCTCGGCCATCACCCCCGCCTCGACTGCGCCGAGGCCCGAGCCGCCGTGTTCCTCGGGGATGATGACCCCCGCGAACCCCATCTCGCCAAAGGCCCGCCACAGGTCGCGGGAGACGCCGTCGGCGTCCCTGGAGTCGCGCAGTTTGCGCAGGTGCGCGATCGGCGCGTGTTCATTGAGGAAGCCGTCAGCGGCCTCCTTCAGCATGGTCTGTTCTTCAGTCAGAATCAGGGGCATGGGCTCTACGCTCCCGGCAGCTGAAGCAGGTGTTTGGCGATGATGTTCAGCTGAACCTCCGAGGTCCCGCCCTCGATGGAATTGGCCTTGGTCCGCAGCCAGTCGCGCGCGGCCTTGCCGCCCTTCGACCGCTCGCCCTCCCACTCCAGCGCATCGGATCCGCCCGCCGCCATCAGCAATTCATGCCGACGCTTGTTCAGCTCGGAGCCATAGTATTTCAGCATCGAGGCAATGGCCGGATGGGCCTGGCCCGCCTTCACCTGATCCCCGGCCCGCTCCATGGCCAGACGGAAGGCAGCGGCGTCGATCTCCATCTCGGCGATCCGGGCCCGGAGCATGCCGTCATCCAGACGCCCGTCATCGTCCATCCCGATCGAACCCGTCGCCACCTGGCCCAGCGGCCGTCCGCCGCCCAGCTCGCCCATGGCCCCGATCATCGTCCGCTCATGCGCCAGCAGATGTTTGGCCACGTCCCAGCCGCGGTTCAGCGTCCCGACCAGATTGGCCTTCTCCACCCGCACATCGTCGAAGAAGGTTTCGCAGAACGGGCTCTTGCCGCTGATCAGGGTGATCGGCCGGGTGCTCACGCCCTTGGTCGCCATGTCGAACAGGACGAAGGAAATACCCAGATGCTTGGGTGCCTCCGGGTCCGTCCGCACCAGACAGAAGATCCAGTCGGCCTTGTCGGCGTAGGACGTCCAGACCTTCTGGCCGTTGACGATCCAGTGGTCGCCGCGGTCCTCGGCCCGGGTCTGGATAGACGCCAGATCGGACCCCGCACCCGGCTCGGAATAGCCCTGGCACCAGCGGATCTCGCCGCGCACGATCTCGGGCAGGAAGCGCTGCTTCTGTTCCTCGGTCCCGAAGGCCAGCAGGGCCGGCCCCAGCATCCAGACGCCGAAACTGGCCAGCGGCGACTGGGCGTCGATGCGCCGCATCTCCGAATTCAGCACCTTGGCCTGTTCGCGGCTCAGCCCCCCACCGCCGTATTGGGTCGGCCACTCGGGCGCAGTCCAGCCCTTGGCCCCCATCCGGTCGAGCCAGACCTTGTGCGCCGGGGTCGGAAAGACGGCGTTGCGTCCGCCCCAGACCCGGTCCTCGTCGCTCTCTACCGGCCCGCGGCACTCTGCGGGACAGTTGGCTTCGAGCCAGGCGCGGGTCTCTGCGCGAAAGGTGTCGAGTTCGGTCATGGCGTCCTCCGTCGGGACAGACTAGCAGCGATTCACCCGTGACGTAGCGTCAGCGTTTCCCTCTCCCATCGGGGAGGGAGAACCCGGCTACTGGCCGCCCGGCAGGAACGGCGAGAAGGTGATGATGGTGAAGGTGTCGCGGATATTGGCCCGGGTCTGCACCGACTTCGTCACGAAGGTCCCGATGTCCAGGTCCTTGGGCAGCTGGAATTTGGCCAGCAGGTCGTACTGGCCCGAGGTCGAATAGACCTCGGAGACGTATTCCACATTGTCCACCATGTCGGCCGCCACATCATTGGCGTGGCCGAGCTCGCATTTGATGAAGACGAAGATGGCGGTCATCATGGCGGCGGCTCCCGGAAGGCTCGAGTTCGTAGGGCTTAGGTCTTAGGGCTTAGTTCGCTCGCGGGCCAGCCGCCCCCTGACACCGATCCCCAAGCCCTAAGCCCTAAGCCCTAATCCCTAAGCCCTAAGCCCTAAGCCCTAAGCGAAACCCGTGGACCTCGAAGCCGAATACAACAACCGCGCCCGCGTCCCCGACCATCCTGCGGTCATGCAGCGATGGCGCGAGACCGCCGAAGCCGCCCGGGCCGCGCATCCGCCGATGGAGCTCGCCTACGGGCCCGGCCCGCGGGAGGTGATGGACCTGTTCGAGGCTGCGCCCGGAGCCCCCGTCGCCGTCTTCCTCCACGGCGGCTACTGGCAGGCGCTGGACCGGAGCTGGTTCTCCGGCCTGGCCCCGGCTCTTGCGCGCCACGGCGTCAGCCTCGCCGTCCCCTCCTATGACCTCTGCCCTGCCGTCCGGCTCGGCACCATCCTGCGGCAGGTGCGCAGGGCCGTGGAAACCATCCGCGCGCGCGCCGGAACCCGACCCGTCGTCTTCGGCCATTCCGCGGGCGGCCATATGGCCGCCTGTATGCTCAGCGAGGGCCGCGCCTCGGCCGCGGTCGCCATCAGCGGCGTCTTCGACCTCGCTCCCCTGATCCCGACCTCGCTGAACACCGCCCTCGACCTCGACGACCGCGAGGCCGCGGCCCTGTCACCGATCCACTGGCCGATCCCCAACGGCTCCACGGCCGGCGGCACGGTGCTGGACTGTATCGTCGGCGCCGACGAGAGCCCCGAGTTCCTGCGCCAGTCGAAAATGATGGCCGGCCACTGGGCCGCCCACGGCGTCGAGACCCGCTTTGAGGCGCTGGCGGGCCTGAACCATTTCACCGTCCTGGACCCGCTGTTCGACGGGGACAGCGCCCTGGTGCATCGGATCGTGGACCTGTCGCACAAGGGCGGATGAGGGGTTGTCACCACCGGAGTGCTACGCTGACATCCTGACAGGTCGCGGAGGCTCTTCCGCGACTGCGCCGCGCCCGGGGGCCGGCGGTCCAGGAGTTCCAGGAGCGGGCATGTCCAATCGCGTTGACGCCCTCATCGACCGCATCCGGTCACTCGAACACGAGCTCGAGGTCGAGTTTTCCAAACAGCGGTCCGGCTTCCAGTTTGGGCTCGAGCACGGCCGGGCGCGGTTCGAGGAAGAGGCCATCCGCCGGCTGACGGAGCGCCGCACCCGTCTGCTGAAATATGTCTTCAGCTCGCCGCTGCTGGTCGCCGTGACCGCACCGGTGATCTATTCGCTGCTGATCCCCTTTGCGGTGGTCGACCTCTGGGTGTCGATCTACCAGGCAGTCTGTTTCCGGGTGTACGGCACCCCCCAGGTCCGGCGCGGGCGCTACATGAATTTCGACCGCAACGGCCTGCCCTATCTCAATGCGCTCGAGAAGCTGAACTGCGCCTATTGCTCCTACGTCAACGGCGTCATCGCCTATGTGCGCGAGGTCGCGTCGCGCACCGAGCAGTACTGGTGCCCGATCAAACACACCCGCCGGGTCGTCGGCGCGCATGCCCGCTATGACGGCTTCGAGGATTTCGGCGACGGCGACGGCTATCGCCACCATCTCGGGCGGCAGCGCGAGGCCCTGCGGACCGCGGACGATGCGGGCGAGGCCGCGGGCTCATGAGCCGCGGCCTGCGCGCCGTCGATCCCCGGACCGCAGCCCCCTCGGGTCAGGGCCGCTCGGTCAGAATCAGCGTCGCGGCCGCGGTGCCGCCGCCGAAGGTCCCCACCCAGATGTCGTAGACGCCGGCCGAGGGCTTATCGAGGTTCACCTCGGCATTGCCGCCTCCGCGACTGTCATCGTCGCAGTGCCAGACGCCGTCGGGATCATTGATGACCAGCGTCGTATCCGTGGCCGATTCCGTGCGGACGATCAGAGGCTGGCGACCGGCCGTATAGGTGATCTGGTAATCGGGCGCGCGGGCGATGGAGCCCCTGCAGCTGTCGCTCACATTGGCGGCCGGGACCGGTCCGCCGGCCCGCAGCGGGATACGGCGCGGGTCGGGCGTGAAGCCGCTGCGCAGGTTGATCTCGCCATAGGTGGCGGTCATGCCGGCGTCGGGCATCAGGCCAGAGGTCACCGGTGCCGGAGTCACGACCGGGGGCGGGGCCGGAACGTAGACCGTCGGCCCGCCCCCATCGTTCCCGTTGCCGATCTCGGTGATCTGCAGCGTCGCCTGACCGCCGGGGCCGGAATAGCTGCCGACCCAGACGTCATAGACGCCGGACTGCGGGTTGCTGAACCGGACTTCCGCATTGGACTGGCCGGCGCTGTCGTCGTCGCAGAACCAGGAGCCGTTCGGCCCGTTGATCACCAGGGTGGTGTCGGTGCCCGAGAGCGTGCGGAAGATCAGCGGCAGATTGCCCGCCGTATAGGTCAGTTCGAAATCCGGGGCGCGGGCGACCGTGCCGGTGCATCCGCTCCCGACCGAGGACGCCTGCAGCGGGCCGCCGGAGGTCACACTCACCGTATAGGGGTCAGGCGTGAAGCCCGAATACAGGGTCCGGCTGCCGTAGGTGGCCGTCAGGCTCGAATCGGGAGTCTGTCCGCCCGACTGGTCCGGAGATCCGCCGTTGTTGATCTCGCTGATCGACAGGACGGCCGACTCCATGCGGCCCGAATAGCTGCCGATCCAGACGTCATAGGTCCCCGATTCAGCAGGGATGAAGCGAATCTCGGGGTCGAGGCCGTTGGTGTCGTCGTCGCAATACCAGCGACCATCCGGGCCGTTGATCAACAGGGTGGTATCGACGCTCGAGGATGAGCGGAAGACCAGCGGATAGCCGCCCCCGGCCGTATAGGTGAACTCGAAATCCGGAGAGTTCGAGATCGTACCGGAACATTCGCTCGATACGCTCGAGGCCTGGATCGAGCCGCCGGCGGTGACATTCACCGTATAGGGGTCGGGCGTGAAGCCGTAGGATCGCGAGACCGAGCCGCTGATCGGCGGGGCCGACATATCCTGGGCCGCGGCGGCGCCTGCGGGCAGGGCCAGGGCCGCCAGGCAGGTCAGCAGGACGGTGTTACGCATGTCGGCTCCGGTACCCGTGTTCAATGCTCGCCAGTGTTCCGCCACGACTCCCGATTGGTCAAGCCTTGTGCCGCAGGCGATCGGGCGGTCACAGGGTTTGATCCGGCACGACTTGACGTCGCCCGCCCGCCGGTCGAGTCAGGACGCAACACGGAGCCTGCCATGCGCCACGACCGCCTTGCCGTCCTGACCGCCCTCGAAGCCCAGGGCGTGGTCCCGGTCTTCTACCATCCGGACGCCGGGGTCTGCCTTGAGGTCATCCGCGCCTGCGCCCGCGGCGGGGCGCCGGTGATCGAATTCACCAACCGCGGCGACTTCGCCTGCGACCTGTTCGGCGACATCGCCCGCGAACTGCAGCGGACCGACCCCCACATCATCCCCGGCATCGGCTCGGTGGTCGACGCCGGCACGGCCAGCCTCTTCCTCAATCGCGGGGCCCGGTTCGTGGTCAGCCCCTGCCTCGTCCCCGAGGTCGCCGGCGTCTGCAACCGACGCATGACCGCCTACTTCCCCGGCTGCGGCTCGGTCACGGAGATCGGCCAGGCCCATGAGCTGGGCTGCGAGGTCGTCAAACTCTTCCCCGGTGCGAGCGTCGGCGGCCCCGACTTCGTCAAGGCGGTCATGGGCCCCATGCCCTGGACGAAAATCATGCCCACGGGCGGCGTAGATCCGGACGCGGCCAGTATCGCCAGATGGTTCGGCTCGGGCATCATCGCCGCCGGCATGGGCTCGAAACTGGTCACCGACGCCGCCGTCAAGGCCGGCGACTGGGCCGCGATCGAGGCCAGTGTCCGCCAGGCCGTCGAGGCGGTCGCGACCTTCCGGGCGGGACGCTAGGCCAGAATTTCCTCGACCTCGGCGCGTGTCGGCAGCGACGGCTGGGCCCCCGGCCGGGTTGCCGCAATCGCCCCCGCGGCACAGGCGAACCTCAGGGCCGCCTCCGGCTCCATCCCCTCCAGCAGGGCGACACAGATCGCCCCGACGAAACAGTCGCCCGCGCCGGTCGCATCGACCGCCTTCACCTTCGGCGGCGTCGCCCGGGCGATCTCGGCTCCGCGCTGGTACATGACCGCGCCCCGCGCCCCCAGGGTCACCACCACCCGGCCGCCGCCCTGGTGCAGCAGGTCGCCATAGAATTCCGCCTCGGTCTCATTGACCACCAGCAGGTCGGCCCGGCGCAGCAGCTGGTCCGACACCGGTGCCGCAGGGGCCAGGTTGATGCAGACGAACTCTGTTCCCCGCCCCGCCGCCGCCTCGACCGTCTCGATCGGCAGTTCCAGCTGCAGGATCAGCGGCGTCTCGATCCGCGCCGGCAGCTGTTCGGGCATGAGGCTGTGGTTGGCACCCGCCGCCACCACGATCTGGTTCTCGCCCTCGGGATCGACCGCGATCAGGGCCACGCCGGTCGGTGCCGACGGGTCCGTCACCACCCCGCCGACATCGACGTCATCCGCCAGCAACAGGGCCATGGCCTCCTCGGCCATGCCGTCGCGCCCGACCCGGCCGATCATGCAGATCTCGGCACCCAGCCGCTGCGCCGCCAGCGCCTGGTTGGCCCCCTTGCCGCCCGGATGCCGCGCCAGGGTCGCCCCGGTCACGGTCTCGCCCGCGCGCGGCAGGCGCGGCGCGGTGGCGACGAAATCCAGATTGATCGAACCGACGACCGTCAGCCTCAAGGCATCTCTCCCGCGTCCGGCAGGGCCGGACCGACGCCTCTCTATAACCTGCGGACAGGCCGGTGAGCCACACACGGAAACGCCGCCGGCGATCCGGCCGGCGGCGCTTGCATCGGTCTAGAATTTGCGGCCGAAGCCGACCGACACGACCCAGGGATCGATGTTGACGTCGCTGGTCAGGGCCCCGCCATTGACCGTGGCGGTGGTGTCGAACCAGACCTTCTTGACGTCGAGATTGAGGGTCCAGGGTCCGGTGATGGCCACGTCCGCCCCGGCCTGCAGGGCGTAGCCGAAGCCGTCCTCCAGATCGACGGTGAAGCCGTTCTTGTCCTGGCCGTCGAAGAACAGCATGTAGTTGATGCCGGCCCCGACATAGGGGCTGACGCGCGCCTCGGGGGCGGGGCGGTACTGCAGGGTCACCACCGGCGGCAGCACCCAGGTTTCGTGCACGGCGACATCGGTCATGCCGCCCTGGGCCCGGATCTCATGCTGGGTCGCGCCGAGGATGGCCTCGACCGAGATGTTGTCGGTCAGGAAATAGGTGAACCCCAGGGTCGGCATGACATCATTGCCGACGTCGACGTTCAGCCCCGTGTCCGCGCCGGCCGAGGTGAAGATGGAATCGTCGGCACCGCTCGACACGTCGGTCACCCGACCCGTGACGATCCAGTCACCCTTGCGCGCGACCTGCCAGTCATTGGTGGTCTGGGCCATGGCGCCGCCTGCAACGCCGGTTGCCAGCGTCATCACCGCGACCGCAGCCGCCAGCCTCATGTTCCGTTTCATCCCGGTCTTCCAGGACGCCGTCCGGACGCGACATGCAGCCGGTTCGAGCGTCACGGGTGTCCTGGTCCAGCCCGCGCGAGGCGACCTTGCGCCAGCGCAAACACCGCCGGGAACGGCATGCGGCAGATTGTCCGGGTCAGCGAACGGCGTCGGCGATCAGGCTGAAAATCCCTTCCGCATCCGCGGCGGTCGCCCAGCGATGCGGCAGGGTCCCGGCCACGGCCTGGCGGAATTCCACCGCCGTATGGCCGCGGGTCAGGTCGCTTTCCGTCTCCACCGAGACCCGGCAGGGCTGCAGGGTGAACAGCGCCGGCTGCAGCAGCCAGGCCACCGGACAGGGATCGTGCACCGGCGGCGCATCCCAGCCGACGATCCTGCGCTCGACCCGCTGGGAGAACCGCATCATCGACGCCGCCGCATCCGCCATCGGCGTGCCCGCGGCCTCCAGCGACACGATCCGCGCCTCGGTCGCCCGTACCTGATGGGTCGCGTCCAGCCCGAACAGGATCACGTCGCAGCCCGTCGCCAGCACCTCGGCGGCCGCGTCCGGATCGGCCCAGATGTTGAACTCGGCCGAGGCGGTGATGTTTCCGCCCTCCGACCGCGCCCCGCCCATGACCGCCACCGGCCCCAGCCGTTCCGCCAGCGCCGGCTCCCGGCGCAAGGCCAGCGCCAGATTGGTCAGCGGCCCCAGCACCGCCAGCGCCACCGACTTCGCCGGCCGGGCCATCACCAGAGCGATGATCGCCTCCGCCGCATGCCCGTCCGCGCAAGCCGCCTCCGGCTCGAACGGTGCCATGTCGCCGAGCCCCTCGGCCCCGTGGAACTCGCCCGCCCCCGCCGGTTCGCGCCGCAGCGGCCGGTCGGCCCCCATGAACACCGGCACATCCTCACGCCCGGCGATCTGTCTCAGGATCCGCGCATTCCGCGCCGTCTTCACCACCGGCACATTGCCGCCCACGGCGGTGATCGCCAGCAGCTCGAACGCCTCTGACCCGAAGGCGAGCATCAGGGCCACGGCGTCGTCCACGCCGGGATCGCAATCGATGATGAGGGCCTGTCGGGTCACGGGATCCGGTTTGAAGCGGGTCGCGGGGTTAGGCAACCACGCGCAGGGTGATTGGTGGTTAGTGGTTGGTGGTCAGGGCCGGTTCCGGATTGCGCCAATCGTCCGCCGTCAGGGACGCAGCAATCACCAATCACCAACCACCAATCACCCCCTCACCCGCACCGTGCCACACACGCCGCCGCCAGCACCTCGGCCGAATCCACCAGCGGCACGGACACGTCCTGCGCCGACAGCAGCAGCGGAACCTCGGTGCAGCCGGCGATCACCGCCTCGGCACCGCCCGCGACCAGCAGGGCAGCCAGCCGGCGCATCTCGGTGCGCGGGGCCTCGCCGAGGTCGCCGCGCTTCACCGCATAGACACAGGCCATGAAGGCCTCCCGCGCCGCGCCGCTCAGCCGCACGATCTTGGCCCCCTTGCCCTGCAGGGCCTTGGTGTAGAGGGCCTCGCCGCCCGGTGTGGCCAGGACGCCGATCTTCTTCGCCCCGCCCGCGGTCGCCGCCTCGGTGGTCTCGGCGATCATGTCGATGAAGGGCAGGCCGACCTTGCGGATCCCCGCCGCCTGGGCGTGGGCGGTGTTGCACGGCATGGCCAGGACCTGGGCCCCGGCGTCGCGCAGCCGCATGGCCATCTGGCCCAGGGTCTTCTCGGCCGCATCGGGCTGGCGGTTGCGGTCCGGCACCTGCGGATTGATGTCGGCGAGGATGCGGATGTGGTCCTGGTCACCCTCGGCCGGGGTCAGCGCCTGAACCCGCGCCAGAAAGGCCACGGTGGCGGCCGGACCCATGCCGCCCAGAACGCCCAGAACCTTGCTCATTGTACGCCTCAAATCCTCGCCGCCCTGCCGGGCAAACGCTCAGCCGCCCTTATGCGCGGAAACGACAGGGAAACGCCAATACAGACCGGGCTCAATGCCGATTGGGCGTCGTCAGCCGTCAGCGGCGGCCTTCGACCGGACCATGTGGCCTTTTTCCGGACGGGCCGTGCCGGCGAGGACGGTCTGATAGATCGCCTTCAGGGCCTCCGGGCCGGCATGGGTGGAAACCTCCAGCCAGCCATTGTCCGCGATGAAGCCATCCAGCGCCGCCTGGATGCGGCTGTTCAGCACCTCGCCGCCCCAGTCCTTCGACCGCTGGCGCAGCTGTTCGGGGGCGAAGAAGAAGGTCGGCCGGGGTCCCGGCAGGCGGCCCGGACCGACGGCCCCGGCAGCCTGGTGGGTGCTGCCCACGACGGCGCTGTGCACCAGCTGGTCACCGAGGCTGTGGTGGACCGCGGCCACAACTTCCGGGGCACCGGCGAAGTCGACAAACACCACCTGCCCCTCGACCGGGGTCTGCGCGATGGCTTCATAGGTCCGGGTCTCGGCATAGTAGCCCACACCCTCGACAAAGCCGGTGTTACGGGGCGAGGTCAGGCCGATCACCCGCACGCCACGCCGGGCCAGCAGCCAGCCGAGCCCGAGCGCCGTCTTGCTCGAGGCGCTGGACAGGATGAAGGTGGTGGCCCCGAAATCCGCATTGGCGGCGAAATAGTCGTCCAGCAGGAAGGCGGTCAGGAACAGGGGCCGCAGCAGGGCGATCTGGTCGTCCAGCGGACCCGGCGCGGCCTCGACCAGGCTGTTGTAGGCGGACGGCAGGGCAGCGCGATGGGCCGAGACATCGACCACCCCCCAGGGCCGGCGCTCAAGCCGGGTCACCCAGTGGGTCGCCATCGGCAGATAGCCGAACAGCCGGGTTCCGACCGGAATGGTCTCCGCCGCGGACCGCCGCACCGTGGCAAAGCCCCAGACCGGGATCCGGCCCCAGTTCCCCTCTGCCGGAAAGAACTGCCAGTAACCCAGCCGGTCGCCATAGACGCCATAGGTGATGTTGTTGGCCGTGAGGGCGAACCGCTCCATCTCCAGCAGCACCTCGCCGTCCGCCGGCACCACCGTGTCCGGTGCGGGCAGGGCAAGGACCTCGGTTCGGGACAGGTCCGTCCGGTCGATCAGCAAATCCCAGTTCTCGATCATGCGGCACCTCGATCCTGTTCGACGGTCGGCTTGTGGCCGGACCCTGCGCTGGCTAGCGTGATGACCCAGCCGCGCGAGAGGAACAAGACCGGGTGACACGGCCGACCAGAATCGAGACCGACTATCTGGTCGTGGGCAGCGGGGCGGTGGGCCTGGCCTTTGCCGACACCCTGCTGACCGAAAGCGACGCCCGGATCACCATCGTGGACCGGCACGGCAAGCCGGGCGGGCACTGGAACGACGCCTATGCCTTTGTGACCCTGCACCAGCCCTCGGCCTTCTACGGCGTCAACTCCATGCCGCTGGGGTCGGGTCTCAAGGATACCCACGGGCTCAATGCCGGCCTGTATGAACTGGCCTCCGGCCCGGAGGTCTGCGGCTATTTCGACGCCGTAATGCGACAGAGGCTGCTGTCGAGCGGTCGGGTCGACTATTATCCGATGACGGACTATCGCGGCGAAGGACAGCTGGTCTCACTGCTCAGCGGCGAAGAGACCCGGGTCGAGGCGCGGCGCAAGACGGTCGATGCGACCTGGTTCGGCACCTCGGTCCCTTCCACCCACACGCCGGCCTTCGCGGTGGCCGAGGGGGTGCGTCTGGTGCCGCCCAACGCCCTGCCCCATCTGGCGCAGTCCGGGGGGCCGGTCCCGGACCGCTATGTGATCCTCGGGGCGGGCAAGACCGCCATGGACGCCGGTCTCTGGCTGATCAGCGCAGGCGTGCCCGCCGATCGCATCACCTGGGTCCGGCCGCGCGAGTCCTGGCTGCTCAACCGGCTCTGCACCCAGCCGGGCGAGGAGTTCTTCCACGACTCGATCGGGGCCCAGGCCCGGGCCTTTGAGGCGTTCGCCACCGCTCCCTCGGCCGATGCCCTGTTCGAACAGCTGGAAGCGGCCGGCAATATGCTTCGGATCGACGCGTCCGTCCGGCCACAGATGTTTCACTATGCGACCGTCTCGGCCGGTGAGGTCGAGGTGCTGCGCGGCATCACCGATGTCGTCCGCCTGGGCCGCGTCCGGGCCATCGAGGCCGGGGGCCTGCGCCTCGACGCGGGCTTTGTGCCGGTCGGGCCGGGGGCGTTGTATATCGACTGCACCGCCTCGGCGGTCACGCGCCGTCCGGCGGTGCCGGTCTTCGACGGCGACCGCATCACCCTGCAGATGATCCGGATGCCCGCCCCCACCTTCAGCGCCGCACTGGCCGCCTGGGTCGAGGTCCATATCGGCGATGAGGCCCGCCGCAACGAACTCTGCACCCCCTGTCCCCTGCCCGATACGGTCGCGGACTATCCGCAGACGGAGCTGGCCAATCTGCGCAACCAGCTGGTCTGGTCGTCCGAGCCCGAACTGCGCCGATGGATCCGCGACAGCCGTCTCGACGGCTTCGGCAAGGTCGCCCGGGCGGTGACGCCGGACCAGACCGACAGGATGGCGGTCCTCACGGCCCTGCGGGACCGGGCCTGGCCGGCGGCGGCCAATCTGCAGCGGCTCGCCGGGCTGACCGCGGACGGTGCCCCGGCCTAGAGGGCGGCCTCGATCTCGCCCTGGTAGCCGAACAGCCCCTGGGCCCCGCCGGTGTGCAGGAAGACCAGGGTCTCGTTCTCGAACCGGCCCGCCTTCGCCAGGGCGATCAGCCCCTTCATCGCCTTGCCCGTATAGACCGGGTCCAGCACGATGGCGTCGGTCCGCGCCGCCAGCACAAGGGCGTCGATCACCGCCTGGTCGACCAGGCCATACCCCTCGCCGACATAGTCGCAGTCGGCCACCACCATCTCCGGCGTCACCGCGCCCGGCCGTCCCAGCAGGGTCGCCGTCTCGCGGGCCAGTTTCAGCACATTCTCTTCCTGCTTCGCCTTCGGGGCCCGGACCCCGATGCCCAGCACCGGAATGTCCGCCCCCATCACGGCCAGCCCGGCCACCAGACCGGCATGGGTCCCGGCGCTGCCGGTCGCGGTGATGATCCGGTCGATCTGCATGTCCAGTTCGTCGGCCTGGACCACGATCTCGCGGGCGCAGTCGACATAGCCCAGGGCCCCGACCGGGTTCGAGCCGCCGCCGGGGATGATATAGGGCTTGCCGCCGCGCGCCCGCACCTCGGCCGCCGTCTTCTCCAGCTCGGCCGGCATGTCCGAGCCGCCAGGCACGGTGCGGATGCCCGCGCCGAACAGCCGGTCCATCAGGACGTTGCCGTTGCGGGTGTAGTCGACCGCCCTCGACCCCGTCCGCTCTTCCAGAATGACCTCGCAGGCCAGGCCGTGGGCCGCCGCCGCCGCCGCCGTCTGGCGCACATGGTTCGACTGCACCGCCCCTTGCGTCACCAGCGTATCGGCCCCGCATTCGAAGGCGTCGCCCAGCAGGAACTCCAGCTTGCGGGTCTTGT
This sequence comes from Caulobacteraceae bacterium, assembly GCA_019746095.1. GTDB lineage: Bacteria > Pseudomonadota > Alphaproteobacteria > Caulobacterales > Caulobacteraceae > Brevundimonas. The sequence continues at coordinate 143,565 of JAIESL010000002.1, forward strand.
TGCCGCCGCCGGCCAGGCCGGTGCAGTCGTCGCGCTTGATCCAGATCTCCACCCCCAGCGCCTCGCTCAGCCGCGGCAGGGGCTCCAGCGGGGTCGGCAGATGCGCCAGGCGGATGCGGGGAAAGCGGGCGAGGTGCATCGATCGGACTCCATGGGGGACCGCCCCCGTTAGCACTGCAGGGGCCATCGGGCGACCGCTTGCCGACTCACACCGGCTGGCCCGATGCTGCCCCCATGGCCGAATCGCCCGCCAACCCCGCCATAAGGCTGCGCAGCCGCCCCGCCACCGAGGCCCTCATCATCGAGGCCGGTGAGCGTATCCTGCTGCGCGACGGCTTCCCCGGCCTCAATGTCCAGACCCTGGCGGCCGAGGCCGGCTGCGACCGGAAACTGGTCTATCGCTATTTCGACGGTGCCGACGGCGTGGTCACCCGCATCGCCGCCCGCGCCCATGCCGAGCTGGTCCACACGCTGGACGCCACGCCCCCGGCCGGGTCCGAGACCCTGCGCGCCTTCGCCCGCGAGAGCCTGTCGGCCTGGCTGGGTGCCCTGCGCGCCAGTCCCCTGACCCTGCGGCTGATGGCCTGGGCCCTGGTCGAGGCCACGCCCCTGCTCAACCGCATCGAGGACGAACGGTCCGCCGTGCTCCAGGCCTGGATGCGCGAGCGCCGGCCCCGCCTGCGCCTGCCCCCGGCCGGCGACGCCGTGGCCATCAATGCCGTCCTGCTGGCGGCCGTCCAGCACCTCGCCCTGACCGGCGAGGCCCGTCCGGGCACCGGCGGCGTGGCCCTGGACGAGGCCGGCTGGGCCCGGATCCAGGCCGCGCTCGACGCCCTGCTCGCTGCCTTCCCCGATTGAAGCCCGCGCCGGGCAGGCGTAAGACTGGTTCGTTCTCCGGGGGGTGCCGCTCAAGGCGCTGAGATTGGCGTGATCGCCTGACCCGTCGAACCTGATCCGGGTCATGCCGGCGAAGGGATGGGAAACACGGTCCACGCCACAGGACCACCCTGCCGACGTCGGCGGACCTCCAACGAGAGGCCGCCATGAACATCTCCGTCACGCCCCCCGCCCTTCCCGAAGAGCCCAATGTCGATCTGGCTCTGAAAGACGCCCGCGAGCAGGTGATGAAGGAGACCGGCACCATCCCGACCGGCGAACGCGCCGGGTCGCGCAAGGTCTATGTCGCCGGCGAACTCTACCCCGACATCCGCGTCCCCTTCCGCGAAGTGGCGGTTCACCCCAGCGCCAATGAGCCGCCGGTGACCATCTATGACTCCTCGGGCCCCTATACCGACCCGACCGTCACCATCGACATCAAGAAGGGCCTGCCCCTGGTCAAGTCCAGCTGGCAGCTGGACCGCGGCGACATCGCCCCCGTCCTGAACCCGCGCGAGGTCAAGCCCGAGGACAACGGCCACGCCAGCGGCAAGAACCTGGCCCCCCGTTTCGACACCAGCCGCCACAAGGTCTTCAAGGGCGTCGAGGGCCGTCCGGTCACCCAGTACGAATATGCCAGGGCCGGGATCATCACCCCCGAGATGGAATATGTCGCCATCCGCGAGAACCTGCGCAGGGAAGAGGCGAGGGTCGGGGGTCGAGGGTCGGAAGGCGGCTCCATCACCTTCGCCGACGGCTCAACCATGCCCTCCCCGAACGCCGCCTTCTCCCCTTCCTCGACCCTCGACCCCCGACCCTCGACCCGCGACGGCGAGAGCTTCGGGGCAAGCATCCCCGACTATGTCACCCCCGAATTCGTCCGCTCCGAAATCGCCCGCGGCCGGGCCATCATCCCGCACAACATCAACCATCCCGAAGTCGAGCCGATGATCATCGGCCGGAACTTCCTGGTGAAGATCAACGCCAACATCGGCAACTCGGCCGTCCTGTCCTCGGTGGACGACGAGGTCGACAAACTGGTCTGGGCCACCCGCTGGGGTGCCGACAACGTCATGGACCTGTCGACCGGCCGCAACATCCACAACATCCGCGACTGGATCATCCGCAACTCATCCGTCCCCATCGGCACCGTGCCGATCTACCAGGCGCTGGAGAAGGTCAACGGCGTGGCCGAGGACCTGACCTGGGAGGTGTTCCGCGACACCCTGATCGAACAGGCCGAGCAGGGCGTCGACTATTTCACCATCCACGCCGGCGTCCGCCTGCCCTTCGTGCCGATGACCGCCAAACGCGTCACCGGCATCGTCTCACGCGGCGGCTCCATCATGGCCAAATGGTGCCTGTCGCATCACCGCGAGAGCTTCCTCTACGAGCATTTCGAGGACATCTGCGACATCATGCGGGCCTACGACGTCTCCTTCTCTCTCGGCGACGGCCTGCGCCCCGGCTCCATCGCCGACGCCAATGACGAGGCCCAGTTCGCCGAGCTGCGCACCCTCGGCGAGCTGACCAAGATCGCCTGGGCCAAGGGCTGTCAGGTCATGATCGAAGGCCCCGGCCATGTGCCGATGCACAAGATCAAGGCCAATATGGATGAGCAGCTGAAACACTGCCACGAGGCGCCCTTCTATACGCTCGGGCCCCTGACCACCGACATCGCCCCCGGCTACGACCACATCACCAGCGCCATCGGTGCGGCCATGATCGGCTGGTTCGGCACGGCCATGCTCTGCTACGTCACGCCCAAGGAGCACCTCGGCCTGCCCGACCGTCAGGACGTCAAGGACGGCGTCATCACCTACAAGATCGCCGCCCACGCCGCCGACCTGGCCAAGGGCCACCCGGCCGCCCGCCTGCACGACGACGCCCTCAGCCGCGCCCGGTTCGAGTTCCGCTGGGAAGACCAGTTCAACCTCGGCCTCGACCCCGAAACCGCCCGCAAATACCACGACGCCACCCTGCCGAAGGAAGCCCACAAGACGGCGCATTTCTGCAGCATGTGCGGCCCGAAATTCTGCTCGATGAAGATCAGCCAGGACATCCGCCGGGATGCGGCGGCGCAGAATGATGCGGGGGGTTCGCTGGCGGAAGCGGAGGCCGGAATGGCGGAGATGAGCGCGAAATTCCGGGCCGGGGGTGGGGCCATTGAGGTGAAGGTGTGACTCGACCCCGAAAAATGGGCGAAAAGCACCACTCTCGCCCCTGACGGCCGGAGGCGCACTGCGCGCTGGAGAGGAAATCCAGCCTGTCACAGCGGCGGGATCGGGATGGATTGTCAAACACCCAACGCGGAGGCGGCGGAGTTTCCGCCGTTCGAGGAATGAGTCTAACCCGGTGAGGAGCGGCGCCAGGTTGACCGGCCGGAATTGTTTCGCCGGCGGGAGCGAGAAGGCACCATCAGGGGTTCAAAAGGGCGGGAAGATCGGGGGCGGGAAGGCAGGCCGGGTCGGGCCCGGCCCGCTCCGGCAACCCGCATTTTCAGGCTTGATCCAGCTCGCAGGCCGCGCAAGCCTGATGAAATACTTCGTCTGACCCAGGGGGACAGCATGATCCGCACCGCCATTCTCGCCTTCACCCTTGTGGCCACACCGTCAGCGGCCCTGGCGCAGACCCAGACTGTAATGCCCGAAGTCCGGCTGCTGCGTCCGGCCCCCGGGACGACCGCCGAAATGCCCACTGCCCCGGTCGATCCAGTCCCGAGAGAGTACCGGGTCGACATGGCGATCGAGGACCAGGGCTGGATCTATCAGGAGATCTCCGCACGCGGCCCCGAAACATCCCCGCCGGTTACCACAACGATCTATCAGGGTAGGGGTTATCCGGCGACGATCATGGTCTGCCCGACATTGGTGCCGCTCACGCTGCTGCCACGTGGCGAGGCAGAGGTACTTGTCCAAAACAGCCGCTGCGCGACCGTCACCACCGACTACCTGCAAGTCAGGACCGCCTCCCGGGACCGCCGCATGCTCATCCGCTACCGGATCCTGGCCGTCCACCGCGCCGCCGACTGAAGGCGCTCGCCACCAACGCCGGCAGGCGGTTGATCCCGCGCGAGACCCACAGCGCACCTCACCGGCACTTGTCATCCCGGAAGCCGCGCAGCGGCTATCCGGGACGGGACGGCACAGCCACCCCCACCCCCCGCCCGGAAGGCGCACCGCGCCTGTCCGGGCGACAGGCCAGGGCCGCACCGCATGGCTCCCGGCTCAGCCCCGACGGGCTGTCCGGGAGGGCATAGTGGGGGCACGCATCGTCCCGGCTCTGCGCCGCTGCGCGGCTTGGCCGGGATGACAAACGGCCTTCACCCCGCCAACCGATCCGGCACGACCTGCCAGCCGTAATAGGCCAGCCCCGCCGCCAGCAGGGCGATGTTGAACCAGCGCCGGCGCACCGCGATCAGCAGGCCGTAGCCGAGGCAGAACTCCCAGGGCAGGCTGGCCAGCACCGATCCCACGGTCATGGCGGGCGCGTCCGGCCACTGGCCCCCCGCCCACTGGATCATGCCGACGGCCCAGAAGGCCATCAGGCCGAGGATCAGGCTCCCGAAGGTCAGGGCGCGGGTGTGGTCATAGTGGGCATACAGGTCGACCGGCCCCTCCTCCGGGACGGGGTCGGGCAGGACGAAGGTCGCGGCCATGAAGGGCAGTATCAGCTTGCCGACCTGAAGCAGCAGCATCCCGACCGTCGTCTCCGTCTGGTTCCGCGCGCCCCACTGGCCCAGCCACACCGAGATGATGACCAGCACGATGATCCCGGCCAGCAACAGCGGCTCGGGCGCCCAGCGCACCCGCCGCCCGGCCAGGGCCAGCCGACTGACGGTCGAGGCCATATGCGCCAATGCCAGGCCGAGGATGACGGCGGACAGGCCGAAGGTGAATTCGAACAGCGACATGGACCGACGTTCGGGGAAGGCGCGGGGGGCGTCAAGCGGCGGTGGGGGGGGGTCTTGTCATCCCGGAAGCCGCGCAGCGGCTATCCGGGACGGGACGGGACGTCCACAACTCCCCCGCCCGGAAGGCGCACCGCGCCTGTCCGGGCGACAGGTCAGGGCCGCACCGCGTGGCTCCCGGCCCAGCCCTGTCGGGCTGTCCGGGAGGGCACACAGGCAGCGCCCGTCGTCCCGGCTCTGCGCCGCTGCGCGGCTTGGCCGGGATGACAAGGCAGGGGTCACGCTTCGGCGGCCATCCCCCCTTGAGGAGGAGGGCTCTCACGGCCGCCACCTACGGGTGCAAGTCCTCGCCGCCCGCCACCACCCGGGCTAAACTCCCCCCATGCCCACCCTCGTCCTCCTCGCCGGACCCAACGGCGCCGGCAAGACCACCTTCATCAACCAGTTCCTGCGCGAGCGGGCGACGACGTTCCAGTTCGTCAATCCAGACGAGGTGGCGCGCAGCCTGACCGGTGCCGGCCCGGCCCGCGATCTGGCCGCCGGGCGGCTGGTGCTGGAACGGCTGGATCAGTTGTTCGCCCTGCGCGCCGATGTCATGCTGGAGACCACCCTGGCCACCCGCTCCCACGCCGTGCGCATCCGCGACTGGAAGGCGGCCGGGTATCGGGTCGAGTTGATCTATCTGCGCCTGCCCTCGGCCGACCACTCGGTCGCCCGTGTCGCCCGACGCGTGTCCGAAGGCGGCCATGGCATTCCTGAGGACACGCTGCGCCGCCGCTTCCTGCTCAGCCTGGAATGCCTGGAGACGGTCTACAAACCGATCGTGGATGCGTGGCGGGTCTACGCGAGTGGTGCGGATGCGCCGGAACTGCTAGATTGGGGACCGAAATGAGCACGATCTTCGATCACGAAACCGTCCTGAAAGCCCTGCGCGCTGCCGCGCACACGGCCAAACACGGCACGCGCGAGGAAAAGTCCGGCAAGTTCCTGCCGCCTCCGGGCTGGAAGGGTCACCTCGTCACCGCCGCCGACGTCGTTCCCAAGAAGCCGCGCAAGGCCAAGGCGGCTTAATCAGCACCACCCCTTGTCATCCCGGAAGCCGCGCAGCGGCTATCCGGGACGGGACAGCATCCACCACGCCCCGCCCGGAAGGCGCACCGCGCCTGTCCGGGCGACAGGTCAGGGCCGCACCGCGTGGCTCCCGGCTCAGCCCTGACGGGCTGTCCGGGAGGGCATGGAGGGCGCACGCACCGTCCCGTCCCGGCTCTGCGCCGCTGCGCGGCTGGGCCGGGATGACAAAGGGGGATGAGCCTCCGTCCAAATCTGACGCACCCCCGGCCTATCCTCCCCCGCGATCAGAAGGGAGGACCCCATGCCCGACGGCACCCCCACCACTCCCGCCAACGGCCATCGCCCCGCGCCCGACGCGGTCTGGGCCCAGGTGCGCGAGGACTATCTGGCCGGGATCTCCGCCCCCGCATGCTGCCGGCGTCACGGGGTCGGGCTGACCGCGCTGCGCAAGCGGGCGGCCAGCGAGGGCTGGCGGCGGGCCGACCAGCCGTGGACACCGCCGGTCCGGCTGGACCCGTGGGACGAGGGCGTGCTGCTGGAGGAAAGGGTCGCCGGCGATCTTGACCAGATCGAGATGCACGAGCTCGAATGGATCGCCGACCGGCGGATGATGCGGGCCGTCCTGCGCGGCGACGCCGCCGAGGCCCTGCGCTGGCGCCGGGTGCACGCCTTCCTCGCGGCCGACGCCCGGGAGATCGAGCGGCTGGTCGCTGCGGAGGAGAAGGCCATGGGATGCGTCCACCGGGACGCGCACGAAGCGCACGATGTGAACGGTGTGAACGGTGTTTCCGGACGCGGCGCGTGAGAGCCGGCTCAGCCCCCGGCGGCCATCTTCCGCAGGGCCTCTTCAAAGACGGAGGCCGGCTGCCCGCCCGAGATCAGCCATTTCCCCTCGACCACCACGGCGGGCACGCTGTTGATCCCGCGCGAGACCCACAGCGCCTCCGCCGCCCGCACCTCGGCGGCATGGAGGTCGCCTGACAGCACCTCGACCGCCTTCGCCCGGTCCAGCCCCGCCGCCGCCGCCGCGTCGGCCAGGACCCCGGCGTCGGTCATCGTCCGGCCCTCGGTGAAATGGGCCGTGAACAGGGCCGCCTTCAGGGCCCTCTGTTCCGCCGGCCCCACCGTCGCCGCCCAGTGCAGCAGCCGGTGGGCGTCGAAGGTGTTCCAGATGCGGCTGTCGGGGCCCATCTGCATCCGGAACCCCGGCCAGGCGTCCTCGGCCCGTTCGGTGATCATGGCCCGGTTGGCCGCCGACTGTTCGGGGGTCGAGCCGTATTTGCGGGCGATATGCTCGCCGACGTTCTCGCCCTCGGGGGGCATCTGCGGGTTCAGCTCGAACGGCCGGAAATGCACCTCGGCCGTGATCCCCTCGGCCTTCAGCGCCTCCAGCGCCGTCTCCAGCCCGCCCAGCCCCACGACGCACCAGGGGCAGACGATGTCGGAGACGAAGTCGATGTGCAGGGTGCGGGTCATGGGGCGGGGTCCTGCGGCCTCAGTCGCGCTCGACGCAGAGGGCCACGCCCATGCCGCCGCCGATGCACAGGGTGGCCAGGCCCTTCTTCGCGCCGCGCCGCTTCATCTCATGCAGCAGCGTCGTCAGGATGCGGGCGCCCGAGGCGCCGATCGGGTGGCCGATGGCGATGGCGCCGCCGTTGACATTGACCTTGTCGGGGTCGAGGCCCAGCTCGCGCAGGACGCACAGGCTCTGGGCCGCGAAGGCCTCGTTGGATTCGACCAGATCGAGGTCGGCCACGGTCCAGCCGGCCTTCTCCAGCGCCTTTTTCGAGGCCGGGATCGGGCCGGTGCCCATGACCGCCGGATCGACGCCCGCCGTCGCCGAGGAGACGATGCGGGCCAGCGGCTCCAGCCCCCGGGCCTTCGCATCGGCCGCGCTCATCAGCACCAGGGCCGCGGCCCCGTCATTGAGGCCCGAGGCATTGGCGGCGGTGACGCTGCCTTCCTTCGTAAAGGCGGGCTTGAGCCCCTGCATGGCCTCCAGGGTCGCGCCGTGGCGGATGAACTCGTCCTTGTCGACGACGGTGTCGCCCTTGCGGCCCTTGATGGTCACCGGCGCGATCTCGTCGTCGAACCGCCCCGCCTTCTGCGCCGCCTCGGCCTTGTTCTGGCTGGCCACGGCGAAGGCGTCCTGATCCGCGCGGCTGATGTGGAAGGTGTCGGCGATGTTCTCGGCCGTCTGGCCCATGTGATAGCCGTTGAAGGCGTCCCACAGGCCGTCGCTGATCATGGTGTCGACCAGTTTGATGTCGCCCATCTTCTGGCCGGTGCGCAGGGCCTGGGCGTGCGGGGCCTGGCTCATGCTCTCCTGTCCGCCGGCCACGACGATGCGGGCGTCACCCAGGGCGATCTGCTGGGCCCCGATGGCCACGGCGCGCAGGCCCGAGCCGCAGATCTGGTTCAGGCTCCAGGCCGCGGCCTCCTTGCGAATGCCCGCCCCCATGGCCGCCTGCCGGGCCGGGCCCTGCCCCGCCGCCGCCTGCAGCACATGGCCGAGGATGACCTCGTCCACCTCTTCCGGCGTGACCCCGGCCCGCTCCAGCGCCGCCCGGATGGCGACCTCGCCCAGTTTCGACGCCGGCAGGCTGGACAGGGCGCCGAGGAAGGAACCGACCGGCGTGCGCGCGGCGGAGACAATGACGACGTCGATGGACATGCAGGACTCCTGAAACCGGCAGCAGGCGGGGGAGCGCCCGGGCCGGGGAAAACAAAACCTCTACGCCCATCCCGGGCGTTAGGTTGCCTGAAACGAGTCGTGCCGTTTTTGCCGCATCCCGCCGCCTTCGTCACCCACGACGACGTCGTTCAGCGAATGGTCACCCACCCGGGCGCAGGGTGGAGGCAACGAAAAGAGCGGGAAAGGCTTGATGGGGCCATGCTCAAGAGACTGAAAACGGTGCTGGCACAGGTTTCTGTTCCCGACGAACAGGACATGGAAGAGCACTACCGGACCCCGGCGGAAAAGACCGCCGACCTGATCGTCCATGTGGTCGGCCTGACCCTGGCCGCGGTGGGCGGGATCGTCCTGGCCGTGCTGGCCGCCCTCTATGCCGGCATCGGCGCCGTGGTGGCCACCGCAGCCTATGCCCTGTGCCTGATCATCATGCTGACGGTCTCGGCCATCTACAACCAGGCCCACCCGGGGGCCGCCCGGCCCCTGCTGCGGCGGATGGACGAGGCGGCCATCTTTCTGATGATCGCCGGCAGCTACACCCCCTTCACCACCCAGAGGTTCGAGGGGGCCTGGTCGATCGGCTTCACCGTCCTGGTCTGGGCGGTGGCGCTGGGAGGGGTAGCGGTCAAGCTGGTGGCGCCGCGCATCTCGGACACCTTCTGGAGCCTGGTCTATCTCGGCTTCAGCTGGCTGGCCCTCGCCGCCGCCAAGCCCCTGATCGACACCGTCCACCCGATCGCGCTCGGCCTGCTGGTGCTGGGCGGACTGATCTATACGGCCGGCGTCTTCGTCTTCATCAGCCCGACCGTGAAATTCCGTCGCGCCATCTGGCATGGCTTCGTGGTCACGGGGGCCACGGTGCACTGGGTTGCGGTGCTGGTAGGCGTGGTTCTGGCCCCTGCGGCCATGGGCTGATTTGCATGCGGCTTCGCACTGCGGGATAGTGCGGCGTTGCAACAGTTCAGGGGTCGGGCGTGGCGGACAAGAAGGCCGGAGCAGGCGAGACCGTCGTCATCAAGAAATACGCCAACCGGCGGCTCTATAACACCGCCACCAGCGCCTATGTGACGCTGGAGGACCTGGCGAAAATGGTCCGCGACGGCACCGAATTCGTGGTGTTCGACGCCAAGACCAATGACGACCTGACCCGCCAGATCCTGACCCAGATCATCTTCGAGGAAGAGAGCCGCGGCGAGGCCCTGCTGCCGGTCCAGTTCCTGCGCCAGCTGATCGGCTTCTACGGCGGCCAGATGCAGGGCGTCCTGCCCTCCTATCTGGAGATGTCGCTCGACAGCTTCAGCCGCCAGCAGGAGCAGATGCGCGGCCAGTTCTCCAAGGCCTTCGGGGCAGCCCCCGGTGCCGGCATTCTCGATGAGGCCGTCAAGCGCAACATGGCCCTGTTCACCGATGCCATGAAGATGTGGCCGGGCTTCAACGCCCTGACCCCCGGTGCCCCGGCCTCCGAGGCAGCGCCCGAAGCCCGGACCGCGCCGGCCGCCGACCCCCTGGCCGAGATGCGCCGACAGATGGACGAGATGCGCAGCCAGCTCGACAAGCTGTCGAAGGGCGGCTGACATGGCGGACGAGGTTCGCCCCGTCGGTCCCGTCCAACGCCGCGCGGACCGCCGCGCCGATGACCGGCGCGCCGCCGAACGCCGGGCCGGCTCGACCTCGCGGGCCCTGGTGCCGGTCGACTTCCCGGCCGAGGCTGCCGAGCCCCCGGCAAGACCTGCCCCCACACCCCCTGCCGATCCGGGTGCCGCCGTCTTCGCCGCCCAGATGATGGGACAGACCGGCCAGCGCCGCGGCCTCAAGGGCGGCCCGCCGGTGCTGGATGCGGCCCGCTCGGCCTACCTCGGAACCGAGCATTCCGGGGCCGCCGAACGCCGACCGCAGCCGGGCAGGGCCAAGGACACCGACGTCTGAGGCAGCGGCACGGTCCTTGCTGAACGACAGGTTACCAAGCCTCGTTCGGGACCGCCGCCATGCTCTCCATCCTCGCCCGCACCATCGACATCACGGTCGTGGCCCTGATCTTCGTGGGCTTTTCGTAGGCCCGGGTCAGCTGGGGCTGGCGAAATCCAGGTCCTTGCGGGCCGAGATGATCGTCACGATGAACCCGGCCAGCACATCCAGCATGACCATGGTCAGGATCAGGAAGAAGGTCGAGGTCGCGAACCCCTTGAACAGCAGGAAGGCGACCAGGCAGAAGATGAAGAGAATCATCGACAGGGCGTGATTGACGATCGCCACCTTCTGGCTCGAGGTCGATTTCAGCAGTTCGAAGAACAGCAGGATCAGGGACAGGAACAGGATCAGGTCACCGGTCCCGACGTTCCAGGCCGTGCCCGACACCATGGGAATCGAGAACAGCGGATCACCCCGCGCCTGCTCGGCCGCTGCGACTCCGCCGGAGCCCAGGACCCCGAACCCGATGAAGATGGCGTAGATCACCACGGGAACGAACAGCAGCGGGATGGCGATCAGCATGGCGGGCTCCATCGACGGGCGGCACGCCTGACGGCCGCGCTTGTTAACGATGCTTACCCCGGATCGCGCCGTCCCGCTACGTCCGCTCGCGCGTCAGGGGAATGTCAGAATTCGCTGATCGCGCCAGGCCGGCGGGACCGCGACTTCAGCCACATCACGCCGAGCAGATCGGACAGGGACGCCATCAGCCGACCCCAGTTGGTGTATTTCGACTGACCCGTCTCGCGATGGCGGTGGTCCACATCGAGATAGAGGTTCCGGTAGCCCTCGCGGATCATCAGGGCCGGCAGATAGCGGTGGATGTGATCGAAATAGGGGAGACGCAGGAAGATGTCCCGCCGGAAGGCCTTCAGCCCACAGCCCGTATCGTCGGCGTCGTCACCCAGCAGTTTGCGGCGGATGAGGTTGGCCCAGAGCGAGGCCTGGCGCTTGGCCCCGGAATCCTGGCGTTTGGCCCGCACGCCGCCGACCAGGCCCACCGAGGACGGCGAGGCCGCCAGCAGGTCGGCCAGTTTCGGGGCGTCGGCGGGCGGGTTCTGGCCGTCGCCGTCGAGGGTGACCACGATCGCCCCGCGCGCCGCCAGCACACCCGTGCGCACGGCACGGCTCTGGCCGGCGTTCGAGCCATGGCTGAGCACGCGCAGGGCCGGCAGGTCGGCCATCAGGCCGCGCAGCTCGTTCAGTGTGCCGTCGCGCGAGGCATCGTCGACGAAGACCATCTCATAGGACCGGCCGGCGAACGCCACAGCGATCTCACGCGCCAGGGGGCCGGCTGCGCCCTCCTCGTTGTGCACGGGGACGACGACGGAGATATCGGGGATCGTTTCATTCATTTCGGCTGTCTAGCGGGTTTCCGGGGCGGACGGGAGATGGTGCCGTATGCAAACAATGTCGTCGCCGCAAAGCCCGTGTTAGGTAGATGAACATGATGCGCCCCGACCTCGACCGATACATCGCCGGCTGGCGCGGACCCTTGCTCGCGGCGCTGGTCGCCCTGCTGGCTGGTCTGCCCTCCTTGATGCTGCTGCCGCCGCTGGACCGGGACGAGAGCCGCTACGCCCAGGCGACCTCGCAGATGCTGGAGACGGGCGACTATGTCGATATCCGCTTCCAGGACGATCCGCGCTGGAAGAAGCCGATCGGCATCTACTGGATGCAGGCCGCCGCGGTCGCCGTGACGTCCAGCGTCGAGAACCGCGACATCGCCCCCTACCGTATCCCCTCCATCCTCGGGGCCATGCTGGCGGCGGCCGCCTGCGCCTGGGCGGGTGCCGCCATGTTCGGCCAGAGGGCCGGCTTCCTGGCGGGAGCCATGCTGGGAGCCAGTTTCCTGCTGTCTACCGAGGCGGGGATCGCCAAGACCGACGCCATGCTGTGCGGGGCCGTCACGCTCGCCATGGCGGGGTTGGCGCGACTCTATCTGGCATCCCGGGCAGGTGAGGCCCTGAGTCGGCCGCACAAGCTGATGTTCTGGCTGGGGCTGGGACTGTCGATCCTGATCAAGGGACCGATCGGCCTGATCGTGGTGGCACCCGCCATGATCGCGCTTTCCGCCTGGGACCGTGACTTCAGCTGGCTGAAGCGGCTGGGCTGGGGCTGGGGCCTGCCGCTGGTGGCCCTGATCGTGGGGCCCTGGGCCATCGCCATCACCATCGCCACCGACGGCGGCTTCTGGACCGAAGCCATCGGCGGCGATCTGGCACCCAAGATTGCGGGCGGCGACGAAGGCCACGGCGTCTTCCCGGGCTTCTATCTGCTGATTGCACCCCTGCTGTTCTTCCCGGCCACCCTGTTGCTGCCGGCGGCGCTGTCCGCGGGCTGGAGCCGGCGCGCCGAACCGGCCATCCGCTTCCTGATCTGCTGGCTGGTGCCGGCCTGGCTGATCTTCGAGCTGACTCCGACCAAACTGCCCCACTACAATCTGCCGACCTTCGGCGCCCTGGCTCTGCTGGCTGCAGCCGCACTGACACGACCCGTCGGCAAGGTGTCGCGCCAGGTCGGGGCCGGACTAACGATCGCGGCCGGGGCCCTGCTGGCTGTCGGTTCGGTCTGGCTGCTGACGGAATACGGGCGGTCAACTGCCCAGACCTGGGCCACGATCACCATCGTCTTTGCCATTCTCGCCAGCCTGATCGGGGCCTTCCTGCTGCTGCACCGCGCGGCGATCACGGCGGTGATCGCCTCGATCGCCCTGGGCGTCGTCGCCCATGGTGCGCTTGCGGGGACGCTGCGGCAGCTTCGCCCCCTGTCCGTCGCCCCCCAGCTGGAGAAGGTGCTGCTGGCCGCAAACCTGCATCCGCGTCAGGGCCGGGCCGGGCCAATCGCCGTAACCGGCTTCCACGAGCCCAGCCTCGTCTTCCTGACCGGCCGGGACACCGAACTGACCGACGCCGCTGGCGCCGCCCGCGCCCTGGCCGAGGGACGACCGGTCATCGTCGAGGACCGCGATGCCGATGCCTTCCGGGCCGCCGCTGCGGAACTGGGCGTCACCGGCCGGGTCGTGGGCGAGGTCGACGGCCACAACTATTCCAAGGGCGATGACGTCAGCCTGACTGTCTATGCCCCGCCCGGCGGACCGGTGGCGGGGCCGCAACGGTGAGCCGACCGATCACCATCGTCGAGGTCGGTCCCCGCGACGGCCTGCAGAACGAAAAGGCCGTCCTCGAACCCGCCGTGCGCGCCGATCTGGTGCGCCGGCTCGAGGCCGCCGGGGCGCGCCGGATCGAGGCCGTCAGCTTCGTCCATCCCAAATATGTGCCGCAGATGGCCGGGGCCGAAGAGGTCATGGCCGCCCTGCCCCACGCGGCGGGCCACAGCCGCATCGGCCTGGTCCTGAACGGCAAGGGCTATGACCGCGCCCTGGGCACGGCTGTGGATGAGGTCAATGTGGCCATGTCCGCCACCGACGGCTTCGGGTTGAAGAACCAGGGGCTGTCAGTCGATCAGCAGGTGCAGATGCTGGCCGACATCATCGCGGGCCGCGCCAATGCGGCTGGTCAGCCGGGCGCGACGCCCGCCCTGTCCGCCACCCTGTCCTGCGTCTGGGGCTGCCCTTTCGACGGCGAGGTCTCGGCCGGTCAGGTGGCCGATCTGGTCGGGCGGATCGACGAACTGGGCGTCGCGGAAATCGCCCTGGCCGACACCATCGGGGCCGGCGATCCCTGGGCCGTGACGAAGAAGGTGGAGGCGGCCCGCGCCGCCGCGCCCGACGCCGTACTGAGGCTGCATTTCCACGACACCCGCAACACCGGACTGGCCAATGCCTATGCCGGGATCGAGGCGGGGGTGAGCGTGCTGGACGCCTCTGTCGGAGGCATCGGCGGCTGTCCGTTCGCCCCGGGAGCCACCGGCAATATCGCCACCGAGGACCTGGTCTATATGCTTGAGCGTGCCGGCTATTCGACCGGCCATGACCTCGACGCCCTGATCGGAACGGCCCGCTGGATCGGCGAGAAGATCGGCCGCCCCGCGCCGAGCGCCCTGAGCCGGGCCGGCGGGTGGCCGCCGCCCCGCAACTGATTTGCTCAAAGGCAGGTCGGCGGGCCTCGCGATGTGGCAGGGTCCGGTTTCGCCTATGGAAATCCAGATGCCCCAAGCCCTCTACGCCCAGCGCCTGATGTCCGCGGCCGAGGCCGCCGCCCTGATCCCGTCGGGGGCCCGGGTGGCCATGGGGCTGGGCTTCTCCCAGCCGCCGGCCCTACTCGCCGCCCTGGCAGAGCGGGCGAGCGCGGAACAGGTCGATGACGTCCGCCTTTACTATCTGCTCTCGACCGGCATCGCCGGCGGGACCGTGTTCCAGGACGAACTCATGGGCCGGATCCGCCCGATGAGCCTGTTTCACAGCGCCATCGAGCGGGGGCTAGAGGCGCGGGCGCGGGCAGCGGGACGGCCCAATCCGGTGACCTTCATCCCCACCGGATTCCAGCAGGTTCCGCGGCTGATGCGCGAGGCGGGGGTCGACACCCTGATCTGCACCGTCTCGCCGATGGACGAGGACGGCTTCTTCAGCTTCGGGATCAACACCGACTACAACAGGCCCGTAAGCGAACACGCCGGGCGGATCATCCTTGAGGTCAATCCGGCCATGCCGCGGGTTTTCGGCGACTGCACGGTCCATGTCTCGCGGGTCACGGCCGTGGTCGAGAACGCCGTGCCCCTGCTTGAACTGCCCCTGGTCGAATCGTCAGCCAATGACCTCGCCATCGGCGGCCTGATCGCGGAGATGATCGAGGACGGCTCGACCCTGCAGATGGGAATCGGTGCCCTGCCGAACGCCGTCTGTGCCGCCTTGCACGACCGCCGGGACCTCGGCCTGCACACCGAGATGCTGACCCCCGGCCTGGTCGAGTTGATTCAGCAGGGCGTGATCACCAATGCCCGCAAGACCCTGCATCCCGGAAAGGGAGTCTTCTCCTTCTGCATGGGGAGGCGGGCCACCTATGACTTCCTGGACGGCAACCGCGACATGGAGGCGTACCCCGTCGACTATGTGAACGATCCGGCCGTCATCGCCCGCAACGACGGGATGATCTCGGTCAATGCCACCCTGCAGGTCGACCTGACCGGGGCCTGCTGTTCGGAACATCTGAACGGTCGCCAGTTCACCGCCTCGGGCGGGCAGCTGGACTTCGTCCGCGGGGCCTATGCCTCGGCCGGGGGGCGGTCGATCATCGCCTGCCATTCGACGGCGGCGAAGGGGACCGTCTCGCGCATCGTGGCCCGGCTGGACGGACCGGTTACGGTCCCGCGCAACGACGTCCACATCGTGGTCACCGAACACGGCCGCGCCGAGCTTAAGGGCCGCAGCGACGCCGAACGCGCCCGCGCCCTGATCGCCATCGCGCACCCGAAATTCCGGGATGAACTGGAACGATCGGCGCGGGAGACGGGGTTGCTGGACTGAGGCAGCGGCAAACCCCTTTCATGGCGGGGCTTCAACCAAGCGTCGAAAGCAACAGGGATGCCAGAATGCCTGCAGATGCAGGATCCAATCCGCCCTTGATGCCTCTGCTTCTGCCGGGATGGGGTGCGGTGGTAACTTTCCACTTGATCGCTGAGGCTGGCTGCGGCGGCGCACCGCGCTTGCGCTCACAGGGTTATCCTTGTCATCTGACGCTGTGCTGATCCTTGTCTATTTCGCGACCTTCGCCCTGTTCTCGGTGATCTTCACCCGGGAGGTCATCGCGCCCGCCTCGAGAGCCAACTGCGACAAGCGGTGGCGCATCTACGCCGGGGCCCTGAACGCATTGAACCTGGTCGTGGTTGTGGTTGCGGGCTTCCTGTTCGAACGCTGGATAGGAGGACACTCGATCTTCAAGCTGTCCGGGCGGTTTGACATCGTAACCAACAGCGCGATCACCTTTCTCGTCGCCAGCCTGGTGACCTATTGGAGCCACAGGCTGGTTCACACGAGCAATCGGCTGTGGCGTTGGGTTCACCAGCTTCATCACAGCCCGACACGGATCGAGGCCCTGACGGCCTTCTACATCCACCCGTTCGACGGCCTGCTAGCCACCCTTCTGAACGCCCTGGTGGCCTATGTGCTGCTCGGCGTCGGACCAGCATCGGCGGCGTTGGCGCTGCTCTATGTGACGATATTCAACCTGATCGCCCATGCGGATCTGAGGACGCCATGGTGGCTGGGCTTCTTCCTGCAGCGACCGGAAATGCACCGTGTCCACCATGAGCGCGGCGTCCACGCGAACAACTACGGCCTTCCCCTGTGGGACCTTCTGTTCGGCACCTGGCGCAATCCAGTTGTCGGCCCGGTCGAATGCGGCTTCGCGGACGACAAGGAGCGACTGATCGGCCAGATGTTGATGCTGAAAGACGTCGACGCCTGACGCCGCCTACAGGTTCAGCAGCGCCGGGTCGCCGCCCTGGGCGGAGATGTTGTTGCTGATGGCCTTTTCCGCGGCGTAGCGGATCAGACTGTAGGGGCCGCCGGCCTTGGGGCCGGTGCCGGACAGGCCCTCGCCACCGAAGGGCTGGACGCCGACCACTGCGCCGATGATCGAGCGGTTGATGTAAACGTTGCCGGCCGGGACCAGACGCGCGACCTCCTCGGCAAAGGCCTCGATGCGGCTGTGGACGCCCAGCGTCAGGCCGTAGCCGCGGGCGGCCAGTTTCGACGCCGTCTCCTTCAGCTTCGAGGGCTCATAGCGGCAGACGTGCAGGATCGGGCCGAAGACCTCGCGCTCCAGATAGTCGGCGGTCGGGATCTCGGCGATGGTCGGGGCGAACAGGTGGCCCTTGTCGGCACCGGCGGGGAGTTCGGCGCGGGCAATGTTCCTGGCATCGCCTTCGAGCCGCTTCAGGTGGGCCTCGAGCATGGCCTTGGCGTCGGCATCAATGACGGGGCCGATGTCGGTGGCGGGGTCGGTCGGATCGCCCACGACCTGGGCGGCGAGCGCGCCCTTGAGCCCCTCGATCAGGGCGTCAGCGGCATCATGCGGGACATAGAGCAGGCGCAGGGCCGAGCAGCGCTGACCGGACGAGCCGAAGGCCGACAGGATGACGTCGTCGATGATCTGTTCCTTCAGCGCCGTGGTGTCGACGAACATGCCGTTGAGGCCACCGGTCTCGGCGATGAAGGGGATGATGGCACCCGGGCGGGCCGCCAGGGCGCGGTTGATCAGGCTGGCCGTGTCGGTGCCGCCGGTGAAGGCGACGCCGTCGATGCCGGGGTGGCTGACCAGTTTGGCGCCGACCGTCTCGCCACGTCCGGGTACGAGGGCCAGAAGGTTCGGGTCCAGACCGGCCTTGTGATAGAGGCGCACGGCCTCGGCGGCGATCAGGGGGGTCTGTTCTGCGGGCTTGGCGACGACGGCATTGCCGGCGGCCAGGGCGGCGGCGACCTGGCCGGTGAAGATGGCCAGGGGGAAGTTCCAGGGGCTGATGCAGGCGAAGACGCCGCGGCCGTGCAGGACCAGCTGGTTGATCTCGCCGACGGGGCCCTTGAGCTCGGTCGGGCCACCGAAGTCGCGTTCGGCCAGCATGGCGTAGTAG
The DNA here is from genome assembly GCA_019746095.1 of Caulobacteraceae bacterium. Taxonomy (GTDB): domain Bacteria; phylum Pseudomonadota; class Alphaproteobacteria; order Caulobacterales; family Caulobacteraceae; genus Brevundimonas. Next base: position 161,612 of record JAIESL010000002.1, read on the forward strand.
CGGCAGAAGTCGGCGGCCTCGCGGATCTCGGCCACGCCGTCGTTCAGGGTCTTTCCGGCCTCGCGAGAGAGCAGGGCGACCAGCCGGTCCATGTTCGCTTCCAGCGCATCGGCCATGGCGCGCAGGACCGTGCCCCGGCCCGCCCCGCCCTTGCGGTCCCAGGCGATCTGGGCACGGGCGGCGGCGTCGACGGCGGCGTCGATGTCGGCCTCGGTCGCTTCCGAGACATGGCCCAGCACGCGGGACGTGTCGAAGGGGTTGGTGACCGGCTGGGCATTGGTCCCGGCCTTGAGCTTGCCGCCGATGATCGGGCCGGCGGTCAGGGTCTCGCTGTCGACCTTCTGCAGCGCGACGGCGTGGCGTTCACGGTCGGCGGCTTGCGAATAATCGCGGCCCAGCGAGTTCTGGCGGTCCATATACATGTCCTTCGGGGTCGGGATCTTGGCGTGGCGGTCGGGGTGGGCCTCGACAGCGGAGATGGGGTCGGCGGCGACGGCGGAGGCGGGCACCCGCTCGTCCAGCAGGGCGTGGACGAACGAGGAGTTGGCCCCGTTCTCGAGCAGGCGGCGCACCAGATAGGGCAGCAGGTCCTCATGCCCGCCGACGGGGGCATAGGCGCGGACCGTCACGGGCCCGAAGGCGTCATGGGCGGCGTCGTACAGGGCCTCGCCCATGCCGTGCAGGCGCTGGAATTCGATCTTCACGCTCCGCTCCGTGGCCATCCTGTAGACGGCCGCCAGCGAGTGGGCGTTATGGGTGGCGAACTGGCTGTAGATATGCGGCGCGGCCTCGATCATCGCCCTGGCGCAGACGAGGTAATTGAGGTCAGTCGCCGCCTTGGTGGTGAAGACCGGATAGTCGGTGCGGCCGAAGACCTGGGCGCGCTTGATCTCGGTGTCCCAATAGGCCCCCTTGACCAGACGGACCATCAGCCGGCGGCCGGAGGTCTTCGCCAGCTCTGCAACGCGGCGGATCACCTCGGGGCAGCGCTTCTGATAGGCCTGGACGGCGAGACCGAGGCCGGTCCAGCCGCCCAGTTCGGGCTCATGCGCCAGCCGGTCCAGCAGCTTCAGCGACAGGGCCAGACGGTCGGCCTCTTCGGCGTCCATGGTGAAGTTGATGTCGTACTGCGCCGCGATCCGGGCCAGCCGCAGGATGCGGGGATAGAGCTCGTCCCAGACGCGGGCCTCATGCGTGGCCTCATAGCGGGGTGACAGGGCCGACAGCTTGACCGAGACGCCGTGGCCGGCCTCCGGCCCCTGCCCCTTGGCCGTCTTGCCCACCGCGGTGATGGCGTCGGCGTAGATCTTCTCGTAGCGCTCGGCGTCATGGGCGGTGCGGGCACCCTCGCCCAGCATGTCAAAGCTGCACAGCCAGCCCTCGCGCTGCGACCGCTTCAGCGCCGCCTCGATGGTGCGGCCGACCACGAACTGCTCGCCCATGATGCGGACGGCGGCGGCGACGGCCTCGCGGATGACCGGCTCGCCCAGACGGCCGACGATCCGCTTGAGGAAGCCGGGCAGGTCCGTGCGGGCCTCCTCGTCCACATCCACCAGCTTGCCGGTCAGCATCAGGCCCCAGGTCGAGGCGTTGACGAACAGGCTGTCGGACTGGCCGAGGTGGGACGACCAGTCGGCCGAGCCGATCTTTTCGGCGATCAGCCGGTCGCGGGTCTCCTCGTCCGGGGTGCGCAGCAGGGCCTCGGCCAGGCACATCAGGGCCAGACCCTCGCGGGTGCCGAGCGAGAATTCCTGCAGGAAGCTTTCGACCACGCCCTGTTTCTTGACGCTGGCGCGGGCGTGTTCGACCAGGCCGATGGCGCTCGACAGCACGGCCGCGCGTTCGGCCCCGTCCAGCGGCATGCGGGCCAGCAGCCCCCGGACCGTGGCAGTCTCGTCCGCGAACTTGCCCGCGTCCAGTGCATCCCAATCCTGGGACAGGGCGACCGGCGGGGAGACATGTGCGTTCATGGCGCGCGTCCTAGACCATTCCGCAACGGAACGGGAGAGGCTGCGGCGTCTCGCCAATCGCCGTCCAAGGCGCTAGAGGTTGCGACCGATCAACGGCGGAGCCATCCGGCCCATATGCGCATCGTTCTGGCCACTGACGCCTGGGAGCCCCAGGTCAACGGCGTTGTCCGCACCCTGACCCGGACCATCGCGGAATGCCGCGCCATGGGCCATGAGGTCGAGGTCATCGAACCCAGTCAGTTCAAGACCATCCCTGCCCCGACCTATCCGGAGATCCGGCTGGCGCTGGGGGCCGAGGAAGAGATTCGCGAGCGGCTGCGGGCGTATGAGCCGGAGGCGGTGCATATCGCCACCGAGGGCCCCATCGGCATCGCCACGCGGCGCATCTGCGTGGAGTGGAAGCTGCCATTCACGACCAGCTATCACACGAAATTCCCTGAATATATTTCGGCGCGCTTCCCGGTCCCGGTGCAGGTCGGCTACGCCTATATGAAATGGTTCCACAAGCCGTCCGGGCGGCTGATGGTGGCCACACCGACGCTGCGGGACGAGCTGCTGGAGCGCGGCTTCCGCAATGTCTCGCCCTGGTCGCGGGGCGTCGACACCGAACAGTTCAACCCCGACCTGCCGCGCATCTATCACGAGCTGGGCGGCAAGGACTGGCCGCGGCCCTTCTGGCTGAATGTCGGCCGGGTGGCGGTCGAGAAGAATATCGAGGCCTTCCTCGAAACCGACCTGCCGGGCACCAAGATCGTGGTCGGCGACGGGCCGGCGCGGGCCGAGCTGGAAGAGAAATATCCCGAGGCCAAATTCCTCGGGGCCCGGTTCGGCGAGGAACTGGCGCGGTGTTTCCGCGACGCCGATGTCTTCGTCTTCCCCAGCTGGACCGACACCTTCGGCCTGGTGATCCTGGAGGCCATGGGCACGGGTACGCCGGTCGCCGCCTATCCGGCCCACGGCCCGATCGACATCATTCCCGGCTCGAACGCCGGGGCCATTGATCCGGATCTGCGCACCGCCTGCCTGAAGGCGCTGGAGTGTGATCGGGCGGCGGTGCGGGCCTATGCCGAGAAATTCAGCTGGCGGGCCTCGGCCGAGCAGTTCGTCGAGAACCTGCAGCCCTATCCCGAGCCGGAGCGCGGCCGCTTCTGGCGCCGGCTCCGCCGCATCGCCCGACTGAGGCGCAAGGCGACGGCCTAGGCCCGGTCGTCTCCCTCCCCCTCCGGGGGAGGGAAAACGCCGGCGTTCCCTATTTCGCCGGGGCCGTCATCGGCGTCATCGCCGTGGCGATGGCGCGCTGGGCCAGGAGCTGGTCGGCGGGGAGCGGCACGAGGCCGCGGTCCTGCAGATAGCCGCCACGACCGGCAGCGGCGTCGGACATGAACTCCATCACGAACTGCGCCAGACCCGGCGTCACGCCGACGTGCTGTTTCTTGACGTAGATGAACATCGAGCGGGAGATCGGATATTCGCCCGAGGCGATGGTCTCCAGCGTCGGCATGACGCCGTTCACGGCATGCGCCTTCACCGTGTCGTTGTTCTGCTCGAGGAAGGAGTAGCCGAAGGCACCGGTCGAGCCGGGGGTGCGGGTCAGGGTCTGGACGATGGCGTTGTCATTCTCGCCGGAATCGACCCAGGCACCGTCCTCGCGCAGAGTGTGGGCCAGGGTCTCGAACCGGTCCTCATCGCTCTCGGCCAGGGCCGCCAGCGCCGGAATGGTCCGGGCCGAGGGGGTCATGGCCAGTTCCAGCCAGGAGTCTCGCGTACCCGAGGTGGGCGGCGGGCCATAAACCAGGATGCGCGTCGAGGGCAGGCCCGGGTTGACCTGGTTCCAGGTCGTGTAGGGGTTGGCGATGAAGGTCCCGTTCGGTCCCGGAACCTCCTTGGCCAGGGCCAGATAGATATCGTCCCCGGAGAAGCCATAGTCGGGCGCATTGCGGGCCGTGGCGATGACCAGGCCGTCGAAGCCGATCTGGATCTCGACAATGTCGGTGACGCCGTTGGTGCGGCACAGTTCGAACTCCGACGCCTTCATCCGGCGCGAGGCATTGGCGATGTCCGGGGTGCTGGGGCCGATGCCCTGGCAGAAGGCCTGGATGCCGCCGCCGGTGCCGAGCGATTCGACGCGCGGTGCCGCACCGCCCGAGGTGCGGGCGAAATTCTCGGCCACGCGGGTGGCGAAGGGGAAGACGGTCGAGGAGCCCGCGGCCCAGATGCCGGCGCGGGCGGTCTGGTTGCCAGCGGACTGGTCGTTGCTGCAGGCCCCGAGGGCGAGCAGGGCGATCGCCGAGGCGGCGGCGAGCAGGGTGCGGTTCATCGTCAGTCTCCGGACGGGTGGGATGCGGCGCTTAGACCAGAGGATTGTGACGGGTTGGCGAAAGGGGGGATGGGGGTTCGATTATGGGCGTCAACGCCCTACGCCCCAGACCCCAAAGCCCAACCCTCAGATGTGGATCGCATGCCCCAGGGCCCGCAGCGACGCCTCGTGGAAGGCTTCACCGAGGGTCGGGTGGACGTGGATGACGCCGGCGACGTCTTCCAGCACCGCGCCCATCTCCAGCATCTGGGCGAAGCTGTTGGACATTTCGGCGACGTGCTGGCCAACGGCCTGGACGCCGAGCAGGCGGTGGTCGGCCTTCGACGCCAGCACCCGGACGAAGCCGCCGTCCTCGCCCGCCTCGATGGCCAGGGCCCGGCCGATGGCGGCCAGCGGGAAAACGGCGGTGATGACGTCGTCGCGGCCCTCGACGTCCAGCGGGCCGAGGCCGGCGGAGACGATCTCGGGCTCGGTGAAACAGACGGCGGCGATGGTGACGGGGTCGAAGCGGCGGTCGTGGCCGGCGATAATCTCCGCGACCACCTCGCCCTGGGCCGAGCCCTTGTGGGCCAGCATGGGTTCGCCGGTCAGGTCACCGACTGCCCAGACGTTCCTCATCGAGGTGGCGCAGCGGTCGTCGATCTTCACGAACGGGCCGGCCATGGCGACGCCCATGTTCTCTAGGCCCCAGCCCTGGGTGCGGGGCTTGCGGCCGACGGTGACGAGGACCTTGTCGGCCTTGAGCTTGAGGGCTGTGCCGTCCTTCGTCGTGATGTTGAGCTGGCCGTTCTCGAACGACCCGGCCCTGGCGCCGAGGTGCAGTTCGACGCCGTGCTTCTCCAGCCATTTGGCGACCGGATCGGTCAGGGCCTTGTCGTAGAGCGGGAGCAGGCGGTCGGCCATTTCGACGATGGCGACCTCGGCTCCCAGTTTGCGGAAGGCGATACCCAGCTCCAGCCCGATATAGCCGCCACCGACGACGACCAACTTGCCGGGGACCTTGTCCAGCGACAGGGCCTCGGTCGAGGAGATGACGTCGCCGCCGAACTTCAGGAAGGGCAGTTCGACCGGCTCGGAGCCGGTGGCGAGGATGACGTGTTCGGCGCTGATAGTGATGTCGCCGTCGGCCGTCTTGACCGTGCAGGTCTTGGCGTCGGTGAAGTGGGCCCAGCCCTTGATGACCTTGACCTTGGACTTCTTCAGCAGGGCGGCGACGCCGGCGTTCAGCTTGCGGACGATGCCGTCCTTCCAGGCCGTGGTCTGGGCCAGATCAATGGCGGGTTTGGCGGCCGTGATGCCGAGGGTGCCACCGGCGGCGGCCTTGCTGACGGTCTCGAATTTCGAGGCGGCGTGGATGATGGCCTTGGACGGGATGCAGCCGACGTTCAGGCAGGTGCCGCCGAGGCCGTCGCCGCCGTCAACCAGCACGGTGTCGAGGTCCAGCTGGCCACAGCGGATGCCGGCGACATAGCCGCCGGTGCCGGCGCCGATGATGAGGACTTTGGTGGTGAGGGTCTGGGTCATTGGGCTCGTTTCAATTGCTCAAAGCGGCGCAGCAGTCGCTGGGTATCGGGTGCATGATCGACAAGGATGACGAAGTCCCACGGTGCGGTCACATCCTCCCGGCGGCCGATCAACGTCACGCCGAGCCCGTTTCTCACGCGCGGCAGATCCGGATACTCGCCCCACATGTCCACAGCGGCATGCAGATTTCCGCGCGCACAGTTTGAAAAGTACTCGCGCGGAATCACGACCCGATCCGGCGCGCCGCGCCCCCAGAAGGTTTGGGTTCCACGGATCACCATCGTGGTGTCCCCGTACTGGCCATCGGGCGCCTGAAAATCCTCGATGACACCCCTGAACAGGATGGTGGCCCGAAGCAGTTGCTGATCTTCGTATTCCTGACGCCGCTCATAGTAGTCGGCCGCGGGCGTGCAGGCCCAGGCTGAAATAGGCGCGGACGCAAACGTCAACCCAAATGCAGCCGTGAGAACGAGCCGCACCGCCCTCACCCCATCCACAACGTCGCGGGATGCTCTAGCAGGCCCTTGATCCGCTGCACGAAGACCGCCGCATCGTGGCCGTCGACGATGCGGTGGTCGAAGCTGGAGGACAGGTTCATCATCTTGCGGACAACCATCTGGCCGTCCTTGACCACCACGCGCTCGGCGATCTTGTTGGGGCCGACGATGGCGACCTCGGGGTGGTTGATGATGGGGGTGTGGACCACCCCGCCTAGGGTGCCCAGCGAGGTGATGGTGATGGTCGAGCCCGACAGTTCGTCGCGCTTGGCGCTGCCGTCCTTGGCCGCGCCGGAGACGCGGGCGATCTCCAAGGCCGTGTCGTAAAGGTCGCGCGCCTCGGCGTTGCGGACCACCGGGACCATCAGGCCGTTCGGCGTCTGGGCGGCGATGCCCAGGTGGACGGCGGCGTGGGTGGTCAGGACGCCGGCCTCGTCATCGTAGTGACTGTTGATGGTCGGCTGGTCGCGCAGGGCCACGACGATGGCACGGGCGATGAAGGGCAGGACGTTCAGCTTGGGCTGGTCCTTCTTCCGCGTCGCATTGAGGTGGGCGCGGAGTTCCTCGAGGGCGGTGACGTCGATCTCTTCCACATAGGTGATGTGGGGGATGCGGCGGACGCTCTCGGCCATCTTCTCCGCGATCTTGCGGCGCAGGCCGATGATGCGGGTTTCGGTGGTGCCTTCGGCTTTCGCGTAGGTCGAGGACGCCGATGCTCCGGGTGCGGACGGTGTATGGCCGCCGGACGCGACGTAGGCGTCAAGATCGCCGTGCTCGATGCGACCGGCGGGACCGGAGCCGGGCACGAACTGGAGCGCGATCCCGAGGTCGCGGGCGCGATTGCGCACGGCGGGCGAGGCGAGCGGGCGTTCGTTGCGGGTGGAGAGGGTGCGCTGGACCGGCGCCCCTCCACCATCCTTCGCCTTCGGCTTCGGATGGTCCCCCTCCCCGCGGAGCGGGGAGGAGACAGAAGCCGTCTGTCCCCCTGTCAGGGGGACCGAAGCCTGCGGAGCAGGGTTCGAGGGGGGCGGCGCCTCACCCTGGTTGCCCTTTCCCGCGACATTGAACGACACCAGCGGTCCGCCGACGGCGAGTTGCTGGCCAGCTTCGCCGTGCAGGGCGACGACGGTGCCGGCGACGGGAGAGGTCAGTTCGACCGTGGCCTTGTCGGTCATGACCTCGGCGAGGAGCTGGTCCTCGGAGACGGTGTCGCCGACCTTGACGTGCCAGCCGACCAGTTCGGCCTCGGCGGTGCCTTCGCCGACGTCGGGCAGTTTGAAGACGAAATTGCCGGCCTGTGCGGCGGCCGGGGCGGCGACGGGGGCGAGCTCGACCTTGGGCGATTCGGCTTTCGACACCGGAGCCGGTTCAGCCTTCGCGGGTGCCGGAGCGGCCTCGGCGGAGGCATTGCCCGCGCCCTCGACCTCGAACTCCACCAGGGGCGAGCCCACGGCCAGCTGCTGGCCCGGCTCGCCGTGGGCGGCGGTGACGCGGCCGGCGACAGGCGACGTCAGCTCCACCGTGGCCTTGTCGGTCATGATGTCGGCGATGATCTGGTCCTCGGCGACCCTGTCGCCGACCTTGACGTGCCAGGCGACCAGTTCGGCCTCGGCGGTGCCTTCGCCCACATCGGGCAGTTTGAAGACATAGCGGCCCATCCTAGCGCCCTCCGGTCATGACGGCCTTCAGGGCCGTGGCGACCCGTTCGGGTCCCGGGAAATATTCCCACTCGAAGGCGTGCGGATAGGGGGTGTCCCAGCCGGTCACCCGCGCGATCGGCGCCTCCAGATGATAGAAGCAGCGCTCCTGAACGAGGGCCGACAGTTCACCGCCGAAGCCCGAGGTTTTCGGGGCCTCATGGACGATGACGCAGCGGCCGGTCTTCTTCACGCTGGCCTCGATGGTCTCGATGTCCAGCGGCACGAGGGTGCGCAGATCGATGACCTCGGCGTCGACGCCGGCGTGTTCGGCACCGGCGAGGCTGACCCAGACCATGGTGCCGTAGCAGAGGATGGTGACGTCATTGCCCTCGCGCATGACGCGGGCCTTGCCGATCGGTTCGACATGTTTGCCGGTCGGGACCTGGGCCAGCTCCTGGGCCTTCCAGGGGCTGACCGGCTTCTGGTGCCAGCCGTCGAAGGGGCCGTTGTAGAGGCGTTTGGGCTCGAAGAAGATGACCGGATCATCGTCCTCGATGGCCGCGGTCAGCAGGCCCTTGGCGTCATACGGATTGGACGGGATGACGACCTTGAGGCCGGCGATATGGGTGAACAGGCTCTCGGGCGACTGGCTGTGGGTCTGGCCGCCGAAGATGCCGCCGCCGTAGGGACTGCGCACGGTGATCGGGCTGGTGAACTGGCCGGCCGAGCGATAGCGCAGCTTGGCCGCTTCCGAGACGATCTGGTCATAGGCCGGATAGATGTAGTCGGCGAACTGGATCTCGACGACGGGGCGCAGTCCATAGGCGCCCATGCCGATGGCGGCGGCGACGATGCCGCACTCGCTGATCGGGGCGTCGAAGCTGCGGGTCAGGCCGTGCTTGGCCTGCAGGTGATCTGTGACGCGGAAGACGCCGCCGAAATAGCCCGCGTCCTCGCCGAAGCTGAGGACGTTCGGGTCCTCGCCCATCTTGATGTCGAGGGCCGAGTTGAGGGCCTGGATCATGTTCATGGGGGTCGTGGTCATGGTCAGACTCCCACCTCGCGACGCTGTTCGGTGATGCGCCAGTCCTCGGTCGCATAGACCTCCTCGAACATGGTCTTCACCGAGGGACGCGACTGGCCGAGCGTACCGATGGCCTCGGACTCCTTGCCGGCGGCGCGGACCTGTTCGACGGCATCGGCCTCGGCGGCCGTCTGCTGGTCATCGGACCATTCGCCGAGGGCGATCAGGTGCTGTTTCAGGCGCATGACCGGGTCGCCGAGCGGCCATTTCTCATGCTCGTCGGCGGGGCGATAGCGGCTGGGGTCGTCAGAGGTCGAGTGGGGAGCGCCGCGGTAGGTGAACAGCTCGATCACGGTCGCGCCCTGGTTGGAGCGGGCCCGTTCCTCGGCCCACTGGGTCGCGGCCCAGACGGCGAGGAAGTCATTGCCGTCGACCCGCAGGGCCGGAAGGCCGTAGCCGATGGCCTTGGAGGCGAAGGTGGTCTCAAGCCCGCCGGCGATGCCCTGGAAGGAGCTGATGGCCCACTGGTTGTTGACGATGTTGAGGATGACCGGAGCCCGGTAGACGGAGGCGAAGGTCAGGGCGTTGTGGAAGTCGCCTTCCGCCGTGGCCCCGTCACCGATCCAGGTGATGGCGATCTTGTCGTCGCCCTTGTAGGCGCTGGCCATGGCCCAGCCCACGGCCTGCGGCACCTGGGTGCCAAGGTTCCCCGAGATGGTGAAGAAGCCGAAGTCCCTGGCCGAATACATGATCGGCAGCTGGCGGCCCTTGATGGGGTCTTCAGCGTTGGAATAGATCTGGTTCATCATGGTCGCGAGCGGATAACCGCGTGCGATCAGCAGGCCCTGCTGGCGATAGGTGGGGAAGCCCATGTCCTCGCGCGACAGGATCATGCCCTGGGCGACGGCGATGGCCTCCTCGCCCGTGCATTTCATATAGAAGCTGGTCTTGCCCTGACGGTGGGCGCGATGCATCCGGTCGTCGAAGGCCCGGGTCAGGATCATGGCCTTGAGGCCGCGACGCAGGGTCTCGGGATCCAGTTTCGGGTTCCACGGACCGACCGCCTTGCCGTCATCGTCCAGCACCCGGATCAGCCGGAAGGCGTGATCCCGCATCTCGAACGGCGTGGTCGAGACCTCGGGGCGTTCCACCACGCCGGCGGGATCGAGCTTCAGATGGCTGAAGTCCGTCGGGTCGCCGGGCCGGCCCGAAGGCTCCGGTACGCGCAGCGATAGGGCCTGGGTATTGGGCTTCTTCATTCCGTCCTGCCGTTCGGTTGGTCCGACCGCGTTTCCTGAATGCGATTTAGCACGACGGCACAGGCAAGGCTCGCCTGAATTTGACCTTGCACTGTGCCGATCAGAGGTATTTTATTGCGCCATAACTCGATCAGGAGAAACGCCTTGGCTGACGATCTGGATCCCGTCGACGCCCGCATTCTGGACATCCTGCAACAGGACGCCGGTTTGTCGGTGGCCGAGGTCGCGGACCGGGTCGGCCTGTCGGCCTCGCCGTGCTGGCGGCGCATCAAGAGACTGGAGGATACCGGCTTCATCCGCAAGCGGGTGACCCTGCTGGACGCGACCAAGCTGGGCCTGGATTTCGAAGTCTATGCCATCGTCAAGCTGAGCCTGCCCTCGACCGAAAATCTCGACGCCTTCGAGGCCGCGGTCTCGGCCTGGCCCGAGGTGGTGCAGTGCGCGACCATCACCGGCCGCGAGGACTATGTGCTGCGGATCATCACTTCGGACATGCACGCCTTCGACCAGTTCCTGCGCCACAAGCTGCTGAGCCTCGGCATCGTCTCGGACTGCGAGAGCCATATCGTCACCCGCGGGGTGAAGAATGTGACGGCCCTGCCCCTTGGCATCATTACGCCACACGTCGGATAGTGGCCTGATACGCCGAAGCGCCGGGAGAGCCTGACATGATCGAAATGGTGATCGATGCCCGCCGAAAGGACCTGGGCGGCTTTGAGGTCGGGCGCGTCCTGCCCTTCCATGCCCGCCGCATGGTCGGGCCCTTCATCTTCCTGGACCAGATGGGACCGGCCGAGTTCGCGCCGGGGTCCGAGGCGATCAATGTCCGCCCGCATCCGCATATCGGCCTGTCGACCCTGACCTATCTGTTCGAGGGCGAGATCATGCACCGGGACAATACCGGCGCGACCCAGGCCATCCGGCCCGGCGAGGTCAACTGGATGACCGCGGGCAAGGGTATCGTCCATTCGGAACGGACCGATCCCCTGAAGAAGTCCACGGGGGGACCCATGCATGGCATGCAGGCCTGGATCGCCCTGCCGACCGAGGCCGAGGAGGTCGCCCCCTCCTTTCACCATCACGGCGAAAACGATCAGCCCGCCTATGAGAACGGCGGCCTGTTCGCGCGGCTGGTGGCCGGCGAGGCCTATGGTGCCAAGGCCGCCGTGCCGGTGTCGTCGCCGCTGTTCTATGTCCATTGGGAATTGGCCGAGGGCGTGCGCACCGCCCCTCCACCCGGAAAGGGAGCCGGCGGCTATTCCGAGCGCGCCCTCTATGTCGCCAAGGGCGAGATCGAGGTCGGCGACCGCAGCTTCCACGAAGGACAGATGATCGTGCTCGAGCCGACGGCGGAGCCGACCATCAAGGCCGTGAAGCCGTCGACGGTGATCCTGCTGGGCGGGGAGCCGGTCGGGCCGCGGGTGATCTGGTGGAATTTCGTCGCGTCATCCCAGGCGAGGATCGACGCCGCCAAGGCCGACTGGCAGGCGGGACGGATGTCGCTGCCGAGCGAGGACGATGTGGAGTTCATCCCCCTTCCCGACGACGCCTCGGTGACGACCCGTTCGGATCCGGCACCGCCGCCGAACCCGGGCTGACGGGGCGGCCAGAGGCCCATTTCCAGCAGGAACGGATTGTCGCACCTGCGGCAGAATTTGTTGACAGGACAGCGTTCGGCGGGGCATCGCGAACAGCGGCCCGGGCCCCGCTGACGATCACGTCGATCGTGATGTCGGGTCGCAACGTCGGCAATCGTTCAGTCTTGAACGGTCGCCGCTCTTTCGAGGTGGAATCATCATGTCATCACTGTCCAAGGGCCGTTCCGGTCTGAAATTCTCTGCGCGCCTGGCGCTTCTCTCGGCCCTGGCTGCTGCAGTCCCGGGCGTGGCTCTGGCCCAGGCCTCGCACCACAACCATGGCTGCCCCACGGTGTCCCAGGCGGACGTCGAAGCCCAATTCGCCCGGTTCAACGATGCCTGGGCAACCGGCAACCCGGACGTGGTCACGGCACTGTTCACGAATGAGCCGGTCCTGCTGGCAACGGTCTCCAACACGCCGCGCACCACGCCGGCCATGGTTCGCGACTATTTCGTCGGCTTCCTGCGGAGCCGGCCGGTCGGTCAGATCAACACCAGCACGGTCGAGATCGATTGCCAGACGGCGACCCGCCTCGGCACCTGGACCGTCACCCTCACCGACCCCACCACCGGTGCCAAGACGGACGTCCGCGCCCGCTATTCGTTCATCTACCGCTTCGAAGGCGGCGACTGGAAGATCGACCACCTCCACTCGTCGATGATGCCGGAAGCCGCCCGCTAAGCGGCTTTGCCAGAAAACGTCAGCCGCCGCGGGATCCGTCCCGCGGCGGCGCTTTCTTGATGGATGACCATGAAAAGACTGGTTCTCGCCACGTCGATCGCGGCACTCTCGCTGGCGACCCCTGCCCTTGCGAGCGACGAGGACGTTGAGTTCTGGTTCAATCCGACCGCCAGCAAGGCGTTGGACGAGCGCACAACCTTCGAGCTCGAAACGGCACAGCGGTTCCGCAATGATCCGCGCCTTGACACCTATTACGTGCGCGGCTGGGTCAAGCGCGACGACGACCGGGACAACACCTGGGGCGTCGGCATCGAGCAACGCTGGAACGGACCGGACCAGCGCGAGGTTCGCCTGCTCCAGCAGGTCAGCTATTCTTGGGGACCGGTCGACCTCCGCACGCGCACGGAGCAGCGGTTCCTCTCGACCGATCCCCAGACGGGATGGCGGGTTCGCCAGCGTATCGGCACATCGGTCCCGCTCGGGGATTCCGACAACAGCTGGAGCCTGGCGGCCGACGCCGAGGTGATCGTGACGCTGCGCAGCACGACCCCGGACGGCAAGACCGGCGTGACGGGGCTGCGGACCTTTGTCGGAGTCGAGCGGGAGTTCGGTCGCTACGAGGTGAGCCTGGGCTATCTCCGCCAGCAGGACATCCGTGACGGTGCCCCCGACCGCATCGGACACGCCCCCTTCATCGGGGTCGACATCGCCTTCTGATCTTCGGGCACCCGCGGACCCACCACCCCGGACCCTTCAGCCGCTCGGGGCCGCTCCGGGCAGGTCGCGCAGGAAGTCTAGCAACAGCCGGTTCACCTCTTCCGCCCGCTCCTGCTGGATCCAGTGACCCGCGCCCGGGACCACGACCTGCAGCCGCAGGTCCGGCAACCAGTCCTTCAGCCCCGCCTCGTGCTGCCCCGAATAGTGGCGCACCGGATCGCGGTCGCCGACCACAAAGGCGGCGGGCACGGTGATGCGAGCGTCCTGGAGATGGGCTGTCAACGACCAGTTACGGTCGAGGTTACGGTACCAGTCCAGAGGGGCCTTGAAGCCTCCGGCGGCGAAGGCCGCGACATATTCCGCGAAATGGCCCGGGCTCATCCACGGCGGCAAGGGAGCCTCGTCGGGGACGGTGGAAATGAAGGTCTCACCCTCGCGGATAAAGCCGTTCGACTGGTGCGCGTCGGGCGTGGCACCGTCGTAGCAGTAGAAGGCCTTGCGCAGGGCGGTCGCCGGATCGACATCGAAGACCCCATGGGCGTCTCCGGCCTGGAAACGGCTGATGTAGAGGTCGCCCAGACCGAGGCGTTTGGAGATCACCGCCATGGCCGCGGTCGGCGGCCCCTTGGGCCGGCGCGGCTGGAACGGCACCGACAGGCCGAAGACCGCGCGGAACATGTCGGGCCGGGTCAGGGCGCAATGCCAGGCGATCGGTGCGCCCCAGTCGTGACCGACGACGACACATGAGGTCTCGCCCAAGGCCCGGACCAGATCGACCATGTCGCCGATGAGGTGGAGCACGGAATAGGCGTCGCGATCCTCGGGCCTGTCGGTGCCGCCATAGCCGCGCATGTCGGGCGCGACCGCGTGGAAGCCCGCATCGGCCAGCGCCTGCACCTGCGCCCGCCAGCTGATGCCGAGTTCGGGGAAGCCGTGGATCAGCAGGACCAGCGGGCCGGAGCCGGCCTCGAGGATCTGCTGGCGAAGGCCGTCGGTCTGGATGTGTCGGGTTTGCATGGGACCAAGGGACCACCCTCCCGGTCAGGCCGCAAGACTAGAGCGTCACGCCCGTTGTGCGCATGATCTCGGCCCGGAGCTCGGGCATGCCGTCGCCCTTTTCGGCCGAGGTGACGATGACCGCCGGATAGGCGGCACCGCGTTTGGACACGCCCTTCAGGGTCGCCTCCTGGACCCTCTCGGCCTCACCCTTCTTGAGCTTGTCGGCCTTGGTCAGGATGATCTGGTAGCTGACGGCGGCGAGGTCGAGGGCGTCGAGGGCCTCGTCATCCACCTTCTTGAGGCCGTGGCGGGCATCAATCAGCAGATAGACCCGCTTCAGCGTCACCCGGCCGCGCAGATAGTCCCGGCCCAGGTCCTGGAATTTCTTCACCGTGGATTTCGACGCCTTGGCCCAGCCGTAGCCCGGCAGGTCGACCAGTCGCATCTTGCCGTCGAGGTCGAAGAAATTGACTTCGCGGGTGCGGCCCGGCTCGTTCGAGGCCCGGGCCAGTTTGTGCATGCCGACCAGGCCGTTGATCAGACTGGACTTGCCGACGTTCGACCGACCGGCGAAGGCGACCTCGGGCAGGTCCGGATCCGGCAGCTGCTCGATCTTGGCGCAGCCCATGACGAAGGTCGCAGGACGCGCGAACAGGATGCGCGCCTGCTCCAGGGCCTCGGGCGTGAAGTCGTCCAACTCAGGCCTTCGCCTTCTTCAGCCGCTCGATGAAGGTGTCGATCGGATTCTCGGCCTTGAGCCGGTGCATGATCACATACTGCTGGATGATGGTCAGGATGTTCGACCAGGCCCAGTAGATCAGCAGGCCCGCCGGGAAGGTGGCCATGATGAAGGTGAAGACGATCGGCATGAAGGCGAAGATCTTGCGCTGCATCGGATCGGGCGCCGGCGGGCTCATCGCCATCTGCAGCCACATGGTCAGGCCGTAGAAGATGGCCAAGATGCTGAGGGCGAAGGTGCCGGCCAGATAGGTGCCGATCAGGGGCGTCGAGGCCGGGTCCCAGGGGATCAAGCCGTACAGGTTCCAGATCATGGACGGGTCCGCCGCCGACAGGTCGCGGATCCAGCCGAAGAAGGGCTGGTGACGCATCTCGATGGTCACGAACAGCATCTTGTAGACGGCGTAGAAGACCGGGATCTGCAGCAGCAGGGGAAGACAGCCCGCCAGCGGATTGATCTTTTCCTTCTGATACAGCGCCATCAGCTCCTGCTGCTGTTTCGCCGGATCGTCGGGGTGTTTCTTCTTCAGCTCCTCCATCTTGGGCTGGAGGGTCCGCATCTTGGACATGCTCTCGTAGCTCTTGTTGGCCAGCGGGAACATGAACAGGCGGACGGTCAGGGTCAGACCCAAGATGGCGAGACCGAAATTCCCGAACCAGCCGTAGTAGAGCTCCACCAGCCAGAAGATCGGGCGGGTCAGGAAGAACAGGAAGCCCCAGTCGATGGCATAGACGAAGCGCGGCAGGTCCAGGCTCTTCTCATAACCGGCCAGGATTTCGTTGCGCTTGGCGCCGGCGAACAGGCGCTGGGTCTCGGTGATCTGGCGACCGGGGGCGATGGTGTGGGTCTCGCCCAGCATGGTCGCCGAATGGATCTCCGCATGGGCAGCGTCCGTGACCCGGAAAGCAGCCTCGATGTGTTCGTCCTGCTGCGGGATCAGGGCAGCCAGCCAGTATTTGTCGGTGATTCCCATCCAGCCGCCGACGGAGGTGTGCTCCTGCACCGGCTTCTTGGCCCAGGCCTGGTATTTCAGCTGCTGGGTCGTGTATTTTCCGTCGGTCGAGAAGGTCCCGATACCGCCTTCGTGCAGGACCTGCTGGCGGCCCAGATCGTCCGGCACGCCCTGACGCTCGATCCGACCCCAAGGGGCGATGGTGATCGGCTGGGCGCTGAAATTGGCGACGGTGTCGGTGACCGTGAACAGATACTGGTCGTCAATGCTGATGCGGCGCGTGAAGCGCAGGCCCGCGCCATTGTCCCAGGTCAGGGTGACCGGCGTGGCCGGGGTCAGGGTCGTGCCCTCGGTCAGACGCCAGGGCGTCGTCGGCCCCGGTACGCCACCCGTGACATTGGGTCCGTTCCAGCCGAACTGGGCCTGATAGGCGTGACGCATGCCCTCGGGACGGAACAGTTCGACCGGCGGCGAGCCCTCGTCGTTGGTTTCCTGGTAGCGGGTCAGGAACAGGTCATCGATGCGCGCGCCGACCAGGGTCAGCGAACCGGTCACCGTCCCGGTCTGGATCGGCACCCGCGCGCCACCGCGCGCCAGGGCGACGGTGCGGTCGTCCGTAAAGACGATGGCGGGAGGCGCGGCGGTCGTCGCGGCTGAGGCCGGACCGGCGGCGGCCTGTTCGACGGCGGCCTGCTGGGCCGCCTTCCGGGCCTTGGCCTGGGGCTCCATCACGAAGAAGCTGTAGGCGAGCAGCATGATGCCGGCGATCACGACGAAGAGGATCGTGTTTCGGCTGTTATCGTGTGGAGGCATGGAGATCAGGAATCCTGGCCGGCGTTGGCGGACGTCAAGGGCGCGGTCTTGGGCGCCGATCGCGGGGTCGCGAGCCTTGTAAGCGCCGATTTCACATCGTCAAGCAAACGGTCCCAGGGACGGTCCGCCGTGCCCATGCGGGCGACGAATACATAGTCACTGCCCGGAACCGCGAACAGGGGGACTGTGGCCCGCGCCGCCTCTCTCAGACGGCGTTTGGCGCGGTTGCGGATGACGGCATTGCCGACCTTGCGGGTCGCCGTGAAGCCCAACCCCACCGTGGAGATGCCGTCCTGACGGTCCAGCCGCTGCACCACCACCGCACCGCGGGCCTCTGAAACGCCCTTCGCGGCCGCCAGAAACTGGGGCCGCGAAGTCAGACGTTCGATTTTGAAAGGGTCGCTCATGCGCCCGAACCCGGGCGCCAGACGATCAGGCCGTCAGGCGCTTGCGGCCCTTGGCGCGACGCCGCGCAACGATCTTCTGTCCGTTCTTGGTGGCCATCCGCGAACGGAAGCCGTGACGGCGCTTGCGCACGAGTCGCGACGGCTGATAGGTCCGCTTCACGTTCGGCTCCTGGGACTGAAAACAAAAATGCGGCGGAAAGCGTCCGTCGCGGGAAGGGCGGGCGTATAAGCGGCAGGGCCCGCGGTGTCAACGCCGACAGCCTTCCGCCGGAGAGACAATGGACCGCATCAAACGCTTTCTGCCCCTGATTCTGCTGGCCGGCGTCATCACCCTGATCTTCGCCATGGGCTGGAACCGCTATCTGTCGCTCGACACCCTGCGCGACCACGGCGAGGGCTTCAGGGAATTCACGGCCCAGAACTATCTGGTCAGCCTGCTGATCCTGATGGCCCTGTTCGCCATACTGACCGCCAGTGTGGTGCCGGGGGTCTTCTTCCTGACCATCACCGCCGGCTATCTGTTCGGTCCCTGGGTCGGCGGGCTTGCAACCGCGATCGCGGCCACCACCGGTGCCCTGATCGTCTATGGCGCGGCCCGGACCGCGCTCGGTGAGGCCCTTCGCCGCAAGGCTGCCAGTGACATGGGGCTGATGAAGAAGATCTGCGACGCCATCGACAAGGATACCTTCTGGTACGTCCTGGCCTCGCGGCTGGCCGTGGTCGTGCCCTTCCACATGATCAATGTCGCGGCGGGGATCATGGCTGTGCGGCTGACTCCCTATTCGGTGGCCACGGTGATCGGCCTTCTGCCGGCGCACATCATCTATTGCTGGATCGGATCGCGGCTGAACCAGCTGCTGGCGACCAATCCGAACCCGGACTTCCAGGCGCTGTTCGGCCAGTTCTGGGCCCCGATGGCGGGCGTGTTCATCCTGGCCGTGGTGCTGCCGTTCGGACTCAAATGGCTCCAGGCCGCCTTCAGTCGCAGGATTTCGGCATGAGCCGCGACGCCGTTGGCCCGAGCCTTGCGTTAAAGCCGGCATGAACCGGATCTGGCCCATGCTGGGTGCCCTTCGCAGGGGCTTGCGCCTGCCCGCCGACTGGCGGGAGCGGCTGAAATTCCATGCGCCGGATGCCCTGGCCTGGCGGCTGCTGCTGCTGACCTTCCTCTTCACCGTGGTGGTCGAGATTCTGATCATCGTGCCCAGTGCGGCGAGCTTCCACGAGCGCTGGCTGCTGGATCGGCTGCAGTCTGCGGAACTGGCCTCGGTAGGAGTCGAGGCCCTGCCCTATTCGGCAGTCGAGGACGATGCCGCCGAACAGCTGCTGGCCATCGGCGGCGTGCAGGCCGTCGTGGTGGGTGACCAGGGTGTGCGTCGTTTGCTGCTGCAGGCCCCGAACCTGCCCCGGACGCCGGATCTGATCGACCTCCGCCAGAGCCGGCCGCTGACCCGGATCGCCGACCCCTGGCGCACCCTGTTCGGCCACCCCGAGCGGTCGATCCGGGTCCAGGCGCGACCGCGCTATCGTTCGGGCGACTTCATCGAGATCCTGGCCCCCGCCGAGCCGCTGAAGGCCGAACTGGGCGTCTTTCTGCTCAACAGCCTGCTGATGTCGCTGCTGATCTCCCTCGTGGCCGGGGGTCTGCTCTACGGCGGCCTGGCCCTTCTGGTGCTTCAGCCCCTGCGACGGGTGACGCGCTCGATCGAGCATTTCGCCCTCGACCCCGAGACCGAAGGCGATCCGCCCAGTGACCGCCATGACGAGATCGGACGGGTCGAGCGCGAACTGGCGCGGATGCAGGAGGAGGTGCGCGTCTCCCTGCGCTCCCGCGCCCGACTGGTGGCACTGGGCGAGGCCGTGGCCAAGATCAATCACGACCTGCGCAATATGCTGACCTCGGCCCAGCTTGCGTCCGAGCGGCTGGCCGATTCGCCCGACCCCGAGGTGGCCCGGGTCCTGCCGCGACTGGAGAGGGCACTGGGACGCGCCGCCGCCCTGTCCCGCAATGTGCTGGAGTACGGCAAGAGTGAAGAGCCTCCGCCCCAGCGGGTCCGCATTCCCCTGGCTCCCGCCATCACGGCGGCGGCGGAGGACGCGGGCCTGACGGCCGAGGGGGTCCGCCTGACCAAATCCATCCCGGCCCGACTGGCCATCCACGCCGATTCCGACCAGCTGCACCGCGTACTGGTCAATCTGATGCGCAATGCCCGTCAGGCGATCGAGAGCGACCCGACCCGTCGCACGGGCCGCAAGGGCGTGGTTCGCGTCACCGCCCTGAGCGAGGACGACAGTTGGGTGATCCACATCGCCGACGACGGCCCCGGCATCCCGCCACGTCTGTCGGAAAATCTGTTCGAGCCCTTTGTCAGTGGCCGGGCATCGGAAGGGGCCGGGCTCGGGCTGGCGATTTCGCGGGAACTGGCCGCCAGTCACGGCGGGAGCCTCACCCTGGTCGAGACCGGACCGACGGGCACGACCTTTGCCCTGCGCCTGCCGCATTGATACGGCGTCATCGGGGCCCGGGTGCCAGATCGCCCGATCGGCGTTATCGCTGGTGAACCTCGATGAAACTGCCCAGTTTTGCTCCATCCCGTGCTGTACCGGAGGCCCTCATGACCCGCTTCACAACCGCCGCCGTGGCCGCCCTGCTGCTCACCGCAGCGCCGGTCCTCGCCCAGACCACGCTCCGCCAGGCTCCGGTCAAGACCACCGGCCAGACCACGGCTCCGGCAGCGCCCGTCGCGGACCCGACGCCGGGCTCGGAAGAGTGGCTGCGGCTGCGCGGTGAAAGCTACAGCGCAGCCCCGGAAGTCGAGCAGGATCCGGCCGAGGTCGCCGAGACCGTCCGGTTGAACAACCTGATCGCCGCCCGCAACAATGCCGCCGAGCGCCGCGAGATCGAGGGGACCGCAGCCTGGCAGGCCGAGGACGCGCGCTGGCGGGCGGAGACCGCCCGGCTGGAGGCCCAGCGCGCCCAGTGGGAGGCCGAGGCCGCCGCCGCCGAGGCCGCCCGTCTTCGCTACGAACGGGATCGTGCCGCCTGGGCTGCCGAGGTGGCCGCCTGCCAACGCTCGCCCCGATCCTGTGTGACCAACCCCGACAGGTATTGAGGCCAGCGGTGCGCGTCCGCCTGATCCACGGAGAGATCGGCTCGGGCAAGACGCGGCGGGCCGCAGCCTGGGTCGAATCCGAGGCACTGGCCGGGCGGACCGTCGCGGGCGTGCTGGCGCTGAAATCCCCCGCGGGACGCCAGTTCATGGATATTGCGACCGGGGACCAGGTGCCGCTTGAGCATCCGGTCGGGGACGAGGTCGCGATCCCGGTCGGCCGGTTCCAGTTTCGTCAGGCGGCGTTCGACTGGGCGGTTCAGCGGATCGGCCAGGCCCTCGGCTCGGCCGGGTCCGTGGTGATCGACGAGGTCGGTCCGCTGGAGATGCGGGGTGGCGGTTTCGCCCCCCTGCTGGATCGTCTCGAGCGGGACTATCCCGGGATCGAGCGGGTTCTGCTGGTCCGTGCCGGTCTGGTCGAGGCAGTCGTCGACCGTTTCTGCCGGGGTGCCGTGACGGCGTTCGATCCCCGCCTGTAACCTTCGACCTGCAGGGGTCGTATCCGGGTCCGCAGTTGCGTCCGGCCGGAGGTCGTGAGAGCGTCCTGCGCCGCGGGGCCGGAGGGAAGATTGACCGACATCGCCGACACCCCGCCCGGGGCGGACCCGCATTCCCGTTCCGGGACAAGGGCCGCCGCCGTTCGCCGTGGGGACCGTCCCCTTTCTGATGGCCGAACGGACACCTGGCGGCACCCTGCCTGGGTACGGGTCGCGCACTGGCTGAACGTCGTGGCCGTGATCGTGCTGATCATGAGCGGGCTCAACATCCTGCTGGCCCATCCGCACCTGTACTGGGGGGTCCGCTCCACCTTCGCCGATCCGTGGGTGAGCATTCCGCCGATCCCCAACTGGATGCTCATTCCCCAGGGACGCAACCTGGCCGATGCGCGCAACTATCATTTCCTGTTTGCCTGGATCTTTGTCCTGAACGGTCTGGCCTATCTGCTGTTCGGCCTGGTCACCCGTCGGTTCGGTCGCCGCCTGTGGCCGACCACGGATGACATCAAGGGGTTCGGGCCCTCGGTCGTGGAACATGCCCGCTTCCACTTCCCGACCGACGATCACGCCCGCACCTACAACGTCATCCAGAAGCTGACCTATCTGGCCATGATCCTGGTCGTCCTGCCGATGATGCTGATCACCGGCCTGTCGATGTCGCCGGGCTTCAATGCCATCGGCGGCATTCTTCTGGACATCATGGGCGGGCGGCAGTCGGCGCGGACACTGCACTTCATTTCCGCGGCCCTGATCGTCGGCTTCATCGTCATCCATGTCGGCCTGGTGATCTGGACCGGCCTGTTCAACAATATGCGCTCGATGATCACCGGCTGGTTTGTCATCGAGCCGCCCGGCTCTGTCGCGGGACCGAAACTCCGCCGCAAGCCGCCGGCCAATCCGGGAGAGGCATCATGAACCGCCGTCGCTGGCTGACCGGCGCCCTGGCCACGGCCGCCACCGCCATGCTCGCCGCCTGCGGTCAGGCCGGGACCAGTCTGGCCGAGCAGGCGCGACGGATGGGCGAGGGGCTGACGCGCCGGTCGCAACGCCTGTTCATCCCCCCCAACGCCCTGGCCCCGACCTACAGCCGCGCCGAGATCTCGCCCGACTTCAAGGCCAACGGTTCGATCGATCCGGCCGCATCCGACTATCTGGCACTCAAGGCGGATGGCTTCGCCAGCTACAAACTGGTCATCGACGGCCTGGTCGAGCGGCCGCTGGCGCTGAGCCTGACGGACCTGCGGACCCGCCCCGCGCAGAGCCAGATCACCAAACACGACTGCGTCGAGGGCTGGACCTCGATCGCCGAATGGACAGGTGTGCGGCTGGAGACCCTGCTGGATGAGGCCGGGTTGAAGCCCGAGGCGCGCTACATCGTCTTCCACTGTTTCGACGCCCTGACCCAGACCGAGGACGGGGAGCGCTACTATGAGAGCATCGACCTGATCGACGCCCGACACCCCCAGACCATCCTGGCCTGGGAGATGAACGGAGCGGTCCTGCCCGTGCCGCACGGGGCGCCGCTGCGGCTGCGGGTCGAGCGGCAGCTGGGCTACAAACACGCCAAATACATCAAGCGCATCGAGGTGGTGGAGAGCTTCGCCCACCTCGGCGGCGGCAAGGGTGGCTATTGGGAAGACCGGGGCTACGAGTGGTACGCGGGCATCTGACCCGGCGTGGGCTGGGGCTGGCGGCGGGGGCGGTTGCACTGGCCGGCACGGGCAGAGCCAGGGCGCAGGACGGCCAGGGGGTCGTGGCCCGGACGCGGTCCGGCCCTGTGCGGCTGTCGCCGGACGGCCTTGTCCTGGCGGCCAGGGGTATTCCTTACGGGGCGGACACGACCGGACGGCGTTTCCAGCCACCGATCCGGCCGGAGCGATGGAGCGCCATCCTCGACGCCGCCGACTACGGCCCCGCCTCTCCGCAACGCGGGAACGAGCCGAACCAGTCGGAGGACTGCCTCAGGCTGAACGTCTGGACCCCCGACTTGGGCGGTGCCCGACCGGTGATCGTCTATATCCATGGCGGGGCCTATGCGACCGGGTCCGGCTCCAGCCCGCTCACCGACGGGGCACGGCTGGTGGCGAAGGGCGATGTGGTCGTTGTCACGGTCAACCACCGGCTGGGATCGCTCGGATACGCCTCGCTGGCGCGGTTGGCCCCCGGGTTCGAGGACAGCGGCAATCTGGGCCAGCTGGATCTGGTGCTGGCCCTGCAGTGGGTGCGGGACAATATCGCGGCCTTCGGGGGCGACCCGGGCTGTGTGACCCTGGTCGGCCAGTCGGGCGGCGGGGCCAAGATCGCCACCCTGATGGCCATGCCCGCCGCCGCCGGCCTGTTCCATCGCGCCGTGACCATGAGCGGCCAGCAGGTGACGGCCTCGGGACCGCTGAACGCTACCCGACGGGCCGAGGTCTGGCTGGAGGCCCTGGGCCTGACGCCGGACCGGATCGAGGCCGTCCGCACCCTGCCGGTCGAGCGGTTGATCGAGGCGGCGGGGGCGACCGACCCCATCCTCGGCGGATCGCTGTATTTCGGGCCGGTACTGGACGGGCGCAGCCTGACCCGGCACCCGTTCTGGCCCGATGCCGCGCCGCAGTCGGCCCACATCCCGATGATGATTGGCAATACCCGCGAGGAGACCCTGATGTTCCTCGGCGGCGACCCGGCCAATGCGGGCCTGACCTGGGACAGTCTGCCGGCCCGGCTGACACCGTCGCAGATGCGGATCGATGTGGCCCCGGAAGAGGTCGTGGCCTGGTACCGCGCCAACCATCCGGAGATGGGCCCCGACCAGGTCCTGATCCGCGCCACCACGGCCGCCCGCAGCTGGCGCGCTGCCGTGATCGAGGCCGAGATGCGGGCCGTGCAGGGGTCACCCGCCTTCGTCTATCAGCTGGACTGGGCGAGCCGCCTGCCCAACGGCCGGGCCGGCGCCTATCACACCTCGGACATTCCCTTGATGCTGGACAATGTCGGTGCCGAGGGCTCAGGCGCAGTCGGACCCGACGCCCAGGCCATGGCTGACCGGATGAGCGAGACCTTGCTGGCCTTCGCCCGCGCCGGTGACCCGAACCACGCCGACCTGCCGAGCTGGACGCCCTATTCGCTGGAGCGACGCGAGACCATGGTCTTGGACCTGCCGCCCCGGATGGAGAACGACCCGCGCGGCGACGAGCGACGGTTCTTCGGGCGGATTCCCTACGTTCAGCCCGGGACCTGAGGCCTGATCAGGCCTCGGCGCTTTCGGCCCGCTTCTTCATCATGGCGTCGAAACTGCCCCAGACGCCCTCGGCCCCGTGCCAGGAACCGGTGGTGGCGGCCTTGGAGTATTCGGTGGCGCGGGCTTCAAAGAAGTTGGCGTGTTCGACGCCCGACAGCAGGGACTGCAGCCAGGGCAGAGGGTTTTCCTTGACGCCGTAGATCTCGGGCAGGTGCAACTGGCGCAGGCGCCAGTCGGCGATGAAGCGGATGTATTGTTTGATGTCGTCCGGCGTCATGCCGTTGACCGGTCCCATCTCGAAGGCCAGGTCGATGAAACGGTCCTCCATCTCGACCACGGTGCGGCAGCATTCGACGATGTCGTCCGCGACCTCCTGGGTGACGGCCCCCGTCTCCTTGTTGAAGGCGTGGTAGAGTTTGATGATGCCGTCGCAGTGCAGGCTCTCGTCGCGGACCGACCAGCTGACGATCTGGCCCATGCCCTTCATTTTGTTCTGGCGGGGGAAATTCATCAGCATCGCGAAGGAAGCGAACAACTGCAGCCCTTCGGAAAAGCCGCCGAACATGGCGAGCGTCCGGGCGATGTCGCCGTTGGTCTCGACGCCGAACTTGCCCATGAAGTCATGCTTGTCGCGCATGGCCTCGTATTCCATGAAGGCACCGAACTCGCTCTCGGGCATGCCGATGGTCTCGAGCAGCAGGGCGTAGGCGGCGATGTGGATGGTCTCCATGTTGGCGAAGGACGCCAGCATCATCTTGACCTCGGTCGGTTTGAACACCCGACCGTAGCGCTCCATGTAGTTGTCCTGGACCTCGATGTCGGCCTGGGTGAAGAAGCGGAAGATCTGGGTCAGCAGATTGCGCTCTGACGGCGTCAGATTGGCCGCCCAGTCCTTGCAGTCCTCGCCCAGCGGCACCTCTTCGGGCATCCAGTGGACCTGCTGCTGCTTCTTCCACATGTCGAAGGCCCACGGATAGCGGAACGGCTTGTAGGCCGCCGAGGCAGTGAGCAGGCCGGGAGTGCCGGGTTTGATCGAGACGTGCGCGTTCATCGGTACGGGGCTCTGGAAGCGAATCCGGGATTGAAGATTCACCATGCGGGCGGACGGCCCCCATGCCAAGCCGAATTACGGCTATATTGCGATCACTTTTTCCGCGACCGCTAGATGTGGTAGGTCCAGCACAGGTCCCTGGGGACGCCGCTGGGGACAAGCCACGGCCCTTGCTGTGGTGGTCCGGACGGTTTCGCGGCGCGGCCGTCCGGGACCTGACGGTGCCGGCCCTTCCAGGAGGGCGGCCCGGTCGCCGAAGCCGGAAGTCAGGCCGCCTCGGCCTCGAGGGTGACGCGGGCGACCGGGAGGTCGCCGGTCAGGGCCCGGTTGACCATCGACAACAGGCCGGTCTGGTTGATCGGCTTGGCCATATGGGCGTTCATGCCGGCGGCGAGGCAGCGGTTCACATCCTCGGGCATGGCGTCGGCGGTCATGGCCACGATGGACAGGGCACCGGCTGCCCCGGGCATGGCGCGGATGCGGCGCGTGGCCTCCAGTCCGTCCATATGCGGCATCCGGACGTCCATCAGCACCAGATCGAAGGGCTGCTGGGCCACGGCATCCAGGGCCTGCTGGCCGTCACAGACCTCGACCACATCGCAGCCGAAAGCCTCGAGCATGATCCGGGCGACCTCGCGATTGACCGGATGGTCGTCGACGACGAGCACGCGGGGGGCATGCCCCGCGTCATCGCGGGAAGCCGCGTCGTCCTCCGTCGGGCGGACGTCCGGGATGACATCGGCGGCGCGGGCGAAGGGCAGGTGCAGGGTGAAGGTCGAGCCCTCGCCCAGCCGGCTGTCGACCTCGATCCGTCCTCCCATGCGCCGGACATATCGCGCGGCGAGGGCCAGACCCAGGCCTGCGCCCGAATGGTTGCGACGGATCGAGGCGTCGCCCTGGGCAAAGGCTTCGAACAGGTCTGGCAGGATCGATGGGTCGATACCGCAGCCGGTGTCCGAGACCCGGATACAGACGCCGTCGCCGGCGCGGTCCAGCCGGACCACAACCTCGCCCTGTTCGGTGAATTTGACGGCATTGGCGACCAGGGGATGCAGGGCCTGGCGCAGGGCGCGCCGGTCGCCCGCAAAGCGGGCCTGGGCCGGCAGATGATCGTCGATGTGCAGGTTGAGCCCGCGCGCGCGGGCGGCGGCAAGGCTGGCGGTGACGGTCTCGCGGGCCACCCCGGCGAGGTCGAGCGGCTCATTGGTCAGGAGGTCGTCGCCGCGGGCGAAGTCGAGAATGTCCTCGACCAGCATGAGCAGGCCGTCGCTGGATTCCCGGATCTGTCGGGCCTGGCGCACGGCCTCGGCATCGAGACCGGGGCGGGCGGCCAGGACGTCGGCGAAGCCGGCCACGCCGTTCAGCGGCGTGCGCATCTCGTGGCTCATCATGGCCAGGAAGCGGGAGCGTGCCGCCGCGGCTTCCTCGGCCTTCCGGCGGGCCTCCTGGGCGGCGAGTGTTCGGGCCCGCAGGCGTTCCTCGAGCCGGCGGCGTTCCGTCATGACGGTCGAGATCGGCAGGACGGTAGCGACTATGGCGAGGAGATAGAGACTGTAGCCGCCCATCCGGCGCAGCATGGGCGAAACCGTCTCCAGGCCCGGGACGTCCGCGAGCCGGCTCAGATGCACAGGGCCGTGCCCGGTCAGGGTCGCCACCCCGGTGATGCCGGCCAGCAGGATCAGGGCCGCCGCAGTCCGTGTCGGGGACAGCCGCAGGCCGATCAGCAACATCGGCAGGAAAGTCAGGTAGGCGATGGACAGGTCGTTCTGCCAGAAGGCCGCCGTCGTCACGACAATCATGAGCACGAACAGGCCCACGGCCTCGGAGGCGCTGGCGCGGGTCATGCCCCGGAAGCGATGGGCTCGCGCGATCAGCAGCAGGATCGGCGTGACCAGCAGCAGGCCAAGCAACTCGACGAGCACGAAGGAATAGATGGCGAATACGGTGGCGGTGGTGAAGCCGGTCTGGCGGTCCAGCATAACCAGACCGAAGCCGATGGCGGCGACAAGGGCGACCGAAGGGACTGCAGCGTAGCCGGCGAAGGCCAACAGACGCCTGGGCCGGCGCATGTCGAGCGCAGCGCCGCAGAACCGCCGGGCCAGGAAGGCACACAGGAAGGCCTCGCCCATATTCATGAGCGCGTTCAGCCACAGCAGCATGCCGACGTCGCCGCGGATGATATTGCTGAACAGATTGATGGTGAAGCAGGCCGTCAGCACGGCCACGGCCGGCCGGCGATGCAGTTGCAGCAGGGCTGCGGCGAGGATGCCGTTCGACAGCCAGACGGCGACCGCGTCGAAGGTCGCCACGCTCCAGTGGCCGATCAGCTGCGATGCTGCGAAGAGCAGCACATACAGCCAGGCAGGCGGGCCCGCGATGCGGCCCGCTTCATGCCTGAACAAGCGCCAATGACCCTGCAACCGGTTTCCTCCGGCCATACCCAATATGGGGACTGTTAGTGGCAAGACGTAAACAAATCAGGCGCAATGGCCCGGAGTCGGCCCGCCGGGCCATCCGGAATGCGCCGCTGTCGCCGGGCGGGAGGTAGGGTTCGGACGCGACCCCCGCTGGGCCGCGCGGGCGACTACTCCCGGATGGCGGCAGGCGGCGTGTCCGGTTCCGGCGCGGGCGGCATGACCTCGTCATGCGGTCCGACGGAGCGGACCGCCTGGCTGCGCTGTACCGCATGGGCGACCAGCCACAGCGCCATGGCCCAGGCCGCACCGGCACACCAGCCCGCAAAGACGTCCGAGGCCCAGTGGACTCCCAGATAGACCCGGGTCAGGCCGATCAGCAGCGCCACGGTCAGGGCGACCCCCAGGACGAAGGCCTTGAGGCGCTTACGCGGGAAGGCGCGGGCCAGCATCACTCCCAGGGTCAGGTAGAAGACGGTCGCCAGCAGGGCGTGACCCGAAGGGAAGCTGGCGTTCAGGGTCTCGACCGCCTGATAGGCCGCCGGCGGGCGCTGGCGTTCGAACAGGGCCTTGAGCCCCTCGCTGAGGGTGATGCCGCCGCTGAGGCCCAGCACCAGCAGCAGGGCCGACAGACGTTTGCGCTGAAGCAGAAGGAAGGCGATCGCGACCAGGGCGAACAGGGTCAGGACCGATATGCCGCCGAGCGAGGTCAGATCGGTCGCGGCCTTCTCGAGCCACCAGGGCCCGCGCGGGTCTCCCGCGACCGGCTGCATCCAGGCCAGCACGGCCTGGTCGAAGGCCTGGCCGTCGGCCCGGGTCATATCGCCGGCGAGCTCGACAAAGGCCATCACCCCCAGGGCGATGACAAACAGGGCGGTCACGACCGCGATTTCGGTCCGTGCGAGGCGCAATATCCGGCGCAGGAAAGGGCGGAACTGGAAAGAGGTCATGGATCGCAAAGGGTCACGCTTGTGGGACGTTCCGGCTCAAGTTTATTTCCACAATCCTGTCGGATCGCACACAGGAAGCTGGTCGGGGCCGCAAAGCCCACGGTGGCTGAATGCGGCTGGTTTGTGGCTAGATCGAATCACTCCCGATGGGGGCTGATACGAAAATGTCATCAAGGAAGTTGGCCCTCACCTGAAATTTGAGGGCTTGGCCAGTAACCAATCATGAACCACATTTAGCGCTGTAATGATGTTGACCACACAACATCTGGCGTATCGACAAACTTTCGGGGCGGATCATGGCAGGCGGTGAAGCGTTGAAGACGGTTGAATTTCCGTCGGTTGTCGACGGCGATGTGGCGGCGCGTCCCCATTTGTCCGTTGTGCGCTCCCTGCAGCTGGACCGGACCCGCGACGACCTGCTGACCGACTTCGGCAAGAAGACGCTGGAAGATCGCTATCTGCTGCCGGGCGAGAGCTACCAGGACATGTTCGCCCGGGTCGCCACGGCCTATGCCGACGACCACGAGCACGCCCAGCGCGTCTATGACTATATGTCCAAGCTTTGGTTCATGCCCTCGACGCCGGTGCTGTCCAACGGCGGTGCCGATCGCGGCCTGCCGATCAGCTGCTTCCTGAACGCCGTCGCCGACAGCCTGGACGGCATCCAGTCGGTCTGGAACGAGAATGTCGCCCTGGCCTCCAACGGTGGCGGCATCGGCACCTATTGGGGCGGCGTCCGGTCGATCGGCGAGAAGGTCAAGGGCGCGGGACAGACCTCGGGCATCATCCCCTTCATCCGCGTGATGGACTCCCTGACGCTGGCCATCAGCCAAGGCTCGCTGCGCCGTGGTTCGGCGGCGGTCTATCTCGACGTCCACCATCCGGAGATCGAGGAGTTCCTCGAGATCCGCAAGCCGTCGGGCGACTTCAACCGCAAATCCCTGAACCTGCACCACGGCATCAACATCTCGGACGCCTTCATGGAAGCTGTCCGCGACGGCCGGTCCTTCGACCTGCTGTCGCCCAAGGACCAGGCGGTAGTGAGGACGGTCGACGCCCGCACCCTGTGGCAGAAGATCCTCGAGATTCGCCTGCAGACCGGCGAGCCCTATCTGATCTTCTCCGACACCGTGAACCGCCAGCTGCCGCAGCATCAACGCGATCTCGGCCTGTCGGTGAAACAGTCCAACCTGTGCTCGGAGATCACCCTGCACACCGGCCGCGACCACCTGGGCGTCGACCGCACCGCGGTCTGCTGCCTGTCCTCGGTCAATGCCGAAAGCTTCCTGGAATGGCGCGAGGAGCCCCGCTTCATCGAGGACGTGATGCGTTTCCTCGACAATGTGCTGGAAGACTTCATCCGCCGCGCCCCGCCCGCCATGGCTGCGGCCGTCTATTCGGCCAAGCGCGAGCGGTCGGTGGGTCTGGGCCTGATGGGCTTCCACTCCTTCCTGCAGGCGCAGGGCGTGGCCTTTGAATCGGCCATGGCCAAGTCGTGGAACATGCGGCTGTTCAAACACCTGCGCCGCGAGGCCGACAAGGCCAGCCGCCTGCTGGCCGAAGAAAAGGGTGCCTGCGAAGACGCCGCCGAGCGTGGCGTGCTGGAGCGCTTCAGCCACAAGCTGGCCATCGCCCCCACCGCCTCCATCTCGATCATCTGCGGCGGCACCTCGGCCGGCATCGAGCCGATCCCGGCCAACATCTATACCCACAAGACCCTGTCGGGCTCGTTCGCGGTCAAGAACCCCTATCTCGAGCGGATCCTGGGCGAAAAAGGCATCGACACCGAGGCGGTGTGGAACTCGATCCTCGAGCACGAGGGTTCGGTGCAGCACCTCGAAGGCCTGACGGACGACGAAAAATCCATCTTCAAGACCGCCTTCGAGCTGGACCAGCGCTGGATCGTCGAACTGTCGGCCGACCGCGCCGCGGAAATCTGCCAGGCCCAGTCGATCAACCTGTTCATCCCGGGCGACGTCAACAAATGGGACCTGCACATGCTGCACTGGTCCGCCTGGGAGAAGGGCGTGAAATCGCTCTACTATCTGCGCTCCAAGTCGGTTCAGCGCGCGGCCTTTGCGGGCGCGGAGAACAAGGCCGAGGAAGAGATTGACCCCAACCAGCCCGACCTCTTCAGCGCGGCCCCGACCGACTATGACGAGTGCCTGGCCTGCCAGTGATCGTCCCGGGAACGGGGGCATCCGTGCCCCCGGAACCTTGCCGATCGTCTGACGTTCGTCCGCCGAAGCAAAAGTCTGTTGGCGAGACCGCCTGCATCGTGCAGGATTGGGGCTGTTAACGGATCGGGAGGACCGTTGATGCGTATGGCGGTTGTTGCGTTCGGAGTGTTGGCGACTGTGGCCTGTCCGGCCCCGGCGTCCGCTTTGGACTCCCTGCCGGAAACGCCTCCGACGAGCTCCGCCCAGGTTGCCCTTTCCAGCCCGTGGGTCGTAGCCCGCGACCGCCCGGAGACCGTGTCCGACCTGCTGACGCGGATCGACCGCGACGCCCGCTTCATCGATCCGGAACGGCCGGACCTCGGATCGAGCAAGGACTGGACAGACTATACCCCCACCCGGGATCGCGCCTCGCCCTGGGCGGCGGCCAGCAAGGATGTCTGGTTCGAGAACAATGCCTTCGACGACCGTCTGCGGCTGCGCACCGAGGGTCCGCTGCGCCGGGCGGACGGCTCGCCCCTGCCGCCCGGGCCGCTCGATCCTGCGGCCTATGAGGCCGAACACTATGACCTGACCTATACGCGCGGCTGGACCGGGGTCCTGGGTCAGACGGCGTCCGGCCTCGACGTCACCCTGACGCCCCATGTCGGCATCGGCCTCGGATCGCGCGGCGGCTCGACCGAGGCCGGAGCGACCCTGCGGATCGGACCCGACCTCAACCGGCTGGTACCGGAGGGCGACCTAGCCTTCGGCGATCGTCCGCGCTGGTATTTGTATGCGGCCGGGTCAGGCCGGGCGGTCGGCTATAACTGGGCCCGCACCCGTGATGGCGATTTCGCCCGCTCGGGGGTCAGCCATGACTCCGGCGTCTTCCTAGGCGACGCCTCCCTCGGTGTGGCCATGCGGCGCGGCCCCGTGCAGAGCTCGATCGGCCTGATCTATCGCGAGATGGGCGTCGACGGCGTGCGCCTCGGCCAGGGCGTCGACACCGACGTCTCCGAAGGCGTCCTCGCTTTCCAGTTGTCGATCAAGCCGGAGTAAGTCCCGGGCCCTAGGGCGTGAGCCCCGTCCGCGCCACCCCCTCACGTCGGTCGTCGGCACCGCCGTCCCAGGCCCAGCCGTCCGGGCCCTGACGCCAGATCCCACCGTGCAGGCCCGAGGTTTCGCTGTCATTGGCCCGCAGGCTCACCCCCCGCGCCGCCAGCCCGGCCCGCAGGGCCTCGGAAAACCGCTCCGTATCCGCACCGAAGCCGTCGCCCCGGGCCACCAGATTGGGCAGGTTGAACGCGTCCTGCACCGGCAGGCCCCAGTCCAGCATGGCGATCAGCGCCCGCGCATTATAGGCCAGAATGGAAGGCCCCCCCGGTGACCCCAAGGCCCCGACCAGCCGACCTTCCCGATCAAGGATGAGGATCGGCGACATCGACGAGCGCGGACGCTTGCCGGCCGCCACCGCATTGGCCGCCGGGGTGCCGTCGGCCCGCGTCGGCGAGAACGAGAAATCGGTCAGCTGGTTGTTGAGGAAGAAGCCTGCCGCTATCCGGCCGGAGCCCAGCACGCTCTCGACCGTGGTGGTCATGCTGACCGCATTCCCCTCGGCGTCGACGACGACCAGATGGGAGGTCCCCGCCGGCTCGTGCGTCTCATCCAGCCCGGCCAGGACGCCGCCGGGCGGCGTGCCCGCCTCGGCCGCACCGGTCAGACCCGGTGCCAGGGCCGCTCGCGCGGCCGTGTAGCCGGGGTCCAGCAGGCCCTGCACCGGAACCCTCACAAAGCCGGGGTCCCCGACATAGCGATCCCGGTCGGCGTACATCAGCCGCTGGAGCTGGGCGAAGGCGGTCCAGGCCTCGACGCTGTCGGGGCCGCCGAGGATGTCGGGGGTCTGTTCGGCCATGGCCAGCAGCTGCAGGACCGCGACCCCACTGGACGGCGGCGGCGGCACGCAGATCACATAGATCCGGTAGGGCCGGCACAGGGCTCCTCGCTCGATCGGCTCATAGGCGGCGATATCCTGGACCGTCAGCGCGCCGGGACGCGGCTCCTCGGCCACCGTGGCGGCGATCTCCTGCGCGACCCGGCCGTGATAGAAGACCTCGGCCCCGCCTGCCGCCAGCTCGGCCACGGTCCGGGCATAGGCCGGATTGCGCAGCACATCGCCCGCGACATAGCGCGTGCCGTCCGGTTTGGTGAAATAGGCATTGGCCCAGCGCGTCCGCGCCTGCCCCCGCGTCGCGGCGATGAAGCCGGCCAGGCGAGGGCTGACCACAAAGCCGTCGCGCGCCAGCCGCTCCGCATCACCGAACAGCGCATTCCAGGGCAGCCGGCCGTGCGCCGCCTGCGCCATGGCCAGCATGGCCACGGCCCCGGGTGCTCCGGTCGACCGGCCGCTCAGTATGGCATCGCCGATGCCGAGGGGCCGGCCGTTCTCGAAGAACAGTTCCGGCGTCGCTGCCGCCGGCGCGGTCTCGCGCCCGTCATAGCTGGTGACCTCGCCGGTGCCGGCGTCAAACACCATCATGAAGGCACCGCCGCCGAGGCCGGACGACTGCGGCTCGACCAGGCCCAGGACCGCCTGAACCGCGACCGCCGCATCGACCGCTGACCCGCCCGCGCGCAACACCTTCAACCCCGCCTCGACGGCCAGGGGATTGGCCGCAGCCACAAACGGGCCCCGGGCCATGGGAGCCGGGGCCACGGCAGGCACCAGTGCGGCCGTCGAGCCGGTCGATGTCCAGGGCAGGGGTAATCCGCCCGCGCACCCCGCCAGCGCCAGCGCCGCCGCAACGACAGCGGCCGTGGCGGCACGCAGCGGACGGTGTGGGGAGTCGGTCATGGCGCACTCATTCGGGCAAGGCAGTAAGCCGGACCACCTTGGCCCGCCATCCGGGAGAACGAAACCCCTCGTTCCGACGCCGTTCCAGCGCCCTTCACGCCGATCGCGGAAAACCGGTCCGACAGCCCTTGCCCCCTGCCCCCGGCTCCGCTAGATACCCGCCCTCGCCGTTCGCGGCCAAGCGCGCCCGTAGCTCAGCTGGATAGAGCATCAGACTACGAA